>NZ_JBPVIS010000005.1:0-93080 GCF_051660965.1 Vibrio glycogenivorans | reverse complement strand
TGAGCATCACGACTATCCAAAAAATCTGGAAGAGAGAAGCACTCAATACTCGTGAGCTGAGAATAGAACGGTCTCAATCAGTGAATATCGATGTGTGAGGCGAGTGGGCTAAAATATAAAGGCATGACAGAATCGGTTGGTATTTATCCCGTCACGCTTCCTTGGTAATCACAACCCTTGGTAATCACAACCCTTGGTAATCACAACCCTTGGTAATCACAGCAACAGAATGCCGACTGTGATCACCAATGAAAAAAGGGTGCTGAGTTAAACTCAGCACCCTTTTTGATTTGCTACAGCAAGTTATGACTCATATCCCGTATTAGCAGATAAAGCCAAAGGGACGATTATTGAGCGTCAATGTAAGCCTTAAAACGCGCTTTCGCATCATCATCAGCTTTGCTATACCAGAAGTACAGCATCTCTTCTGCAGTGCTGATAGAGCCTTGTGTCTCTGGCAGTTGGGTAGGCACCGCTGAGGTCTCTGGGAGCTGCGTTGGGATCGCCGCCGTCGCTGCAATACCAACCGCCGCTACACCACCTGCGCGGTTGTAATCCTCAATTTCGCGTACATAGTCGCGACCAATCTGCATACCATCTTTGATCAGCTGATCTTCTTTCACCTCAACGCTTTGACCTGCCTCGTTAACGAATTGCCACTCCATGGTGTTGATTTTAGAGCGGGCATCTGCGGCATTGCGGTAGCGAGGTAAGTCAAATTGCAGTTCTTGGTTGCTGGCATTAAACGTCGCGATGGTCGCTCGGCTATCAATGATGTCACGGTCACCACCACGGTCGAAGTAAGGTGAGTAGCGGAACACAACTTGGTTTTCACCATCGGGCAGAGTCAGGGTTTTGGTTGCAGCGAACAGACCACCAGAGAGCTCAGGCTTGTCTTGGTTGACGGCCAGAATTTTTACAGTATCGGGTACATCGATGGTCACAGCGGCCATGCTGTGTGCGCTAAGAGATAGTGCGATTAACGCTGCTAGAGAATGAATACGTTTCATTGCAATTATCCTAATTGAATGGTTTAACGACCCAGCAAAGTTGCTGATTTCGAATTAGATTGCCTAGCTGTGCGTCAGAATGCAACTATTAAATTCGCCTTCAAAGATAGGTACGAGGGGCGGGGACGGGCATAGCCCTACGGGTTGCGAGGAGTATTTTGGTTGTTGCAGCTTTTATGGCTGAAAACTAAGTTCCCTGTGAGTGGTAAGGTTGTGAGGAACCAGAAAACATGGGGCATGGAGTTTTAGCTTCTTGGGGTACACTCGATACTCGAAACGAAGTGTACTCGCAGTAAAACGTCCTCGCCCCTTGTCTTAAACCTTAGCGTTGACCCAGCAGCGTGAGCGCCAGCGGTAGGCCATGATGATGCCGCGTACCCATTCATCCAGCGCGGTGGCCATCCAGGCGCCGATGACGCCGTAGCCCCAGTGGATACCGAGAATATAGCTCATGGTGACACTTAGCCCCCACATGCTCAGTACGCCCATTTGAACCGGGAATTTAACATCGCCCGCCCCTTTGAGTGCTGAGATATAGATAAGGTTAAACACCCGTCCAGCCTCAAGCACGATAGAGCCCAAAAGCAGTGATGAGGCAAGAAGTAAGATCTCTTCTTGGTCAGTAAAGATAGGCAGGATGAGGTCGCGATTGAGGTAAAAGATCACCGTCATCACGGTAGAAACTACAAAACCGATCAAGAAATAGCGGTGCACACGCTTGTAGATAGACTCGACCCAGCCTCGGCCAATGTAGTAACCGGCCTGAATTTGTGAGGCTTGACCTACCGCCAGAGCGAACGCAAACGAGAAGCGTGCGATATTTTGCGCGTAGGTAAAGGCTGCCAGTGAGGCGGTGCCCATTTGTACCACAAAGTAGACGATACAGATTTGCGCGAGATTGTAGGAAAGGACCTCACCACCATTCATGCCGCCAATCTTAAGGATACTCTTGTAGATCGGTTTGGGAACCTGCTTGCCTTGATTGAGCGGCAGGGCGATTGGGCTGCGCTTGGTGATCCAAACCAGCATCAAGGTGCCAATCACCTGACTGGTCACCGTGGCGATAGCTACACCTTGCACGCCATACACCGGCAAGCCAAAGGGTTGATAAAGCGCAATATAGTTACCTGCTACGTTTAACACGCCGCTGATCAGGTTGACGACCATAGGTGCCCGTGAGTAGCCATGACTGCGCAGAATCGTGGTCAGAACAATACCGACGGTGACATTAAAGGTCATCGCGCCACTGATCAGAAGGTAGTCTTTGGCATACTGCTCGACTTGGGCCTCAAGACCGTACAGTGGGATAAAGTACACCGCAACCATCATCGCCAACACACTCAGCAGTGCACCAATCGCGAACGATAGCCAGATACTTGCCACCCCAACATGGGTAGAGTCGCTGTGTCTCCCCTCACCATTGTAGCGGGCAATCAAGATCCCTGTGCCGCTGCTGACAAAAGTGGAGACAATAATTAAGAAAAACGTTATCTGAGTGATCACACCAACGGCGGATACCGCTTGGTCTGAGTAGCCACTCAGCATAAATACATCGCTGGTCCCTAGCGCAGTACGTAATAGAATTTCGATAAGAATCGGCCATGCCAGTGCGACGATGGACATTCGTTTATCGAGATTTTGACCTTTTGACATCAATTTCTACTCGAAGCACTAAAAATAATAAAAAACGCGGCAATATACTCGATTTTGGGGTCACAAGGCCATGACTATTTTCTGCGCAGTTTGATTTTTCGTTCGAGTCTGATGTTCTATCGGGAATGGGAGATGGCTATAGTTGCCATCATATAGAGCTAGTAGCTGACCTTGCCACGCAGAGACTTGGTGGCACCAGCGCGCTTTTTGTTGTCTAGGCGTTTACGTTGCGAGCTGCGAGTAGGCTTGGTCGGGCGGCGTTTTTTCTGCACCACCATCGCGGCTAGGATTAGCTCTTTAAGGCGATTGAGCGCATCCTCGCGGTTCTGCTCTTGGGTGCGATACTGTTGCGCCTTGATCACAATCACACCCTCTTTGGTAATGCGTGAGTCAGAGAGCGCTAATAAACGCTCTTTGTACACACTAGGCAGTGCCGAGCGGTGGATATCAAAGCGCAGGTGAATGGCGCTTGAAACCTTATTGACGTTTTGACCACCACTGCCCATAGCACGGATAGCCGAGAGCTCGACTTCCCATTCAGCGATGGTGACATTGTTTGACAGTGTGATCATAGTGGTACTATCCCTTGATGAGTTAGCGCTGATTCTAATCAACTTTGCCCAGTTTCGCCATCGCCTTGGCAAGTTTGGCTTTTTCTTCGCCTAGCGGGGAGCATAACTTAAAGCCGGGTTGAGATGAAAGAAACTCAATTACTTGCAGGTCTGTGTCTAAAACTCACGTCTCAAAGGAGAGGGTATGACGCATTCTATGCCACTGATGAGCTGTTTGGGCGTATTGCTAATGGCAACCACCGCCAATGCCGAACAGCAGACCTGGACACACCAAGGCAAGCCAGCACAACTGGTGGAGCTGTTTACCTCCGAGGGCTGTTCAAGCTGTCCACCAGCCGATCAATTTTTAAGCCAGTTACAGTCACAGCCTCGCTTGTGGCAGGAAGTGATCCCAATGGCTTTTCACGTTGATTACTGGGACCGCTTGGGCTGGAAAGATGAGTATGCCAACCCCGCATACAGTCAACGGCAGCGCCTATATTACTCTTATGGCGCGCTTAGCTCCGTCTATACGCCAGGCTTTGTGGTGGATGGGCAAGAGTGGCGCGGTTTTTTCTATCGCCATAACCTACCTGAAAAAGTGGTTGAAGACGCCGGTGCTCTGACTCTGGTCCGGCAAGAGGATGGCTTTTCTGTGCGCTTTGAGCAGTCGGGTCGCTACACCGCCCACTTGGTGCTGCTGGCGATGGACGAATCGACGAAGGTCAAAGCCGGTGAAAACCGAGGTCGGAATCTGGAGCATGATTTCGTGGTGCTGGAGAAACTCCAAGCCTCAGGAGAGCAGCAATGGCATTTTGATAATGTGTTAGTCGATGCTAGGGCTGATGCGGTTGCCGTTTGGTTGACACAAGGGGTTGATGGTCAGCCTGTTCAGACGGTTGCCGGTCTCTTGTAGCGTTTTACATACTCGCGATGTGGCTGGTCGCAACATCAGTCACACCGCGAGTATCACCCAGCCCTCTGTTTGGCGCAAATATTAAATTACACTAACTAGTTTACTTTTCTCTAGTGCATGCTTATAGTACACCGATTAGTTTACTTATGGTGATGAACCATCATGGTAAACGGGTACGCTTTGCCAACTCAACAGAGATCACCTGGCGCTAAGCGTGATTTTCCCAAACGTTAGAGAGTAATCATGAAATTGACCCTTCCTCGAATCACGCTGGTAGGTTTGGCGGCCATGTCACTACTGGCATGTGGTCGCCAAGAGATAGAGCTTGAGCATCAACATAGTTTAATTCAGCATGGTAAACCGGGCGCCGAATACCGTGATGGTAAATTCCATAACACGGAACTGGTTTGGGATATGAGTATTGGCAAAATGCGCGAAGCAATGACATCGGCGCGCCACGAAGCCTCGACACCAGACCATTCTTTGCCAAGCCGAGCGATCCCAGAGGGTGAATTGGAAGCACAAGGGGTCGATCGTCTGTATCGCTTGGGTCACTCAACAGTATTGATGGAGCTTGGGCAGGATTGGGTGATCACAGACCCGGTATTTGTCGATCGCGCCTCGCCTTTGCAATGGATTGGGCCAAAGCGTTTTGACCCTAGCGCTGTCACGATAGACCAACTGCCGCAGCTTAAGGCCGTGGTGATTTCGCACAACCACTATGATCATTTGGATAAGCACAGTATCCGTCAGCTTGTTGATAAGAGTGAACATTTTATCGTGCCGCTCAAACTGGGCGTCCTGCTTGAGCGTTGGGGCGTACCGCGCGAGAAGATTATTGAGTTGGATTGGTGGCAAGGGGTTGAGCTTGCGGGCCTGACCATCAGTGCTACCCCAGCACAGCACTACAGCAACCGTGGTCTGCTCGACCGTGATGAGTCACTATGGGCAAGCTATGTGCTTGAGACGGAGCAAACTCGAGTGTTCTTCTCTGGCGACAGTGGCTATTTCTCCGGTTTTGCTGAGATCGGTGAGCATTTCGGTGGCTTTGACCTTGCCCTGTTGGAGGTTGGTGCTTACAACGAGTTGTGGCGCGATATCCATCTATTACCAGAGGATGCAATGCAAGCGCACCTAGACCTACAAGCACAGGTTCTAGTACCGATCCACAATGGCACCTTTGATTTAGGGCGCCATGCATGGTGGGAACCGTTTGAAGCGATGGAAGCACTCGGCGTTGAGCACGACACTCAGGTGTTGCTGCCGATGTTTGGTGAGCCAGTGAGCATCAAACACCCAGAGCAGTCAGTGGCTTGGTGGAAAGACTACTTACCTGCTGACCATCAGCCGTATGTTGTGAGCAACTGATTATCTCACGAGTCAGCCAAATGGCTGACTCGTTCAGTTTACCGCCCTCACTCGCCCATTTTTAAGGTCATTGAGCACCTCCGATTTAGGCCCATCGGCGATAATCGCGCCTTTCTCCATCACAATCACCCGATCAACCACATCCAGCATCGACATTTTATGCGTGATGAGTATCAGCGTCTCATGCGACTTGAGCTGGGAGAGCTGGTGCTTGATCTGCATTTCGGAGCGATTATCCATCGCGCTGGTGGGCTCATCGAGCAGCAGCACCGGCGGTCTACCCAGTAGAGCGCGTGCGATACTCACTGCTTGACGTTGTCCACCTGAAAGCAGTGCACCCCCTTCACCCACCTGGCGCTCAAGCCCGGCAGGGTCTTGTTGGGTAAACTGAGTGACGCCAGCGCGATTCGCTGCATCCAGTACGTCTCTGTCATCCGATAGTGGTCGACCTAGAGTGATGTTGTCGCGGATACTGCCGTAAAACAGTTGACTGTCTTGTGGCACGCAGCCGATGTTGCGGCGGATATCAATATGATGCAACTGCTCGATATCGGTATCATCGATGCGCACGCTGCCCTCTATCGGCTGATATAGGCCCATGATCAGGCGCTCAAGCGTGGTCTTGCCCGAGCCAATTCGGCCAATGATCGCCACTTTTTCACCGGGCTCAATCGAGAGGCTAACGTCGCGGATTGAGGCGACCTGAGCCTCTGGATAATGGAAGGTGACTTTATCGAGTTCAATCTTGCCTTGGACAATAGGGCGGTGGATGTAGCGCTTGCCCTCTTCTTGCTCGTCCGGCATCGCCATCACCTGCTCAATAATGGCTAGAGAAGATTTGGCTTGGTTGTAGCGGGTGGAGAGCAGAGACAGCTGGACTAAAGGCCCAATGGCTCGGCCACTGAGCATGGTCGCGGCAATCAGCCCACCCATGGTGAGATCGCCGCGCGCGATCAGGTACACACCAACAATGATCATCCCGACACTACAGGCTTGCTGGACAAAACCCGCGGCGTTTTGGATCCCATCGGTGATCCGTCGGCTCTTGATGTTCCAGTTGGCCATGTGCGCCACGGCCTCCTCCCAGCGATACTGATACTGACTTTGCGCGCCAAACAATTTTAGCGTCTCAAGGCCTGACAGACTCTCGATCAAGTTGGCGTATTTTTGTGAGGACAGGCGCGATCCCTCCTCGATCGCGCGCTTGAGGGGCCCTTGGATCAACAAAGAGTACAGGATCAAGATGATCACGCCGGCCAGTGGCACATAGACGAGATCGCCAGCCATAAGCCAGATCAAGGTGAGGAATAAGATCGCAAACGGCAGATCAATCAGCGAAGAGATGGTGGCGGAGGTGAAAAATTCACGGATCGACTCAAACTCTTGTAAATGGCGAGCAAAGGCACCAACCGAGGCGGGTTTGGACTCCATGCGGATCCCCAGCACCTTACTAAATAGCTTGGATGAGATCAGGATATCGGACTTTTTGCCCGCAACGTCAATGAAATAGCTTCGAAGTAGCTTAAGGAACAGATCAAAGCCAAAGATGATAAAGACCCCGCTGGCGAGCACCCAAAGCGTCTCAAATGCTAAATTGGGCACCACTTTGTCATACACAATGCGCGTGAACATGGGGGCCGCGATGGCAAACAGGTTTATCAGCACCGAAGCGATCAACACATCACGATAGATGCGCTTCGACTGCCACAACGTGCCCCAGAACCAGTGTCCATCTCTGGTTTTCAACACCTCGGGTGAGCGCTCGTCATAGCGAAACTGTTTCTTGACCAGGAAGTAACGACCAATATATTGCAGCTGTAAATCTTCGAGTGGGATAGAGATCGGTGCCAGTCCAGATTCAACGTTTACAATCTCTGCTTCTTGCTTTTCGCTGTGAATGGCGTTGAGTACGCAGGCATCACCGCCTTTGAGCATCAAAACTACCGGCAGTACCAATTGGGAGATCTGCTCAAGCTCGCTGCGATTTTCGCGCGCCACCAGTCCTGCTCGCTCCGCCGCGCGGGGAAAAAGAAATGGGGTAAGACTGCCGTCAGCAAGCGGCAGGCCATTGATTAGGGCTTCGGGTGAATTCGCTAAACCGTAGTAGCGACTGATGTAGATGAGCGAGTTAAGTAATGGGTCTTGCATAGTTGCGTTGCCTTTTATTTTGCTCAAGATAGCGTTTTGCTTAAATTGTTCGTTGTTTTCATTATTCGTTGCTTAAGTAGCTGTTTGCTTCAATCACTGGGGTACTCAAATTATTCCGAGCTGTCGACGATAAAGCCCTGGAAGGCATCGATAAAGTGCTCTGATAACATCTCCAGTTGTTGTTGGGTTTCAACCCTTGAAGCGATAGTGGTGATCCCAAGGTTATGCGCAGTACGTGATATCGACGTCAGGGTGTATTTCTGTTGCTCGTCATCGAGTTGGTGGGTAAATAGGTAGTCAATCTTGACGTATGACGGTGCAAACTCGCGCAGATATTCGAGTGCTTGGAAGTTGCGCCCATAGTTATCGACACCAAAACAAGCGCCATAGCTGCGCACCGCATTACAGAACAAAGCGGCATAGTGTGGGCTTTCGACGAAGCTGCGCTCTGGCAGCTCAAAATGCAGCAGCTGAGCGATACGCTTGTGCTTGCCAAGCTTATAGGTGATCCAGCGAATAAAGCTCGGCTCTTCAATACTGGTGGGCGAGATATTGATGGCAATTGGCTCTTCCAGTGCTTCAAGCTCGAGTCTGTCGATTACCTTATCAATCACATATTGGTCAAGCTCATGGCTGGCGCGCAGTTGCTCGAGAGCAAACAGGAATTGGTTGGCGCTATAGCGCTTGTCGCCCACCACGATCGCGGTGAATACCTCGCGATGGTAGGTTTTGCCCCAGTTGCTGTTGGCGGCCTGATAACGAAACTCAAACCAATCATTGTGAATCGCTTCTTCCACCAAGGCTTTCCACTGCTGCTTACCCATCACCGACTCGGCATGCTCACTGGTGATAAAGTGATAGGGCTGCTCGGGGTTGCTGGTGGCATTGGCCAGCGCATTGTCGAGTAGTGACATAATGGCGCTGCTGCTTTGTGGGTGCTGGTTATAAACCACCCCCAGTGAAAGGGGCAGCGATGCCGTAGCCGTAGGGTCGGGATTGACACTCTGCACATAATTAATGATGTCATTCGCCAGCTGGTGCAGCTCTTCTTCACTCGCCGCTGGGAGGATAAAGCCTATCTCATTGGTTGAGATCCTGGCGATGGTCACGTCAGGCAGATGAATCGAGTTCACCAACTGCTTGGCGACTCGATTGACCATCGCATCCCCTTGCTCGTAGCCCTTTGTGTCGTAGATCTGCTTTATAAAACGTGCCTTGAGGATGGCAACGCCGCCAAGCCCTCCCTCTTCAAGCCAGCTTTTGAGCTGGCCGATAAAGAGAGTGCGGTTACCCAGATGTGACACTGGGTCGATATACGCCTGCTCACGCAAACGCTGCGCCTCCATCACCTGTGATTTGAAGGCCTCTTCAACCTGCGCAGACATTTTATTGATCCCACTGACCACAAACTGCAGGTCTTTGGTGGCGGGCTCTGGCAGAGGGTCGCCAAATTGATTGTTGGCGATTTGCTCCATCTTGCCGACGATCATTTTGAGTGGATTGAGGGCTCGCTTGAGCACCAAGGTGATGCTGATAAGACCTAACAGAAAAATAACCCCGAACGCTAGCATAATGCGCTTGAGCGCATGCCAAAGTTGCAGATAGGCCTCGCCAGGGTGACTGACGATCTCTACCTGTGCCAGCTGTAGCCAACCACTGGTGATCACCCGCTGCTCGCTGATCTGGTCAAAAATACCAAGATTAAGGAACCAGTTGGGCACCTGGCTGGGATGAACGGGGAACGAGCGTAGGATCTCGTTGTCGCTTTGCAGAAACTCAAGTCGTACCCGTGAGTAGGTGCCCCCATCAAACAGCGCGTTGAGCACCGATTCCACGGCAACATTGTCCTCGTTCTCTAGGTATGGAGCCAGTGCCAAGCCAACGGTATTGATGGTGTTACGTACCTCGGAGCGTTGCTGCTGCTCAAGGTTGTTGCGCGTTGTCTTAAGCTCAATGATCGCAACCGATACCAAGAGCAACACGAACACGGCAATCATCCCGGCTACCAACTGTTTATAAAGTGTCATAATCCCTACTCATCAACGTCAATTATTGGTCTGTTCAAACTGTCTGCCTTTTGACGGGCTTGTAAATCGTTCCACAGGTTCAAGCGTGAGGCATCGCCTGCCATGCGGCTTTTTTGTGCCTTGATTAACCATAGATTCTTCGCATTGAAGCTAAAAATCGGCTGCAAATCTTCGCGTGTCGAAGCCCTACGCACCACAGGGTCGAGGTTATCGAGTATCAAAGGCTCCGCGCTTGGGGTCGAGTAATAGGCCAGCACCATATGAAATTGGTCCAGTTCGATCGCCTTTACATAGATAAGGCGTAGCTTGTTTTCCTCTATCCCCAACTCACGCAGTGAGTAATACTTAGCAATGGTGAAATCTTCGCAATCTCCGGCATTGGAGCCGAGGAACTCCAGTGGTGTGGCCCAGTAATCCTTTTTTCCCCACAGCTTGAAATCATCGATAAAGTTAATTTGGTTAAAGAAATCGTTAATTTCACTCAATTGCACCATCGCTGGCTCATCATTAAGGTCGGCCATCAGGCCGCGCCAGCTCGTGACTCTTTGTCCCGCCCTCGGGCCGTAAAACTCACTGACCATCTCGACCCATTGCTGCTCTACTCGGCTAAAGGCACTTAACCCTGTTGGCGTTGTCAGCGCGAGGCTTAGCAGCAGCCATTTCGCTGCCTTGCACTGACAGGTTAGCAATCGTAGCTGGAACACATGCTTATTCTCGTAATGCGTTTTGCTGCGCACTGAACAAGGGTCTCAACAGATAGTTCAGTACGGTGCGCTTGCCAGTGATAATATCCACGCTCGCCGTCATACCGGGAATGATTGGCAGTGATTGATCGCCACCCAGGCTGGTCTGTTCCGTGCGTACCCGAACCAGATAGAAACTGTTGCCCTCTTCATCTTGAGTCGTGTCAGCGCTGATGTGCTCAAGTTTGCCACTCAGACCACCATATTTGGTGAAGTCATACGCACTGAACTTAACGATGGCGTTTAAGTCTGGGCGTAAAAAGGCGATGTCTTGCGGGGCAATCTTGGCCTCAACCAATAAGGTATCTTCACTTGGCACGATCTCCACAATGTCCATACCCGGTTGAATGACACCACCCACGGTGTTGACATTGAGGGTCTTGACCGTCCCCGTCACGGGGGAGATGACTGTGGTGCGATTGACTCTGTCTTCCAGTCCTATGGTTGATTCAGTCATGGCTGACAAGCGATCTTGCGCTTCATTCAATGCCTCTTGGTGCTCAATGATGAACTTCTGCGCGGCATCAATTCGGCTGAGCATGGCCTCGCGCGCTTCTGAGCGTAGGGCCGGGATTTTCAGCTCGGTTGAGGTGAGATCGCGACGCGTATCATTGACTTGTCGTTGCAGCTTGAGAAGCTCAACCCGCGGCACCACGCCTTCATCGGCAAGCGGCTTGGTGATATCGAGCTCTTTTTGGGCAAAGTTATAACTTTGTCTCAAGTTAGTGGTGCGTGCTTGCGCCTCAACCATTTCTTGCTGTTTTTGTTGGACTTGTTGGTCAATCAGAGACAGTTGACTGCGTAGCTCATTGAGTCCTTGGATATATTCAGCGCGCTGGCGCGAGACCAGGGTCGGCTCTTTCTCAAGCAGTTGGTCAGAGTAGACCAGCTTATTAGTGGCAATCTTAACGTTATCTCGCCAGTTGTCCTCGGTGAAGTCGCCACTGATTTCGATACTATCGATAGAGGCCCTGAGTTGCTCTACCGTGGCGCTGAGGTTGAGTACCTGCTTCTCGCGCTCGCGAAAGTCGGAGCGAAAACGCGTGTCATCCAAGAGCAATAGCTGCTGCCCTTGCTCGACCTGTTGACCCTCAGTAACAAGGATCTCTTTAACTAGCCCTCCCTCTAAATTGGACACCACTTGGATCTGCGAGGAGGGGACAACCTTGCCTTCTCCAGCGGTGACCTGATCGATCTCCGCCCAAGCGGCCCAAGCACCGGCGGCAATAAAGAATATCACCACCACCCAAAGCAACACTCGTGCACTGTTTGGCGTGTTGAGTAGCAATGCCGCGGTTTGGTCGTCGACATAGTCGAGTTCTTTATCTGAGAGCTTGTCGAAGCGATCTTTGCTCATTGCTGTCCAGTCCTTGATCTATCCTTGATGCCAGAGCACAGCGCTCAGGCGAGGTTAACGCTTTGATGGTATGTAAATAACGCGCACGTAGGTTACTAGTAGTTAAGGACAAACTTTGTTGCTTTCCAAGTCGTATATCCGAGTGGACTAAAGCGACATCTTGAGGCGACTTGGGCATAACAACTTGCAGTATGTGGAGTATCCAAGCACAATCTAGCAAAACCGAAATAAGAGAGAGCACATGGACTTAGCGGGCATTCGTCGTGAGTACAGCCGTGATGGCCTACGACGCAAAGATTTAAACGATGATCCAATTGATCAATTCAACTTCTGGCTTCAACAAGCGATCGATGCGGGATTAACCGATCCTACTGCGATGACCGTTGCGACTGTCGATGAGCGGGGGCAGCCGTTTCAGCGCATCGTATTGCTGAAAAACCTGACTCAAGATGGGTTTGTGTTTTACACCAACTTGGGCAGTCGTAAAGCGCAGCAGATAGAGCACAATCATCGCGTTAGCCTGCACTTTCCATGGCACCCACTAGAGCGTCAAGTCCATGTGACTGGGGTGGCTGAAAAACTCAGCGCAGTGGATAACATGAAATATTTCTTATCGCGACCGAAAGAGAGCCAGCTTGCAGCGATCGCCAGTAAGCAGAGCAGCCGCATCTCAGCGCGTGGTGTGCTTGAGGCCAAATACCTTGAATTGAAGAAGCAGTTCGAGCAGGGCGAAGTACCCGCACCAAAATTTTGGGGCGGCTACCGCATCAGACCCGAGACCATCGAGTTCTGGCAAGGCGGAGAGAACCGACTTCACGACCGCTTCCTTTACACCAAAGACACTCAGCAGTGGCAGATTGAGCGTCTAGCACCATAAATGCTTTAGCATTTATGTAGGGGCGAGGAGCGGGTCTCGCTCCGCTCCGAGTGGCGAGGGGTCTAGCGTGTGTGTTGAGCCCCTCGCACTTATTTTGGGGGCGGGTAGCGGGTTTCGCTTCGCTCCGAGTAGCGAGGGGTTTAATAAGTGTGTTAAGCACTTTGTATCTCCTGTGCTTCCTTTATCTTCGTCCATCAGGTACGGAACGATACACATTTCGTAATGAGGCGACTAACTAATCACTTGTTCAGGACTCCTCGAACCCCGAAGGGCTCTGCCCGTCCCCGCACCTCGAACCTAAAGAAAAGTTGGTTAAGCATTAGCCGTAAGTTATCTGCTCTTGATCATCGTTCCGAGTGGTTTTGATCACACTTTCTTCCTTGATCATTGATTGATCTCTGCACATCGCATCTCTTCTCGAAGCGCCTAAAACTGTGGGGTTGATGGCTGTTAGCGGTTGAAACTACCTCATTTTAATTGTTGTGCCCAGTTAGCGAAACCTCAGTTGTGTAGGCTAAGTATGCAGGTTTATCCGCAACGATAAGCTGCCATGATCATTGTTCCGAGCCACAGTCATCAACTCGACAAAAATGGGCTTTGTTTTTGCCTTGCGTATTAAAGGCTGCTAATCATAAAGAGTTAAAGATCAGAAAGATTGATCATGCAATCAACACACGGCAAGGAAGGGCAAAGCCCTTCGAGGCGCACCCATCCTCGAAACGCAGTGTCCCCGAAGTGAAACGCCCCCGCCCCTCGCCCCTGTTATCTAGAGGGAAGTCATGTTCAATGCAAAACAGGTACTGAATCGCGAGTTTCTCGAGCAGCCGCTTGATGTGCTGTGGGCGCAAATATCCCCTCTGTATATGGTGGATGAAAGCCAGTGGTTACAAGAGCTTATCCCACTCGCTACGCCCAGCGAGGCAGAAAAAGGCCAGATTCAAGCCGATACGCATTCGCTTATCGCATCGATTCGTCAAGACAAACAGTCAGTGCAGATGATTGATGCATTGCTACTGGAATACAGCCTAGATACCCAAGAGGGGATTTTACTCATGTGCCTTGCCGAGGCACTGATGCGCATTCCCGATAGCGCCACCGCGGATAAACTGATCAAGGATAAACTGAGCGTGGCGGATTGGCGCTCACATCTCAACAGCTCTGACTCAGTGTTTGTTAATGCGTCCACTTGGGGCTTGATGCTGACAGGAAAAGTTATTGGTCTGGCTGAGAGTGACAAACAGAGCGCGGTGGGTGCGCTCAATCGTTTGGTTAATACCTTGTCCGAGCCAGTGATCCGCCAGGCGATGCATCAAGCGATGAAGGTGATGGGGCACCAGTTTGTACTTGGTCGCAGTATTGATGAGGCACAAACCAATGCCGCCGCCATGCAAAAGCAGGGCTATACCCACTCTTACGATATGCTGGGCGAAGCCGCATTGACCCAAGAGGACGCCAACAAGTACTTTGAGGATTATCTACGCGCCATTGAGGCGGTCGGGCAGGCAAACGCAGAGCCCAACTGCCCACTCCCGTCGGTGTCGATTAAGCTCTCTGCCCTGCATCCACGCTATGAAGAGGCGCAGCGAGAGCGAGTGATGAGTGAACTGTATATCTCGGTCGAAAAGCTGCTGCAACGGGCTGTCGCCCTTGATGTGCCCATCACCATTGATGCTGAAGAGGCGGATCGGCTCGAGCTGTCATTGGCTCTGTTTGCCAAGCTTTATCAGTCGCCTAGCGTGAGAGGCTGGGGTAAGTTTGGCTTAGTGGTGCAAGCCTACTCCAAGCGGGCGCTCGCGGTATTGGTTTGGCTTAATCGCTTGGCGCAATTGCAGGGCGACGCTATTCCACTGCGCTTGGTCAAAGGGGCTTATTGGGATAGTGAGATCAAATGGTCGCAGCAAGCGGGTTATCAGGCTTACCCCGTCTTTACCCGCAAAGAGGCCACCGATGTGTCGTATCTCGCATGCGCAAGGTTTCTGTTGAGTGAGCCCGTCCGTGGCCATCTTTACCCACAATTTGCGAGCCATAACGCACACACGGTTACAGCGATAGCCAGTATGGCCACCCATCGCGACTATGAGTTCCAGCGCTTGCATGGTATGGGGGAGGCGCTGTATCAGCACTTGATGGCGCGCTGCCACCAGCCAGTGCGGATCTACGCGCCGGTCGGCAGTCATAAAGACTTGCTGCCGTACCTAGTTCGTCGTTTGCTAGAGAACGGCGCCAATAGCTCGTTTGTCCATCGCTTGGTGGATAGCCGCTGTCCCATAGAGGCGCTGACTCAGCATCCGGTTGATACGCTCCTGGCGCAGCCGACGCTCGCTAATCACCATATCCCTTTGCCGCCAAGCGTGTTTGACTCACGTGATAACTCACGCGGCATCAATATCGATATTGAGAGTGAGCGCTCACCATTTGAGCGTGAGGTGATGTCCTTTCATCAGCACCAATGGCAGGCTGGCCCCCGGATCAATGGTCAATATGTCGAAAGCATGATCAAGGAAGCCTCACACTCCGTCTATACGCCTTACGATCGGCGTAAACAGGTGGGTGAAGTGAGTTTCACTCACCTTGATCATGCGTCCACAGCGATTGAGGTCGCCAAGCGTGGTTATCGCCGTTGGTCTGAGTGGCCAGCCACTGAGCGGCGCCAGTGCTTACTGCGTTTTGCTAACGCACTAGAGGATAACCTTGCTGAGCTGGTGGCGATGTGCCATCACGAAGCAGGCAAGACCCTGCATGACAGTATCGACGAGGTACGCGAGGCGGTGGACTTTTGTCGCTATTACGCCGACTTTGCCTCGCTGTTTGAGCCATATCACCAGTTGAACCATCGCGGTGAGCCGCAGCAGTGGCAGCGCATTGGGTGTGGTGTGTTTGTCTGCATCAGTCCGTGGAATTTTCCGCTAGCGATTTTCACCGGTCAAATCTGTGCAGCGCTCATGGCGGGCAACTCAGTGATAGCCAAGCCAGCAGAGCAGACAAGTTTGATCGCGGCACGTGCGGTGGAGCTGATGCATGAAAGTGGCTTCCCCGGCGATGTGATTCAACTGCTTCCTGGACAAGGAGAGGAGTTAGGCGGCTATCTGACCCAACACCCAGACATTGCCGGTGTCGCGTTTACTGGCTCAACCGTAACAGCACAGGCGATCAGTCGCTCATTAGCTTCACGTGACACCCTACCCGTTCCCTTTATTGCCGAAACGGGTGGGCAAAATGCAATGATTGTAGACAGCACTGCGCTGCCTGAGCAGGTGGTGCGTGATGTGATTCGCTCTGCCTTTGCCTCGGCAGGTCAGCGCTGTTCTGCGCTGCGCGTGTTGTTTGTGCAAGAGGAGGTCGCTGATCGGATTATTTCCCTTATCCGCGGCGCCATGCGTGAGCTGAAGGTGGGGCTGCCTTATCTGCACAGCAGCGACGTTGGGCCTGTCATCGATCAAGCGGCCAAGCGCTCACTTGAGCAACATATCGATACGCTGCGCCAAACTCAAACCCTCGTTGAGCAGGTGCGCCTTGATCATGCTTGCGAGGTAGGCGACTTTGTGGCCCCTTGTGTGTTTGAGATTGACGATATCTCTTGTCTCACCAAAGAGCAGTTTGGCCCGATTTTACATATCGTGCGTTATCGCGCAGATGAGCTTGGCAAAGTGGTGGAGCAGATCAACGCAACCGGGTATGGCCTGACTATGGGGATCCACAGTCGCAACGAGCGCACCTATCGCTGGATTGAGCAGCATGCGCAGGTGGGCAACTGCTATATCAATCGCGACCAGGTTGGGGCTGTGGTTGGGGTGCAGCCATTTGGAGGCCAAGGGTTGTCCGGGACTGGTCCCAAGGCCGGTGGGCCACACTATCTGTATCGCTTTACGCGTTTGATTGCCACGGAGGCGCAGTAATGAATCCGCAGACTAGGTTATTTGAACAGGCTGAGCGCGCGTATGCGTATTGGCGCTTTGTCGAGGTAACACAGCGCAGTGAGTCTTTACTTACCTTTCAGGCAGAGCTTGCCAATCAAGAGCCTGCGCTGGCCGCTATAACGGCTAGGCAGTTAGCTCAAGGCCTTGAGTTGCTAAAAGGGAGTACCTCGCTTGATGGCCCAACTGGTGAAACCAATGAGCTTTACTTAGCGCCGCGTGGCGTGACCCTGCTGGTGCAGCAACAAGAGGGCATCTCTGGACGAACCGCCATCGCAGTACAGCTGATCATGGCGCTAATGGCAGGCAATAGCGTCGTGCTGTGCAGTCAGGATCAGGCGTTTGTCCACTCGGTTGAGCAAGCGTGGCAAAGCACCGCTCAACCGACCACGCTGGTTCAGTGCTGCCGCTTAGAAAGCTACGCCGATATCGTCAAGCAGGCAATCCGAGTGGTGGGTTTTGTTGGCAGTGAGGCGATGGCCATTGAGCTTAATCGCCGCCTAGCACAGAAAAAAGGATATATAATTCCGTTAGTTACTGAAACTGATATGGTGCAATTACCGCAGGCACACGATATGATGTTGCTGTTGAGATTTTGTACAGAGCGTACAAGAACGATCAATATTACAGCTGTGGGCGGTAATGCGACCTTGTTGGAGCTAGGAAAGCCGCCACACTGATCACAGCATTATTTCATCACAAGGATTGTGTGCCTACGAACACTGCATCATAGCATTACATAGTTGCAGTGGGCGGGGTTATGCATCACAAGGAGAGACAAATGGTAGGAAGTTGGGCGGTAACCACGACGTTTGTGGCGTACCTCGTTGTTATGTTGGGCATTGGTGCAGTGGCGTACATGCGCACTAAAAACTCAACCGATTATTTTCTGGGCGGACGCTCACTTGGGCCCTGGCCTGCAGCGCTTTCGGCAGGTGCATCAGATATGAGTGGCTGGCTGCTACTTGGCTTGCCAGGCTATGCTTATGCGGCGGGATTAGAGGCGACTTGGCTTGCGGGCGGCTTATTAATCGGTACCTGGGCGAACTGGCTGATCTGCGCCAAACGACTACGCACCTATAGCATTGCGACTGATTCACTCACGATTCCAGAATACCTATCGCGACGTTTTCTTGATAATAGCAAGATGATCCAGACCATATCAGCGTTCTTTATTTTGTTGTTCTTCCTTTTCTACACCAGTTCTGGTCTGGTTGCTGGCGGTAAGCTGTTTGAGACGGTATTTGGCCTTGATTACACCTGGGCTGTGGTCATCGGTACCGTTTGTGTCGTGTCCTATACCTTGTTTGGTGGTTTTCTAGCGGTGTCATGGACAGACTTGATCCAGGGGCTGTTGATGGCGGCTGCTTTGATGATCGTGCCGGTTGTTGCGCTTGATGGTGGACTTGGTCAGCTTGGCTCTGAGTTAAATTCTATCAATCCTGAGCTGCTGACGTTGTGGCATGGTGTTGACGGATCGCCACTATCGATGATTGCGATCGTATCGCTGGCAGCATGGGGTTTGGGTTATTTTGGCCAGCCACATATTTTGGCGCGCTTCAAGGCAACGCGCAGTAACAAAGACCTAACCACAGCACGCCGCATTGCGGTGATTTGGACAGGTATCTCAATGGCCGGAGCACTGCTGGTGGGCTTTGTTGGCTTGGTTTATGTCACCAACAACAGTGGCGTTACGCTTGATGACAGTGAGAAAGTGTTCATGCTGCTTGTGAACGCTATTTTCCATCCGGTTATCGCTGGGATTTTGCTGGCAGCGATTCTGGCGGCGATCATGAGTACTGCAGACTCGCAGTTGTTGGTTTCATCATCGGCGATGGCAGAGGACATCTATAAGCAGTGGATTAATCCGTCGGCAAGCTCAGAGCAGATCGTGATGATTGGTCGTGCTGCAGTGGTCGGGATCTCTGTATGTGCCCTACTGTTGGCACTGACACCAGACAGCACGGTTCTCGGGTTGGTTTCTTACGCATGGGCTGGCTTCGGCGCTGCGTTCGGTCCGGTCATGATCCTCAGCTTGTATTGGTCACGAATGAACCGTCAAGGTGCTTTGGCTGGTATTGTGGTTGGTGGGGCAACGGTTGTGATCTGGAAACAGCTATCAGGCGGTTGGTTTGACCTGTATGAAATCGTGCCGGGAATGCTATTTGCCGCTATAGCGATTGTTTTTGTGAGTTTGTTAACATCGAAGCCAAGTGAAACCGTACTCTCGCAGCACGCAAAATTTACCAAACTCTTACGTGATATCGATTAAGCTCTAACTGTTAGTCGATTAAAATGAGATTTCCGGATTATTTTCTGAATGTGTATCACGAAATGACAAATCTTGAGTTATTGAGTGGAACTTTATTAAGCAAAATAATGTCCATGAGATATTACTAACCCGACATTGTTTTGAGGATGAAAACCATGCCAAATGCCTACTGCACCTGTTGTCGTAAAATGACCGCTCATAAAGTGGTGATGCGAAGTTCGGAACAGGATTTGAGCAAAATTGCTCTTTGTGCTCGTTTCGTGCAGGCGGTGTTCACTGGTGACCATTATATGAAAATGGAACAAGTGTCCTCTTGTCGAGTGTGTAACAACGAGTTTAATCCCGCGCTGGTCTCCAGTGCGACCACGACCAGTGCCAACGGCCTGTCACACGCTTAATTGCGCTGGTGAGTCTCAAAAAAAGCGATGCTATGGATAGCATCGCTTTTTTTGGTTTTTAGCCCCAGGATTTGCTGTTTGGTTAGATAAATGTCGCAGACAGTAAGCCAATCAAAGCGCCGAACACGCCGCCCCAGACAACAAGCCAACCCAGGTGCTCTTTGATCATCCGTTGTACTAACTCTTTGACCAACTGAGGGGTTAATTCATCCAAGCGCTGGCTAATAATCCGTTCAATGTTGGTCTTAATGTCATCGAGCATCGCTTTTGATTCGAGCTGCTCTTTGATGGCTGCCTTGATGGTGTCGCTTTGACCAATCTCTGCCACCGATTGCTTCATGCGATCGACAAACGGTTGTTTCAAAGGCTGCAAGGCCTCAGTGCCGCCAAACATTGCCAGCATTCCACCAAAGGAAGACTGTTCAATCACGGTCACTAAGCTGTCAAAGGTGGGATTAAAGTCAATTTTTTCGATGATCGGCGCCAAGTCGATGGCGGTGGCGCTACTCATTTCGTCGTTTAAGAAGCGATCAATATTCTCATCGGTAAAGAACTGCTCCATCATCATAGCGTGGATGGCAGCTTTAAACTGTTCAAATCGCGCAGGAATGACGCCCGAGCCATACAGCCCAGGGACTTTTTCAAACAACATATGGATCGCCAGCGAGTTGGTGATTGCCCCAGAAAAAGCAAATACGCCAGCAATCAGCAGCCAGTGGGTCTGGGATAGGTAGCCAAACACAATCAAGCTGATGGTCACCGCGTTAGTTAGTAAGTTTTTGTTCATCATTGTTTAGTGATATTCAGTCAGTCTAAGGCCGAATTGTAAAAGATATTTCTAAGTAATCTCAAGACGCAGTTTTATTCTCAGTTCTCCTCAACTTGAACTTGCTGTGTAGAAGTCGACAATTGGCGCAGAAAAGACGTGATTTAGGTCTTGGATTGCAATAAGGTGTGGTGAGGAAGAATTGAACGATTGTAAAGCCTTAAGGTTGTGCAATCAGGCGTCGTTAAGGAAAGGGCGACGCGTGGTGTGAGTTGAGAGAAACGATGGGTTTTATTGCTGCTGCAGTAGGGTTAGCGGGCATTACGCTGATATCAGTGTTTTTGTGGTTGCTGTCTTTATCAATACGAAAAAAACGATTGGAGTTTGAAAAGCGCGAACAGGACCGCCTGTATCGTCGCGCCTTGGCGCGTGCGCGAGAGCAGGAGCACCAAGAACGCCTTGAGAAAGCCGAATCGGGTCATGTGCAGACCATCTTATTTCTCGCCAAAGAAGCAGAGCGGCGCAACACGCGCTCGGCCTTGTATTGGTACGAGAAAGCCGCGGAGCTCGATAACATTTATGGTATGCAGGGCATCATTAAGATCAGTCATTTGCATATTGAAGACCTGGTGTTGCGCGAAAAGGCCAAGTTTTGGGGCAAGTGTGCTCAAGCGGTGGGTGGTAATCTTGTCGCCAAATATGAGACGGGACTGGCATTGATCTATGGTCAAGGTGTCGTCAAGGATGTCGATAAGGGACTTGAGCATATTATTTCTGCGGGCGAGCGCGAGCATATTGAGTCGGCGTTGTTTCTCGGTCAATGGTATCAGTCGAAAGATAATCCATCGCCTAATTACAAAAAATCGCTGCACTGGAATAAGGTCGCAGCCAGTCTAGGTGACAGCCAAGGCATGATCCGATTAGGTCATAACTACCGACATGGCATCGGTGTTGATGCGGATTATCTGCAGAGCAGTTACTGGTATGAACGCGCAGCAGAGCAAGGAAGCCCCGAGGGCATGTCACGCGCTGGTGAGATTTGGATTGAGCGTAAGCCTAATGGTAACGCCATCGCCTATACCTGGTTGTTTATGGCGGCGCACTTTGGTTGGCAAGCGGCGCGGCCCTTGCGTGATAAGGTTGCCAACAATATTGGCGTCGATTCAGTGGTGGGATTGCAATCACTGGCCAAACCGCTGATCCGTAAAATTACCGATGGTAAAGTGGCACGCCATAGCCTGATCAAGGCATTCAATCGCATATATAAGCGTAAAGTGCCGCTGCCAAGCAATGCTCAAACGGATGCGGCCGAGTCAGGACAGGTTGAAGGGCATCCGGTAGGGGTGATGCAACAGGCTGCAATGTCGCCGGTCGGCGAGGCTGATAATAGCTCAGTGTCGATGAGCCACTCCTCAGTTAGTGAGGCTATTTCAAGTGACAGCACTCACTCGAGCGACGGTAATAGTTACCAAATTGACTCCGAGGCCAATGCTAGCGTTGAGTTCGACTATAGCCAGACACAGATGGATCTCTCTTTTACCAAGTCATAGCCCGTTTTTAGACTCGCCGCTAGAGCATTTGAGTGTCGCTACCCAACAGCGCGCTCTTGAGCCACTGGGCGCAAGTCTCAACCCATTGGTCGACATTTTCCAGTGGCAACATGTGCCCAGCATTCTCGATCTCTATGTAGTCAAAGGGCTGCGCAGCTTGGTCGATTAGTTCGCGGATATAGCTGGGTCTGACAATCGTATCCAAGTCTCCCACCACCACGACGGCAGGAATGTCTAGCGGTGTCGTGTATGCGCGGCTGGGCTGATTGTAGACGCTATCGAGGGTTCGAACCGTATACTCCCATACCATGAGGTCATCTTGCAGAGCAAACCGGCCCATTGGATGGTTATCAAGCAGCGATTGCAAATCAATAAAGGTGCGAAAGTTAACCTTGGCGCTTGGCATCCACATGGCGGTAATTGAGAGGTTTGCCCAGCCGACTGAGTGAAACAGATCCGGCGCCAACTCAGACATCAAAAGGGTATGGCAAAATAGCGCGCGGATACGCTCGTCCGCTTCACATAGCGCCAAGGCTAGGCGTGAGCCAATTGAGCAGCCCACCAAGGTGATGGCACTGTTGTAACGCTGCTCGAGATAGTCCACTACATGCTGCAAATCACCCACCACCTCTGCGACGGAATAGTCACCTCGCTCGCCCCCGGAATAACCATGTCCTCGCAAATCAACACCAACGACGTTAAAGCCTCGCAGGGCGAGTTTCGCCAAGGACTCTGCATACAGCTCACTGTAAGTACCAATCCCCGGCACAAATACCACACAGGGCGCGCTAGGCGCATAATGGTAGAGCTCAGCGTGAAGGGGTAGGGAGCCAAGTTGGAGCAACTCTCGCTGCGCTAGATAAGGCGTAAGCCCTAACTCAGCGTAAATACTCTCTCTAGAGGAGGAGGGCTGGGCATGATTTTGGCTGGACATAACGTCACGATCCTTGGCCCTTGGTCATAAGGCAATATAGGTGGATTGGGATTCATTTGTGCTGCACAGAACAATGTTATCCATAGAATATTTCAGTCTAATCAATCTCGCAGAAATTGCACAAACATTGAACGAGGGATAGTCAAAGAAGTCAACAGAGTCGCCGTTGATAAGCGTAAATAGAGAATATCTAGTAGGAATTGAAGGGCTAACACTCTCTCGCCTCTCCGAAAGAGGAGCAGCAGAAGGGGGGACTTCTGCTGCTGAACTGAACAAGAGAGGTGAGATTACTTCTCTTTAAATGTCACTTGGTACTCGCCAATGCCTTCGTAGCTGATGGTCGTCAGCTTATCGAATGCAACCTCAACGATACCGCAGTAAGAGCCAGTGATGATCGCTTCGCCTGCTTGGAAGTCCATACCACGACGAGTCATGTAGTTGATTAGCCAGTAGATTGGGTTTTGTGGCAGCGTATTCGGATGCTTACCATCAAAGTCTTGAACCTGATCTTCTTGCGCTACCGTTACCTTGATATTCGCTGCAGCAAAGGCTTTGTCGCGTGCGATTTCAGGACCGATGAATAGGCCTTGGTTTACTAGGCAGTCAGCCAGTTTTTCATAGAACTCTGCACCGCTGTCGTCAGCAAAACGTGCCTGCATTAGCTCTAGAGCCATGTGGCAAGAGCCGATAGCAGCGTTGATTTCTTCTTCGCTGTAGCCTGCAGGGTTAGCTGGTAGTGCTTTGTTGAGTACAAAAGCAATCTCTGGCTCAATGCGTACAGCATTGTTGTCAGCGAACAGCTCACAGGTTTCACCTTGCTGAACACTGTCAGCAAAAATAGGTGCAACGACAAATTTATCTTCAGCCAACGGCAGTAGACATTTCCAGCCACCCACTTTATCACTGTGTAGATCGATCATTGAAGACTGGATCTCAAGTGCATCATCGATAGTGTTTGGACGCTGCTCTTCGCTTAGGCGTGGTGCTTTGGTGCCGGCAACGCGGCGGCTTAGCAGCTCAGAGGCTGCCTGCTTAAATGTGCTAGTCATATTGTAATACCTTTTACTTGCTTAGCTGGATGATAACGAAAAGTTCCTAGTCTGAATAGATCAGCAAGTAAATGGTTTGCACTGGGTCAAAGATAGTTGAAAATGTTAGAGATATTTTAATCATCTTTGCCAATTTAGTAGGCAAGGTGATCTGAATAGATAGATTACAAGTGACTAATTGTGTTAGTTAAACAGCTCGATTACCAGCTTGTTGTTTTTGATCACTAGGTTGGGTCTGGCGGATTTTACCAGGGCCTCTTTGGTTGTCTTGCTGTCTAGCTTGTACACTGGCTGGGTTGACAGTGCTTGGCCGAGCATCGCGACTGCCGGTTTGAGCAGGGTCGCTATCTCTGGGGTGAGTCTTTGGCTTTTATCGTTAAAGTGCTCAAGACGCAGAGATTTCAAAAAGATCTCACCGGTGTCCTTGTCATATTCTGGCACAGCGCTGAACTCGAGATCGAGGTCAAGGCTCATCCCCTGCATACTGAGCATTTGAATATCGGCATTGGTATTGGCTGCAATCGATACCCGCTCGTCATCCACGCGGCCGATTTTGACCGCCAGGTCATCGACAGAGACTTGAGCATACATCACATTAGCCACGCCAAGCGATTGATTGAAGTTTAAGTTGTCCTCAAGGTAGTCGGTCATCTCTTGCTCGCTAATACTGTAGCTGGCGCAGCTTGTCACAAGTAAGCAGCCCAGTAATGCGAGCCAGTTTTTTCCAATCACCTTGATCATACGCAGTCCTAAATTGATGGTTAAGGTTGTTCACTCGCGTGAACGAGTGGTTATTGAGTAAACCTTAGCTCAAAGTAGGGATAGCAAGTCAGCGCCAAGCAAAAGTCTGCCAAATTTCCAAGCGTTGAGAAAAGCACAGGTTCGAGGCGCGGATTACACTCGTTGCGAGGCGCGAGGAGTTTATTGCGCATTAAAAATATCTTGTTCCTTTCTGGGCTATGTTCGCCCCCGAAATCTCACCTGTGTCCGAAAACACTGAAGTTTTTTTGTAGTTAAATCAATTAAGGCGGTATAGGTATGTCAAGAGATTTCTGACACATTGCGTTTTACATCAGATGCTTAGGCTCGTAATACCTTTCATAATATTTTGACGTGCCAGATAAACATTCGCTAACACATTCAGTGAGTGATTTATAGTCACTCGATCAGTTTGCCGGCTCAATATCATAAAACGTGCACTCTTCTTAATTTATGGTACTTCACTCAATAATCCTAACGAGCAAAATAATGAAAACTAATAATATTAAGAACTCGATTGTTGCAGCTGCAGTAACATCAATCATGGCTGGATGTGGTAGTGGCTCTGGAGACTCAGACAACGGTGGCGGATCAGGCTACACGCAAATGAAGTCTAACACTAAGGGCGCAACAGCATTTGCCTTTGTTACAGAGAGCGCATCTTTCTCTGATGAAGTTTCTATTGATGCTATGTCATCACGTAATGGTGAGTCTTCTCTAACAACGGTCAGTGGTTCTTGTGATGACCTGGTAAAAGTTGTTGAAGTTGAAATTGAAGACCCGGATTCACCTGATCCAGAAGCCCCGGAGTTCATCACTGAAAAAGTATTCTCTCGTTCCAATAGCAATAACTGTCATATTCACGAAGTTGTTGCTATGAAAGAGCACCTTATTCTAAACGGTAACTTCCATAAACTAGCTGATGTGACAGGTAACGAGATTGAAGAGTGTCTACTGGTTGCTTTGCCAATGGATGAAGAGAGTGGTCTTGGAGAGTGTCTTGTTTACAATGATAACCCATACGGCTCTTATCGCTCTCATATTAATGGTATTAACGTAACGGCTGACGGCAGTGGTCTTCACATTATGTACCACCATGCTCCTGATCCTGATAACAGCCCGTTGCTGTACTTGCCGACTCTGGCATACTGGGATAATAACGGTAAGGTTGAGAACATTCACCAACAACCAACTGAGAGGCATAATACTCCGGTTCGAGCGGCATGGTCGTATGATGGAAGTGAACATTACTTCGTAAGGGATTTTGACGGTAATGGGAACTTTGCATACCCTGCTCATGCCAACTGTACCAGTGGTCAATGTGGCGGTATGGGTATTGACTATAACTTTAGTGTTGGAACAGGTGGTAGTGCTCTACTTCCAGAGAAATACATTCAGGTTGGCGAGTACGTAGTTACTAATCTAAGGCACTCAGAGGGTATCTCTCAAGGCTCTGCTGTTGTTAACACTAAGTATATGTCTCCTCTGGCATTAACTGATTTCACTTTGGATGGGAATTCAGGTCTATTAACGGTTTTAAGGGATCATAACTTCCAGCATGAAGATGAAGAGTACGTGTATTTTGCAGGTGATTTTAGTGGCACTTATCCTGCTCCTAGCGCTTACAATCGCTTCTTTAAAGTTGCCAAGGGCGATTTAGGTACGCAGTTTATCCAGATTGAAGATATTTTCGACTTCAGTGAGTATAGAGAGGTGTTCCAATCAACGGTTGGTGACACCAACTTTATTTTCTTAGTGACTGATACGGGTCAGAACCCAACTCTATCGTATTATGATGTTAACAAATTGGAGCATGTGTCTGAGAATATCTTAGAACGCCCAGAGCTAGCTCATTACGATACTTATGAGGTTCGCCAATATGTAAGTGGTGTGAAAATCATTGCCTCAGATTTTTATGGAGAAGCGGATGAAGTCTTCTTTGATCAGACAACTGGTGAGATCACTAAAGATCCGATTGATAAGCAAGAGATTGGCGGGACTATTCCGCTTTACCCGACATCTGGTATTTAACTTAGACAACTTTACAAAAGGCCTGTGGTACAGGCCTTTTTAGCCAAAAGATATATCATGACACCCATATTATTGGTGAAGTTGTTGAACCTCTTCTACACTGAAATAGTGCTCAGCTCTTAGGAGAATCACGATGCCCAAAGCTCGCTCTGAACAAGTTAGTCTGGATGATACGACCTTCTACCACTGTGTTTCGCGCTGTGTGCGCAGGGCCTACTTGTGTGGTGTTGATGAGGTTACTGGTAAGAGTTATGAACATCGGCGGGGTTGGGTTGAAGAGCGTCTGCTCAAGTTGGCGCGAGTGTTCGCCATTGATGTCTGCTCGTATGCGGTGATGAGTAATCATACCCACGTGGTGCTGCATGTTAATCAGGTAACGGCTCTGGGCTGGAGTGCGAATGAAGTCTTGGAGCGTTGGCATCAATTGCACAAAGGAACCCTGCTGACAACTCGCTATCTTAGTGGGGAGCAGCTCGATGACGCGTCATTGAAAGCGGTTATGGATATTGTTGAGGTGTATCGCCAGCGTCTGTATGACATCAGCTGGTTTATGCGTAATCTTAATGAGGCCATAGCCCGTCAAGCCAACAGAGAAGAGGGGTGCACCGGAAGATTTTGGGAAGGGCGTTTTAAGTCGCAAGCCCTACTTGACGAAGCTGCTTTAGTTGCCTGTATGGCTTATGTCGATTTAAACCCGGTCCGCGCCCAGATAGCGTCAACCCCTGAAGAATCTGAATATACCAGTATCAAGGCTAGGGTGGATACTCTTCAGGACTCTGACGGCTGCAACCCGCGCCAACCGGAAGCCTTATTTCCCTTTGTTGGTGACCCAAGGCAGGAGATGCCAGAGGGGCTGCCGTTCCGACTTGAAGATTACCTGTCACTGGTGGACTTCAGTGGTCGCGTCATACGTGAAGATAAGCGTGGAGCCATAGCGGAGCTTCATCCGCCGATTTTGTCCAGGTTAGGAATCGATGAAGCGGTGTGGGGATCTCTGATTGTTTCGCTTGAAAAGGAATTCACCGGACCTATCGGCGGTGAAAAGTCTCTGCGTCAATACCAACGACATCACGGCTTGCAGCGGATGAAAGGCGTTAGAGTGGCCAGGCGATGCTTTAAAGCGGCTTAACTTTCCATTTATCAAGCTCGATTTTCCGCTGATGAGTGCAGCGGTGAAGAACTATTTGCACGATACTGCCCAACAACTAAAAATATGTTTCTGATGATAGATTTTGTCTGATATTTGACTCTTTTTCTGCTCTGTATCCCGTATCGTTTTTGATTCGATAGGTCGTTAATCTTCTTTAGTTTAAATATGGGTGTCTATTTATATTTTTTTATTTATATTTTATTATATTGCGGATGAAAGGCGTTAGAGTCGCCAGGCGATGCTTTAAAGCGGCTTAACTTTCCATTTATCGAGCTCGATTTTCCGCTGATGAGTGCAGCGGTGAAGAACTATTTGCACGATACTGCCCAACAACTAAAAATATGTTTCTGATGATAGATTTTGTCTGATATTTGACTCTTTTTCTGCTCTGTATCCCGTATCGTTTTTGATTCGATAGGTCGTTAATCTTCTTTAGTTTAAATATGGGTGTCTACTTATATTTTTCCTTCTTGCTTTTTGTTGTCCTGAGCGACCCAAATAGGATTAGGCTTTACTGTTCACCGACTACCCACTATTTCAGGGGGAGAGCGAGGTACATTTCGTTTCGATGTGCGAGGCCCTGTCCGCACGCTCAAGCCCTCTCGCTCCACGTAGGGCTCCGCCCGTCCCCGAACCCCGCCCCTTTTTTTTAGTGGTGATGTTTCATTGCTGGCAGGACTTTTTTTATCGGGGCGATGAAGCTTTGATGGCGGCCATCAGCGAAGGTGAGTTCTAGGTTGATAGACTCCCCCTCTACTAGTGGCTGGGAGAGATCAAACAGCATAATGTGTAAGCCGCCGGGCTTTAACAGCAGGTGTTGATTGGCCGGGACAACCAATTGGTCGACTTGACGCATTTTCATTACATCACCCTCGGTTTCAACGGTGTGTAGCTCAACGCTGCCAGCTGCGGGTGTGGTTGCTGAAACAATTGTCACTGGGCTATCGGCGTGGTTGTGCAAGTGGGCAAACACCGCGCTGGTGGTGATGTTTGGCGGCGTGGCGCGCACGTAAGGGTCATTGATCATAAGCTCAGTCTCTGCATGCGAGGCAAGAGCCCAGGTAGTCAAGCTGAGCATGGTTAACAATTTACGCATCAATACTCTCCTCATTGTGTGATAGTTGTTTTTATCGCGGCTAGCACTGGTGCGGGTGACAGTGCATGAGGGACCTTGGTGAGGAGCTGGCCACGAGCGTTAATCAGGTAGAAGTAGGAGTTGTGATCTAGGGTGTACTCTAGCTCAGAGCCCTCAAGCTGCGATTTTTGGAAGATAACACCGAACTGGTTGGCCAGCTTTTGTGTCGTGTCTAAGCTGCCGCTGAGCCCCTCTAATCTTGGATGGAAGTACTGTGCGTATTGATGTGCAAGCGCGGCATCATCGCGATCAGGGTCGAGGGAGATGAAAATTGGACGAAGTTGGTCGAGCTCGTGCTCTTCCAGTTGATTTAGGGCGCCTGCCAGCATGGCAAGCGAGGTAGGGCAGACATCGGGGCAGCGAGTAAAACCAAAGTAGACGATGCGAATTCTTGGGTCGTCTGACGAGAACAGTTCCACGCTTTCGCTGTTTTTTCCTGCAAGTTGATAAGAGTGTGACATGGGCGTTGAGCTGTGGGTTAACCAGAGCTGTGTGGCAATACCAGCAACCAGCGCCACTGGGAGTATCCATATCCATTTTTTCATCGGGCCATCCTTATTCCAATCGCGATAGTGTCGTTACCATCGGTTATTTCGCCTCGCCAAGTCATGGCGTGTGTTGAGCATATAGGCAAGACGATATCGGTCTGATAGAGATTATTGTCAACCTTGACTAACTGGGCGCGCACCTCTCCCATCTCCATCTCAATGCCACGTAGTTTGATACTGAGCTCTTCAGTATCACTGGGCCAAGTCACGCTGAGTTTGGTGGCGGAAAGAGGTTGCACCTTGTCTGAGTCTAATACGACGCGTTTGTCATCAAAGGTGCAAGCTTGTGTTGAAGCAAAGCAGGCGGGGACTGTGGGTGTCGAATACCAAGCACTCACCGCTGGCACGAGATAAAAGCCCGCGATCGCGGTGAGTGAGGCGATAATGAGCGAAATCCCTGCTCGCATTGCAACTCCTGTTTAGTGGTTATCGGCAACCTTCTCCAAAAGCAACACCAAGCCAATCGCAAAGAGCGCGGCAATGATGGCATAGGTCAATTGAGCCGGTTGATTGGCCACGGCCTCAAATGAAAACGGAGAGAGATTGATTTGCTCTAGGGGTACTTGCTCACCGCTAGAGTTTGTGCGCCAACTGATGGTTTCTTTCCATGGCCATATCTTAGGCAGAGTCCCGATCATTAAGCCAGTAAGAAAGGTCAAAGTGAGGTCTCGGTAACGATTTAGCAGCCATGAGAGAAGATGGGAAAAACACAGCAGTCCTGACACACAGCCCGCTAGAAAAAGGCCGAGCAGGGCAAAGTCAGCCCCTTTTACTGCAGCAAGAACAGGTGTGTACATCCCAAGCAGCAACAGAATAAAGCTACCAGAAATACCGGGTAGGATCATGGCACAGATAGCGATAGTGCCGCAGAGGAAAAAGTTGAATGTGGTCGGCTCAAGATCCAGCGGCTTGAGGACAGTAATCAGGTAGGCAAAGCCAACGCCAATCAGCAGAAAGGCCACCGCTTTGACATCACGTTGCTTTACCTGACGGAGAATGTGGTAAACGGAAACCAAGATCAGACCAAAAAAGAACGACCAAAGTGGGATGGGGTGAGTAACCATCAGCCAAGAGATCAGTTTAGCCAGGGTTGCGATACTGGTAAGTACCCCGGTAAACAGTGCCACCAAGAAGGTCCCATTAATGCTTTGCCAGGCACCTTTAACCCCTTGCTGTTTGAGCGTAGTCAATAAGCTTGGGTTGATACTACGAATACTGCCCAACAGCTTATCGTAGATGCCGGTAATAAATGCGATTGTGCCGCCTGAAACGCCCGGGACGACATCGGCTGCACCCATTGCCATACCCTTAAAGAAAGTAATTAAATAATTCATATTGTTATAGTGAGAAAGGTGATGGGCTTAGTATATACCCAAGTTACCTTTGGATGCAGGCCTTGAGTGAATATACAGGCTCATCTCGATATCAAATGCCAGGGGAAGGTCAACGGGAGCACATTATTCCTCAATCAGTTCAGACAGACTGGCTTTAAGGCTAGTGAGGATCAGCCGAGCGCTCGCACGCCCTTTCTGATCGAACTCAAGGCCATAGCGGGCATCCGATTGTGAGTTGGATAGGTTGCAGATACGACCACACAGAGGGGCGAGTTGACCAAATTCTTCTTGTGTCGCCAACAGTGAAATCTCGACTGTTTCGCCAATCTGAAAAGGTTGTGATTGAGGCTCGGTAATAAAACGACAGCCACCGATGGATAAGTCTTGCACCTCACACTGAGTCTTGAGCGCCTTAGAGCGCACCTCACCCTGTAAGTTGAGTTGATAGCGGGGCTCTTTACGTGACTGTTTCACCACCATCTTGTTGCGGGGCTTAAGCGCAATGTAGGCCAGTGGGCGGTGAACCACATACTTAATCTGGGCACGGAAATGAACCTCAGCGCCTTCCCCTTGTGGCGAGAAGGTGCGGCCATTGACCCAAAACTGCTCTTGGAAATAGGTTTTGAGCTCCTCAACAGAGAGCGGCGGGGGCTCAATCAGGATCATGGTGTCTGAGTAGGCGCCAATCAATCGAGCACTGACACGAAACGTGGTCCCGACGGGTGTAGTTACATGTAGCGTTATCTCACAGCCATGCTCGAGCATAGCAAGAGCATCAGCACTGTCCAGTTTAATGACTTTGTCGGGCGAGTGTTTGGTGATTAGCCCCATGTGGCTGTCTCTTGCGGAAACGCTATCTCTTGCTCAAACACTGTCTCTTGCTCACATTCTTGTCGTTTAGATTCATCCATAAATCTCATTGGGACCCAATTAAAGAGGCTATTACTGAATAATTACTCAAATTTATATTAAGTATGTTCATGATTGCATAAAACAGGGAAGGGGTACTTTCGGTGGTTGTTTAGTCGATAAATGTTAACTTGATCACATAGGTGGGACAGTGGGCGCAAAGCGCCCGCCAAATTCGGGCGGGCATATAACGAGGTGAGTGGTTTAAGATAGCGTATTTAGTGGTCCAGATAGAGGTAGTTTTGCCAACTCTTCATTCTAATCAATACCTTACGCATAACAGACACATGGGTGAATTTATCTGAGTAGACCGCAACCTCGACGGCTGTCCCCAATGGCAGCGAAAAGTCACTGAGATCGTCGGTGATTTTTAACGTCACCAGTACTCGACCACTGGTTTTTAGGGCACTGGTTTCAAGCAGTCTTCCCTGTGCCTGGACTTGGCTCTCACCAATCGCAGGCAAGACCTGTATCACCTCGCCTTTAAAGACTCGGCCAGGAATAGCGCGGAACAAAAATTCAGCCTCAAAGCCGGGCTTGAGACGCTGCAACGAGTTTTGTCGAAACGCTGCGGTGTAGAGGATATCTTCGGTATGGACAAAGGTTAACACTGGTGCCAGTGGCAGCGGGACCGCCATAACACCCGGGCGGAGAATGACCTGAGTGGCATAGCCATCAGTCGGGGCAACGGCGATGGTTTGCTCAAGATCAAACTCTGCTTGTCTCAGCTCGGCAAGCAATGAGGCAACCTGAGTATTTTCACCGCCGATTTCGGAATCTAACGCCAGCTGAGCTTGTTGTTGATTGGCCTGCGCAACCTCAAGCGAGGCTTGAGCCGCTTTAAAGGCTTGGCGACGGGTATCGAGTTGTTGTTCAGTGAAAGCACCCTTGTCGAAACCACGTTGATAACGCTGAAATTCGCGCTGGGCCTTGTCGCGCTCAGCCAGTGCTTGTTCAACCGAGGCTTTAGTTTCAACCAGATTGGACTCGAGCACCAGCGCACCCTGGCTGGCCTCCTTGATTTGGGCGCTGACTCTGGCGACCTCTGCCTGATAAGGTTCTGGATCGATGCGAAACAGCACGTCACCCTGCTTCAAAGGCTGATTGGGCGTTACAGGCACCTCAATAACGCGGCCACGCACACCTGACACCATAGGTGTCGTGGTGAAAGTTTGATTGCCAATTTGAGTAAACGGGTGATTGTAGTTCATCAGCAGGATCAAAGTGCCGACCAATATGACTCCACCAAGCACCGCGGTTGGTACCGTCCATTTATTGAGTGGGATATTGAACACTTTAAAGATCGCGATACACAGCGCCGCGTAGGTCATGATAAGCAGTAAATCCATGGTTACTCCTTGTCGTCAGGTGCTGATGGGAGAGGGGATGAGGATGTTGGCTGGCGCTTGAGTTCATCCACTTCGGCCTGAAGGCCCTCGATTCGGTCAATAAGGGTATCGACTCGATGATGAATATCGTGCTGCTCGGCCTCTAACTTGGCAAAGCCCCAACCCCGCTCTTTGCGCCACAAGGTTGCCCATATCCACAAAAATGGCCAGATAGCATGCAGAGTAAACAGGCTGACCCAACCAGCATAATGAATCGCATCCTGATGAGGATGCTCACGCTCTTTAGCGATCTCGTAAGGAATATCATGAATAACAATAATGCCGTAAAAAATCACCAGGGCGACAAACACAAGCAACCCCAGAGCAAAATAATCAAGAAACATCCGTATTTCCCGTTAACAGTAAGTTAAATTAAGTATTTGACACGAAAGTAGTTATTTCAACTCGGGCAAATAATTTTTTTTAAGAACACTCTAGTTAATAGAGTGGAGACTCCCAACGCGCCCTGAACTCCTCGCCTCTCGCAGGGCAACGCCCGTCCTCGCCTCTCGCCCCTGTCTTCTAGTTGTACAAACAAAAAAACTGTACAAATAACAAATGACCAATAATACTTGTACAAAATGATAACTTGTACATGAGGTGCAGCATGTTGGCGACAAAAGCAAAAGTGGGAATCAGTTCTTGTGTTCTGGGTGAAAAGGTAAGATTTGATTCTGGGCATAAAATCAGCAACTTTGTGACCAAAGAGCTCTCTTCCTATCTCGAATTTATTTCGATTTGTCCCGAAGTCGGCATTGGCCTCTCAGTACCAAGGCCTACGATCCGTCTGATTTCCAATGATGAGCGTATTGCCTTAGTGGAGACAAAAGATGAGACAAAAGACTACACCGATTTGATGATTGATTTCTCTAATGCTCAAGTGGACCGCCTCAGCCGGGAGCCTCTGTGTGGTTACATTGTCTGCGCTAAATCCCCCACCTGCGGCATGGAGCGCGTAAAGGTGTACAAGAACAAGCGTGCCGACAAAGAGGGTGTGGGTATGTACACCGAGATCTTGATGCAGAGAATGCCTTGGCTACCTGTTGAAGAGGATGGGCGCCTCAATGACCCAGTACTGCGAGAAAACTTTATCTCGCGTATCTACAGCCTGCAGGATTTGTATCACTCAATGGGAGATGAAGTCACCCGCGGCAAGATCGTTGCCTTTCACTCGCGCTACAAGCTGACGCTAATGGCGCACCATCCTGATTCCTATCGCTCGCTAGGGCAGTTGGTGGCAAACATCAAAGACTACTCGACTGAGGAATTTTTTGACAAGTATCGACTTGAATTTATGAATGCAATGAAAAAACGCGCCAGTCGTAAGAATAACACCAATGTTTTGATGCATATTCAGGGTTATTTCAAACGCAGTCTGGATAAGCCACAAAAAGCGGAGCTGGCTAAGGTCATCGATGACTACCGAACTGGGATGCTGCCGCTTCTGGCGCCACTGACGCTGATTAAGCACTATTTAAGTACCTACCCTGATGACTACCTCGCCAATCAGAAGTACCTAGAACCTTACCCACAGGAGTTACGTCTGCGTTATGGTTTATGACCACAAAAAATACGCCATCAGGGAGGTGTCAGAACTGACCGGCGTTAAGCCCGTCACTCTGCGTGCCTGGCAGAGGCGCTACAGCTTGATTCAGCCAGAGCGAACAGAGAAAGGGCATCGCCTTTACACCGACCGCCATCTCGAGACCATAAGAGAGATCCAAGGCTGGCTGGCTAAAGGAGTGGCGATCGGTAAGGTCAAAGAGCTGCTGGGTAACCCCGACATTGCGCCTGACCCAAACCAACCTCCCCAAGCGATTGAACAGGTTGAAGCGGTCCTTACTGCTCTGGCACAACTAAAAAGTGGCAAGGTTGACGCCATCATTACCTCTGTTTTTAAGGAATACCCCTTACAACACGTTGAGAGTCTGTTGCTCGAACCTGTTATGGAGGCATTGATTCGGGTTAAAGGCAGCAGTCGTACCCTGCAACGTGCCCTGTTCCAGAGTGTGATGCTCAATCGTTTAAGCTCCATTATCGAATCTGAGAATAAAGCTGCTCACCGTGGTCACACGCTGGTGGTTAACCTGGATGTTGCAGGTAATACGTTTGCTTGGCTTTATTGCTTGAGGGTTGCAGAGCGAGGCCAGCGTGTCACCATGCTCGATGGCGTTGAGGATGTTACGGGACTTGTCGATGCGAAATGGCCATTTGATAGCATTGCTCTGTTTTCAAATCGAGCATTGACCGAGAACCTCAAAGATGGCGTACAACGTCTCAAGGACAAATGGGGAGAGCACCTACACTGCTCGCCGATGATTGAACATTTAACATAGGAAAATAGTGATGCACTTAGTCTGGCTTCGGCGTGACTTGCGCGTAGACGACAACCCAGCGCTTGCCGGTGCCTTGGCGAGCGGTGAAGCCGTGGTGGCAGTGTACATAGCGACGCCTGAACAGTGGCAGAGTCATGGCCTATCTCATCGCCAAGCGGATTTGATTTGGCGACGCCTGTTTGAACTGCAGCAAGATCTAACACAACTTAATGTGCCGCTACTCTATGTTGAAGAGACCGATTTCCACGCCGCGGTGGAGCGGATCGCCTCTCTGTGCGCCGTGCATGAAGTGAATAGTGTCCATGCGAACCGTGAGTATGAGTTGAACGAGGTCATGCGTGACCAAGCGCTTGAAGCCGCTTTACGTGAATACAACGTTGATGTGACCCTTCATCACGACCGCTGCCTAATGGTGCCAGGGAGTGTGACCAATAAACAAGGGCACTATTTCAAAGTTTTTACCCCGTTCAAGAAAGCTCTACTATCGCAATGGCAGCCCGCACAAATCGTCAAGAACAAACCGGCCAGCCATATTGCGACGACTGAGGCTGACTGGCCACTGCTCGATGGCGAAACCTCTTCGTTTAGCTATCCGCGTCAAGCGAGTGATGATTGGGCGGTGACTACCTCGGCGATTCGTGCGAAGTTGCGTGAATTCTGTCAGCAAAGTGTCGGGCACTATCACCAAGAGCGGGACTTTCCTTCTCTGGATTCCACCAGTCGCCTATCGCCTTACTTGGCGATAGGCGCACTCTCGGTCAGGCAATGCGTTGCACGTATGGCAGTCAATGGGCAACACCAAGAGCAGGGGGGGGAGGTGTGGCTTAGCGAGCTTATCTGGCGAGATTTTTATCAACACCTTATCTACTTTGAGCCACGTCTTTGTCAGCACCAGGACTTTATTGCTTGGGGAGCCAACGTCAAGTGGAGTGAGTCTGAGCAACATCTGTTGGCGTGGCAACAGGGGCGAACTGGTTACCCGATTGTCGATGCAGCGATGCGCCAGTTAAATCAGACGGGTTGGATGCACAATCGATTAAGAATGGTGGTAGCGAGCTTTTTAACCAAAGATTTGCATATCGATTGGCGCAAGGGTGAACACTATTTTATGACGCAATTGATTGATGGTGATTTTGCCTCCAACAATGGCGGCTGGCAATGGTGTGCTTCCACCGGTTGTGATGGCCAGCCCTACTTTCGCATCTTTAATCCCACCAGTCAGGGAGAAAGATTTGACCCTGAGGGTGATTTTGTCTGTCACTGGATACCTGAGCTAAAACAAGTGCCTACACGATATGTCCACACACCTTGGCTGTGGAGTGGATTCAATGGTCTGGATTATCCGCCACCAATAGTTGATCACAAAGCAGAAAGAGAGATAACCTTAGCGGCGTATAAACAAGCAAAGGATGTCGAATGAAGCTACGTAACTGCTTGTCTCTGTGCTGGTTGGTCAGCACATCTGCGCTATCTGCAGCCTACAGCCTGCCTCCGGAAGGCAGCAGTATTGTTGGTCGCACTCAGTATCATGTTGTAGAGCAGGGCGAGACACTGGCGAACATTGCCAAACATTATGATGTGGGCTTTCTGTCTTTAACTGCAGCAAACAAAGGTGTGGACCCATTCTTACCACAGGCTGAGCACGTCCTGACGATACCGAGTGAGATCATTTTGCCACAAGTGGAGCGGACCGGGATTGTGATCAACCTGGCCGAGCTGCGTTTGTACTATTTTGAGCCGGAGGAAGAGATCGTACACATCTTTCCTGTTGGTATAGGTCGAATTGGTCGTGATACTCCAGAGATGACCACACGCATCAGTCAAATGCGTGAGGCGCCAACTTGGACACCACCACAATCAGTACGAAGAGACTATCTTGCCAAGGGAATTGAGCTGCCTGCGGTTGTCCAAGCCGGTCCCGACAATCCATTGGGCGAGTACGCGATGCGACTTGCTTATGGCAACGGTGAGTATCTGATCCACGGCACCAATAAAGAGTTTGGTATTGGGCTTAGGGTGAGTGCTGGCTGTATCCGTATGGAGCCAAAAGACATTGAGTGGTTATTTCACCAGGTTGAGCGTGGCACACAGGTTAGGATCATCAATGAGCCAGTCAAAATGACGCTTGAGCCAGATCGCAGCGTGTTTATTGAGGCGCACGAGCCTTTGACGCGCAGTGATGGGTCGAAAAAGTCACTCGAGCTACCGATTGAGCTAGAGTGGTGGTTAGAAGAATATGAGCTCTCTCCAAGTAAAGCCAACTCGGTGTTACGGGCGCAAAATGGTGTACCCGTTGAGGTTGTCGCCTCTCAGCTGTGAGGTCGCCTTAATATAGTGTGAAAATAAAAAAGAGCCGTTGTTAGGCTCTTTTTTTCTGAGTTTGAACGATAACAAACGCTTACTTAGTGTATGACTGCGCGATGTTGTCGATGCGCTCGTTAGCTCGCGCCGCTTCTCTTTGAGCTGACATCGCTGCATCAGCAACTTTCTGCATATCAGCATTTTGCATTGCCTTCATTGAAGAAACTTCTTGGCTTAGTTGGCTAACTTGTGCGTTTAGTTCGTTTAGTTGAGCAGTGGTTTCCTCATCTGGACCTGATGCACAGCCCGCTAATAGAAGTACAGAAGACGCCGCAGCTGCGATTAACATTTTGTTCATCATGAACTCCTTGCATGGATTTTGGTATCAAATAACGCCCTATACATTCTTTTCATATAGTGACACAGCAAGTGTAGACAGTTTCCGACGTAACACAAAGGTCAGAAAAGTTAAAAAAAACCAAGAATTTAAGGATTGCGTAAATATGTTGACCAAGTTCTCACATTTGATAAGAATTTTGACTATTACAGTCGATCTTTTCGCCTAGTGTTGCTACCCAAATAAAAAAGTTAATTACTATTATATAGTTAAGTAGTGAAGATTACTTGCTACAGATGTCAAGTTGGCTTTTGGCTGCATTTTCACTGGAAGGGACTACAATCGAACTAGATTTGGGTCAAAGTAGGTTTTGATGTACTATGACGCGCTTTTTATTCTTTCCTTGGAGATAGCTTTTGCAGTTTAAAGATTTGGGCCTTGATAATCGCCTTTTAAAGACACTCAATCATTTTGATTTCCGCAAGCCAACGGAGATCCAACAGAAGGCAGTGCCGGTGGTGATTGCAGGTAAGGATTTGTTGGCGTCATCGAAGACAGGGTCGGGTAAGACACTGGCTTTTGTGTTGCCGATGTTACACAAATCACTCAAGACCAAAGCCTTCTCTGCGAAAGATCCTCGCGCTGTGATCCTCGCGCCGACGCGTGAGTTGGCCAAGCAGGTATACGGCGAACTGCGTTCAATGCTCGCTGGTCTCTCTTATGAAGCAACCTTGATTCTCGGTGGCGAGAACTTCAATGACCAAGTTAAGGCTCTACGCCGCTATCCGAAGTTTATTGTGGCAACGCCAGGGCGTTTGGCTGACCACCTTGAACATCGCTCACTATTTCTTGATGGCCTAGATACGCTGATCCTCGATGAGGCGGATCGTATGTTGGATCTCGGCTTTGCTCCAGAGTTGCGCCGCATTCACAACGCCGCTAAGCACCGTCGCCGTCAAACTTTGATGTTCTCTGCAACGCTGGATCACGCTGAGGTTAATGATATCGCGGCAGAGATGCTCGACAATCCAAAGCGTATTGCGATTGGCGTATCAAATGAAGAACATAAAGACATTACCCAGCGCTTCTATCTTTGTGATCACCTCGACCATAAAGAAGCCATCTTAGAGCGTGTCTTGGAGGAGGCAGAGTATCGCCAAGTCATCATCTTTACTGCAACGCGTGATGATACTGAGCGTCTAACCTCCAAGTTGAATGAGAAGAAACTCAAGGCAGTCGCTCTGAGCGGCAATCTGAACCAGACTCAGCGTAATACCATCATGAGTCAGTTTGAGCGTGCAGTATTCAAGATTTTGGTGACCACCGATGTCGCCTCGCGAGGTTTGGATATTGCTAATGTGACCCATGTAATTAACTTTGATATGCCAAAGCATACCGAAGAGTATGTGCACCGTGTTGGACGTACTGGTCGTGCGGGTAATAAAGGGGATGCTATCTCCTTGGTGGGCCCTAAAGACTGGGCGAGTTTCAAGCGTGTTGAGACTTACCTGCAACAGGATCTGAGCTTTTCTGAGCTCGAAGGACTGAAGGGTAAGTTTAAAGGTATCAAGCCACGTAAGCCCGATTTCCGCAAGAAGAAAGCAGACCCGCGTAAGACTAAAGGCACTAATAAGCGCGTAGCAAAGAAGCAGCCAGCCAAGCGAGATAAGGGCTTTTATCAAAACGTTGCTGTGGGTGACGCTGTTTTTGTTCCAAAAAAGAAAGTCGCACCAAAAGTTGACGATGAGTAATCATCTTTAATCATCAAAAAGGTGGCCCGTTGGCCACCTTTTTTGTATTTGTTGTCTTCTCTGTCAGGTGATTTTGGCAAATATTACGGTTAATAAGAGCAAAAAATAGCCGTTCGCAATAAAAAAAATACGGTTTTTCTGAGGTTTTTGGCCACATAAAACGGCGGCATTTTGTACAAATTTGCACGTTGAAAATCATGTAACGAGCTAAGCCTAATCTGTGTGTGAGTTCAAGCTTGCAACAACTAATTCGTATACTTTACAACGTGTACAGCAACGTATACTTGATGGTTTCAATTCAACAAGGTACCAAAGTCGATTTATAACAATGACTTAAGTTGAGCTTTAGGTTTTTGATTAAGAGCTTTGATTAGACGGGCGTTAACAGGTAGCTAACATTGCAGCTTCGATTTCGTGATTCTAGCCACCTTTTAACAATACGAGATGGGCACAAGATCCCAAAATGACACAAGGTCATCTATGTGTCACATGTCACCGAGACTTCAATTTACTGAAACATAACTGTCATATTCACAGCCTAAAGTGGGCACCGTTCAAGTAAACAACGGCAATGATGCCAACAAAGGAATTTTGTGATGAAAAAGACAGTACTCGGTGCAATCGCACTTCTAAGCGCAATGGCAGTGACTCCTGTTTCTGCTAAAGAAACCATCTCTGCAGTAGGTTCTAGCAGCGTAACTCCACTAATGGAAGTTTTCTCTGAAACATACATGAAGACGAACAACAACGTTTTCATTGAAGTACAAGGCCCTGGCTCTTCAGCTGGTGTTCGCGCTGCAAAAGCAGGCACTGCTGACCTAGGTATGTCTTCACGTGCTCTTAAGGCAGATGAAAAAGAGCCATCTCTAGTTGAACTAACTGTTGCTCTAGACGGTATCGCTGTTGTTGTTAACCCAAACAACAACATCGAAGGCCTAACAGCTGAGCAAGTAACAGCTATCTACAAAGGCGAAGTAGCTAACTGGAAAGAAGTTGGCGGCGAAGACAAGCCAATCGTTGCGGTTACACGTGATACAGCATCTGGTACTCGTGGTGCATTCGAAGACATCATGGACCTTAAGCAAAAAATCGGTGACGTAACTGTTACTGCTATCTCTCAGCGCGCTCAAGTTGCTAACGGTAACGGTGCTCTAAAAACTATGGTTGCTTCTAACCCATACGCTATCGGTTACATCTCTCTAGGTACAGTTGACGCAACAGTTAACGCACTACCTATCGACGGTGTTGAAGCGTCTGTAGACAACGTTAAGAACGGCTCTTACAAAGTTGCTCGTCCTTTCCTAGTTCTTTACAAAGAAGGCCAGCCTTCAGCTGAAGCACAAAAATTCCTAGACTGGATGGTTGCATCTGAAGCGCAATCTCTAGCGGAATCTAAAGGCTACATCTCTGCTCAATAATCAGCAGACCATACAGTAAAAATTAAGTTGCTCAGCCCGCATTTTGGGCTGAGCCTTTTCCATCTCTTTCGATAACTGTTTCGATTTTGAGAATTTTAATATGACCATCGCATCTAGTAGTGAAAAGCTTATGAACTCTGAAGCTAATGCTATCAAAAAGTCTGGTTTACGCGAGCAAAAGCGCGTTGACTGGAGAGAACGTATTTTCCACGGCCTGTTTTTAACCAGTGCCGTAATCGGTATTGTATCCCTAGCGATCATCGCGTACTTCATCGTGCGTGAGAGTATCCCGGCCTTCCAGCAAGTGGGTGTTGCGGGTATCGTTATGGGTCAACACTGGCTACCGCCAGCACTTTACGGTGTTGCAACCATGATTGTTGCCTCACTGGTATCGACGCTAGGCGCTGTGATTGTTGGTGTGCCAATCGGCGTACTGACCGCCATCTTTATCGCAGAAATCGCACCAAAGCGTGTTGCTAACATTATTCGCCCAGCGGTTGAGCTTCTGGCGGGTATCCCATCGGTGGTATACGGCTTCTTCGGTCTAGTTATCATCGTGCCGCTGATTCAACAGATCTTTAATGTGCCTGCAGGTAACACCATCCTTGCCGGTATCATCGTTCTGGGTGTGATGATCCTGCCAACGGTAATCACCGTCTCTGAAACGTCTATCCGCGCGGTGCCTCGTACTTACAAAGAAGGCTCACTGGCGCTAGGCGCTTCAAAAATCTACACCATCTTTAAGCTTCTTGTCCCAGCGGCGCGCTCAGGCATTATGACTGGCGTTATCTTGGGTATCGGTCGTGCACTGGGTGAAACCATGGCAATCATCATGGTTATGGGTAACGCACCAGCGATGCCTGAAGGCCTGCTTGACTCTGCGCGTACGCTAACAGCGAACATCGCGATTGAGATGTCATACGCAAGTGGTGTTCACGCTAACGCACTTTATGCAACCGGTGTTGTACTTCTAGTGTTCATCATGATGTTGAATGCTGCTCTTCTATACCTAAACCGTGAGAAAGCGAGATAAGAACTATGGATCGCGTAAAACTAAAGCAGTCACGAGACTTTAAAGACAAGATTCTTAATGGCTTTGTATGGGCAGCAGCAGCAGCGACTGTGGGCTTCCTGTTCTGGATTATCTGGTACATCCTTGCTAACGGTCTACAACACGTAGATTGGGCATTTATTACTGGTAACTACACGCGCACCGGCGACAGTCAGGGTATCTTCCCAATGATTGTCTCGACAATTTACATGGTTATCGCATCGATTGCTGTAGCCGCGCCTCTGGGCATTATGACGGCAATCTACCTAACTGAGTACGCTCAAGTAGGCAGCCGTTTGGTGAAAGTGATCCGTTTCTGTACGGAATCACTGGCGGGTATCCCGTCAATCATCTTCGGTCTATTTGGTATGACCTTCTTTGTAACGATTCTTGGCTTTGGCTTCTCGATTCTATCGGGTGCACTGACGCTAAGTATCCTGATTCTTCCGGTTATCATCCGTACTACCGAAGAAGCATTGATGGCAGTACCACAGACCTACCGTGAAGGCTCATACGGCCTTGGCGCTTCAAAAATTTACACTATCTGGCGTTTGATCTTGCCAAGCGCAATGCCAGGTATCTTAACCTCGGTCATTCTAAGTATTGGTCGTGTCATCGGTGAATCTGCTCCTGTATTCCTTACAGCGGGTATGGTTGCGCGTATTCCTGACTCGCTATTCGATTCAGGTCGTACGCTAACGGTTCACCTATTTAAGTTGACTACTGAGCTGTTCTCTATTGAAGAGTGGAACCAAGCTTACGGTACGGCCACAGTGCTTATCGTTGTAGTACTTCTGATCAACATGATTACTAAGCTGATTGCGAGCCGCTTCAATACGGCAACTTACTAATTACGCACATTACAAGTTACGCATAGCTATTTAGACACGAATTTAAGATTTAAGAGATTAAGACAATGAACAAGTTTGATATTGAAAACCTAGACCTATTCTACGGCGACAACCAGGCACTAAAATCGATCAACCTACCGATCCCGACTAAGCAAGTAACAGCGCTTATCGGCCCATCAGGCTGTGGTAAGTCAACGCTACTGCGCTGCTTGAACCGCATGAACGACCTGATTGAAGGCGTTAAGATCACCGGTAAGCTTGAGATGGATGGTACAGACATCTACGGCAACATCGATGTGGCGGACCTGCGTATCAAGGTTGGCATGGTATTCCAGAAGCCAAACCCGTTCCCAATGAGCATCTACGAGAACGTAGCGTACGGCCTACGTGCTCAAGGTATCAAAGATAAGAATCATATCGACCTAGTGGTAGAGCAATCACTGCGCGGTGCAGCGCTTTGGGATGAGGTGAAAGACCGCCTCAAATCTCACGCCTTTGGCCTTTCTGGTGGTCAGCAGCAGCGTCTATGTATTGCACGTACGATTGCGATGCAACCTGATGTCATCCTAATGGATGAACCAACATCAGCGCTTGACCCAATCGCAACCCACAAAATCGAAGAGCTGATGGAAGAGCTTAAGAAAAACTACACGATCGTTATCGTAACTCACTCAATGCAGCAGGCGCGTCGTATCTCTGACCGCACAGCATTCTTCCTAATGGGTGAGCTTGTTGAGCATAACGACACCGCAGTTATCTTTAGTAACCCAAGCGATGATCGCACTCAGGGTTACGTAAACGGTGACTTCGGCTAATCGCATTTACTGGCATATAACACTATAACTATAAGCGATGGTAACTTTGCCCCTCTTGATGAGGGGCTTTTTTATGCCTCAAACAAAAGGGGGGCGGGGTTCGGGGGCGGGCGTTGCCCTTCGGGGAGCGGGGTGTTTCTCGGGCGCTTGTAGTTTGGGGGATTGTTTTGGCTCAAGGAGCCTCCTGCGGGTCTTGGGCGAATAAAACCAAGGAGCGGGGTTCGAGTTCGGGCGTTGCCCTTCGGGGAGCGAGGTGTTTCTCGGGTGCTGGTAGTTTGGGGGAATTGTTTTGGCTCAGGTAGCCTCCTTAGGGTCTTGGGCGAATAAAACCAAGGAGCGGGGTTCGAGTACGGGCGTTGCCCTTCGGGGAGCGAGGAGTTTCTTGGGCGCTTGTAGTTTAAGGCATTATTTTGGCTCAAGTGGCACGAATAAAACACAGGGGCGGGGTTCGAGTACGGGCGATGCCCCGCGAGGAGCGAGGTGTTTCTTGGGTGCTGGTAGTTTTGGGACAGTGTCTGGGTTCAATTGGTTGCGAGTAAAGCCAAGGAGAGAGGGTAGGCGCTGCTTTTCGAGGAGCGAGACGTTTCTTGGGGGTAGGCGGTGTCCTTCGAGGTTTTATGCGCTGGTTATGGGAGAATTTACTGAGAGTGTTCTAGGGCCTTACGAGGTATGGTTAATTTCAGGTTTTGGCAATACACTCGCTCCTCGAAACGAAGTGTCCTCGAACCCCGCCCCTAAAAAAAAGCCCAGCAACTGCTGGGCTTTTTTGGGTTCGTGTAACTCAGTTAGAAAATGAGATGCGCGACACCTGCAATCACAGGCAGGGTGACTAGCGTGCGCAGGATAAAGATAATAAACAGCTCACCGATGTTGACTGGGATCTTGCTGCCTAGTAGTAGGGCGCCGACTTCTGACATGTAGATCAGCTGAGTGACTGACATGGCTGCGATAACGAAGCGGGTCATTTCGCTGTCGATAGAAGCAGCTAGGATTGCTGGGATAAACATGTCTGCAAAGCCCACCACGATGGTTTGAGAGGCTTGTACGGCTTCTGGTACGCCTAGCAGCTCAAGGAATGGGATGAATGGCTGACCTAGGAATGAGAAGACTGAGGTGTACTCTGCAATCACGAGGGCAATGGTGCCAAGGCCCATGACAACGGGCAATACGCCAAACACCATATCAAGCGCGTTCTTGATCCCCTCGCTAGCCACCGATTTGGCTGATTTGACTTGGCTTGCTTTGAACATGGCAAGCTTAAGGCCCCACGACCAAGTGGTTTGCCCCTCAGGGATGACATTGTCGTCTTTACTTGGCGCGCTGCCATCGATGTATAGGTCTTGTTTGCGGCTCAGTGGTGGTAAGCGTGGCACGATGATCGCAGCCACTAGGCCAGCTAGGCAAACCGCGCCGTAGAATGGCAGGAACAGGTACTCAAGCTCAACCTGTGCAATCACAACTAGGCTGAACGTGATCGATACCGCTGAGAAGGTGGTGCCGACAATCGCCGCTTCACGTTGGGTGTAGAACTTCTGCTCATACTGTTTGCTGGTCATTAGGATGCCGACGCTACCATCACCAAGCCAAGAGGCAATACAGTCGATTGCGCTGCGGCCCGGCAGGTTGAAGATTGGGCGCATCACTTTACTCAGCAGTGTACCGAAAAGCTCAAGCAGGCCAAAATTTAGTAGGAATGGGAGTAGTAGACCGGCAAAGATAAACACTGAGAATAGCGTTGGTAGCAGGCCTTCTAGGACCAAACCACCGGTGTCTTCATGCCAAATCGCCTCCGGTCCCATTTGTAGGTAGGTCATGACAACCGCGATGCCACCAATCACACGCACAGCGAGCCACAGTGGCGAAGGTGACAGCAATCCATCGACAAAGGTGTTGTTGGCAATAAAACGCGGTTTTACGAAGCGGTACAGGACCGAGGCCAGCGCCATAAAGGCGATAATGGCGGTGATCAATGGCACAATGACATTGCTCATAGCCGCTTGCAATGATTTAGCCAGCACGGCTACAGGGATGGTTAGGTCACCATTAAAGCTGATCGGGGCCATAAACAGGAACAGGCCAATCAGTGATGGGATCAAAAAGACCCAGAGGGTGGATTTCTTGTGTTTTTTCTCAAGTATAGATGCGTGGTCTTGCATGGCGTGACTCGTGTTACCGCTAATTAATGGTGATTGCCTATCTGGGAATACTTATGCACTAAAATTCTGCTTTTAGTCATGGGCGCAGATAATATATGCAATCTAGGTGTACTGGCAATAGATATTCACGTTTTTTTGCTAACTATTCAGAGTAATATGTTGCAAAAAAGTGAAAGCGTCTGCTTTTCATTTATTTACTTCTCAGGTAACGTGTTTTTTGACCTTCGCTTATTGGAGACCGTGATGGGACGACGAATCTTCTCTATGCCAGTACTGCTGTTTATTCCACTTGCTTTGCTTGTGATAGTGAGTGTAGCCGCTGTTTATCGCTTTTCCCTTAGTGATGAGCAGATAGTCGCGAAGTTTATTCCTGCCCAAGAGGCTAATCCGGTCGTCAAAGCGGTCTTTGGTCTCTCTTTGCCCGGTGCTTTGGTCATGCCAGTTCCCGAGACTAACGCCAACGTCGTCTTCAATCGCATTGATGTCGATAAGGCATTGGTGCTTGGGGATTACGACTCTGGTCAAGAGCGAGGTCAAGCAGCCTTGTTGTTTGCGCCCATCACCGCTGTCGAGTTGGCACTTGGACGTGGCTTTATCGCCGTGGTGGTGGTGTCCAATCAAGGCAGCGGGCATTTCTACTACTTGGCTTCTTTTGGTGTCGATCGGCAGCAAACTCGGCTTGTGGCGCTTGATAGCTACTTTCTCGGTGATCGCATTGTCCCGGAAGGACTGTCGTTGGAAGGTCATTCATTGACGGTCAATTATCTGCAATACGCTCCCGGACAGGCACTGGCTGAGGATCCACAAGAAAAGGCTGAAAAACAGTTGTTTGTCAGCATAAACGGTACATTTAGCGATAAATAGCCTCATTACAATTGTGTGACATACGTTTTGATTCTCAATGTAACAATGACTTTTTATTGAAAAACAGATATTCTTACTGGGTTTTAGTCCTGAGCTTTCTTAACATAACAGTTACCAGGACATCGGGTAATTCCTAACTTTTTGACGATATTGATGTGTTTTTCAAAGATTTTACTAAACGTTTTGTGAGATTGAGCTACAAACAGAAGCTTGCTCTGTGTTCCTCCCCAATCTTGCTTGCTGGCGTACTTGGGTTTGTTCCCGAGGCGAACCAGCCACAAGTGATTACTCTCAATGTTGAGCCTTTGTCACTCTCAGTCCAGGCTGAGCTAGAGGTGATCGACGTACCCGACTACCCAAATTATGAGTATGTCATCCAAAAGGGTGACAACCTAAGCACCATCTTTAATAAACTTGGCTTCGGTTATCAAGAGATGATGCGCGTTCAAGAGACGGACGTAAACTTCCTGTCTCTCGATACCCTGCGCCCAGGAAACACATTGCGTTTCTGGAGTGAAGAGCAGCACCGTCTGAGCAAGATGATGCTCGAGTTCAGCCCTGTTGATAAGGTGGTTTACACTAAGCTCGATGATGGTAGTTTTGATTACGAGCGCATAGAAGAGCCAGGTGAGTGGCAGAATCGGGCCTACATCGGTGAGATCCATGGTAGTTTCTCGCAGTCAGTCAATGGGGCTGGCATGGGTAATACGGAAATCGAGAATGTGGTTGGCTTGCTAAAAGACAAGCTTAACTTTTCCAGAGATCTCCGCGCTGGAGATCGCTTTGAGATTGTACAATCTAGACAGTATTACCAAGGGGAGTTGACCGGCAACTCAGAGGTTCAGGCCATTCGTATATTTAACCGTGGGCGAGAGATCACGGCCTATCTGCATAGCGATGGCCAGTATTACGATAAGGACGGTGAAAGCCTGCAGCGCGCGTTTCGTCGCAAACCGATGGATGGCAACTATCGCTTAAGCTCTCACTTCAATCCAAATCGTAAACACCCTGTGACAGGGCGCGTATCGCCGCACAACGGGACGGACTGGGCAACGCCGACTGGTACCCCGATTGTTTCGACGGGCGATGGCGTGGTGGCAATGACGCGTAATCACCCTTACGCAGGGAAATACGTGGTTATCCAGCACGGCACTACCTATAAGACTCGTTACTTGCACCTAAGCAAAATTTTGGTCAAGCAAGGGCAAGCTGTTAAGCGTGGGCAACGCATTGGTCTAGCTGGGGCAACGGGTCGAGTGACCGGACCGCATATCCACTATGAATTGATTGTTCGTGGTCGCGCTGTAAACCCAGTGACCGCCGACATTCCAATGGCAACCTCAGTGCCGAAGAATGAAATGGCGAAATTCACTGCCAAGCGTGACGAGCTCAACAACTGGCTCCGTGAACAAGAAGTCCTCTTGGCGAGCCAAAGCGAAGAAGACGCTAACGCAAGCTAACTTAGGCTTTTGGTTAAAATAGATAGTGAAAACGGCGCTGATGCTTCAGCGTCGTTTTTTATTATGCAAGCTTGAGTTTCGCTGCGCTCCGAGGGACGGGGACGCTTCGCTACGGGGAGCGAGTAATCCCAGCGCGTGATAAGTTCCTTATTCCCCAGAGGACCCTCAGAGGGTGGTAAACTCCTCGCATCTCGGAGGCTTTGCCCGTACTCGCACCTCGAAACTGTTTTTTAGGAGTAGATTTAGTTGAGATTTTTGTCGAATTTTAAGTTTAGGGCCTGGGTTATAGGGTGCGGTTTGCTGTTTCCTTTAGCTGGGTTTGCCAGTCATCCGTTGTTTGCGCCGTTTACTAGCCTTGATACACCGATGATGGATGTCCAAGGTGTTTATCAAGATCAGGCCACCTTTGAGTGTGCATTGGGAGAGGATGAATGGCGGTATTGTGCGGAATTTAGTTATTATGACCTGCCTGTTTTTGCCCAGTTTTTTTCAGATGAAGGGCAAATCAACCAGGTGCGGTTAGAGTTGGCTAGCAGTGCTTTTCACTTAAGTCAGCTGCAGTTCAATTTACGACGAGATGGATTTCAGCCACACAGGGTGAGTTACGCCGAGCATGACTTTAATGTACAAGAGGCGCTCAAGCACAGCCCCCCTGAAGTGGTCGATCGTCAGTTGATTGAGTTAATTAATCAGCGGCCAAGGAATAGCATCCTATCCATGCAGTGGGTCAAGTCGAGTAACGAGGTGTTGATTCAAGCTAAAATTCAAGATGATGGCACTGACCTCGTGCTAGAAATGACCCGGCAATAGCGTCAGAGATCAAGTACGAATAAGCAAAATTATGACTTAGCTTATGGAGATCGGATGTTGCAGTCGCGTGCTAGTATCAGTTGGATATACTCAGCGTAACACTGACTATGGAGAGAAACACAGATGTTAAATCGAGTTCAGATTGCGCCACAAGGCCCAGAGTTTTCTGAGGTAGTGCAAGGTTATTGGCGTCTAACTGAGTGGGGTATGACTGCGAAGCAGCGACTAGATTTTATCAAGCAACACATTGCTCTTGGCGTGACGACTGTGGATCATGCCGACATATATGGCAACTACGAGTGTGAGCACTTATTCGGTGAAGCACTGGCGTTGGATAAAAGTATTCGTCGTCAAATTGAGATCGTCACCAAGTGTGATATCAACTTATGCAGCGATAAGTTCCCTGCTCGCAAAGTGAACCACTATGACACCAGTGCCGCGCACATCTATCAGTCGGTGAACAATTCACTGCAACGCTTGGGGGTGGATGATATTGATGTGTTGCTCATCCATCGACCTGATGCGCTGATGGACGCAGATGAGGTGGCAAAAGCCTTCCAAGAGCTGCATAAAGTGGGCAAGGTTAAACATTTTGGCGTATCTAACTTTTCCACCCATCAATTTGACCTGCTGCAATCTCGTCTGGGCAAGTCGCTGGTGACGAATCAGGTTGAGATCAACCCACTCAATTTTGAGGTGGCGCATGATGGTACGCTTGATCAACTGCAGCGTCTGCGAATCAGGCCGATGGCCTGGTCATGTCTGGCCGGTGGTCAGCTGTTCCATGCTCAATCTGAGCAGTCAAAACGCGTAGTGCAAGTACTGGAGGAGATCCGCGTTGAACTGGGTGCCGATAGTATCGACCAAGTGATTTATGCCTGGGTACGCCGCTTGCCATCGGGTCCACTGACGATTGTTGGTTCGGGCAAGATTGAGCGCGTTGAGGCGGCAGTGAAAGCCACAGAGCTCGAGCTGACACGCGAGCAGTGGTATCGCGTCTGGGTTGCTTCAAAAGGACATGGGGTGCCATAGAGCGCTCTTCCTGCCAGCGCGCATCTAGCGCTGGCAGTCTGTGACAAGCATGAGTCGTCTAGGGTTGTTCGGTGATGGAAATAGGGTCACCGTAGCAACTTGGCTCACGCGGACATGCCGTGCCACGCGCACAAATCACTTGGGCAGGGACATTTGCACCGCGCTCAATCCAGTTAATATTGAGAATCTTGGCGATGGTGACCAGGTCTTTGCGAATTGGCGCAGGAATCGTGGTGCTACCTCCCGATTGGACGCAGGCAATTTTCAGTTGCTCTGCCATACTCGCCGCATCTCCTCCCTGTGCCTCAATGGCTGGATTTAGGTCGATACCCGCACACAAGACTCGGTTGTTTCCCGCCAGATCAAGCATATTGGCAGATTCACAGCAATAGATCCGTGGCTCATTACCGACATTGAGTATCGAGATCTGCGCAGAGCTTCCTGCTTGTGGCTGTGAGAGTCGACGGAACACTGCCCAGTGCTGACACGGGTCGTTCACTTGACGCATGTTGCCCCAAGGCAGTGGGATGCCGTTCCCACGATAAACGGCCTTAAGTTTATTCTGTCCGTACGCATCGAAGTAGTGCCAGTGAGGGTAGGGTGAGACAACAGTCATGCGTCGCATCGCGACAGAGGGCGAGACGCCGGCCTTGATATGAGCACTGATTTCGTAGCCGTTACGATCGAGCAGTTGACGAAAGGGTACTTTAGGGCAGAGTAGTGCCCCCGCAAAAAAACTCGATTCAAAGTCGCGCCAAGCCTGCAAGATATCTTGTGAGTTAAGCTCGACATGATCACTTTGGTGGATATTATCCTCCCAAGTATTGGCGGAGCCAACCAGCAAGACATTCTTGAGACTTTCGCGGTTGTGTAGCACACAGTGCCCAATATAAACACTCAAGTCGTATTTGAGCCTAGTTGGAAATTTCTTAAGTATTTCATTGAGGTAGATAGTGTTAGGTGGCTCAAAAAAAGAGCTGATCACCTGCTTAGCACTCACCCCCAGCTCATCCACCACATCTTGTGGCGTACGCTGTGTCCAGCGAATGGTTACGCCCAAGGATTTAGCAATATCGATGAGATCCTCGACGCTAAGGTTGAGCCGCTTTAATCCCACCTCTTCTGCAGCGCGCTCTAGGTCGGGAAAATGGTTTTGATGGCTCTCTTGGTGAGCACGGATCAGCAGGTGAGCAAATTGACGACCGGTGATCCCAGCCTGAGAGAGCATCTCAGGGATAGCAATTTGCAAAATATCATTAGAAAACAAGAACCCAGGCTCAAGTGCCATCCCACTGATACCACCTCTACGCCCCTTATCTGGTGTGATCGCCTCCTGCTCGGGCTCATCATCGAGAAACCACACTGGCTCTTTTTGAAACACCTGGGCGATCACCGAAAGCATGTCCACACTCGGGACACGTTTACCGCGCTCTATCATAGATAGATAGGAGACTGAGGGGGCGTAATCGGGGTCAATACGAATACAACGGGCCGATAGGTCTTCCATGGTCAGGTGATTGCGCTTGCGCAGGTTTCTGATCTTGGTCCCGAGAAAGTGTGACTGACGAACAAGGCTTTTTGACAGGCTCATTTTGTAAAATTCACAGTGTAAAATTTTTGTTGTGAAATTGTAGTTAATATTCGGCTAATCTTCCAAGTAAGCAGCAACACAAATTGATCTAGAACAATAAATGCTCAATGACAATGCCTGCGCTAACGAGACGAATTTTGAATGCGGTGTGAGGGGACGACCATGAACATGCTAACGATGAATAACTCATCCTATAAGAACTCTAATAAACCATTTATCGCCCAAGCTGTCGTTGCAGTCGAGACCCTAGCGTCTGACGCAAGAGAGCAAAAGACCTGCCAAGGAAAGCAGATCTTAGACGAGCTATTTCCACTTGAAACCGGCTCTCACCAAGAGGTGACCGCCTACATGATCGACTATCGCCACCTAGTGGCGTACTTCAAGGACGGCACCCACACAGGTTTGCGTCATCCTAAACACTTCGTGGCCTACAACGGCGAAAAAGAGACGCCTTGTTCAATCCTATTGCGTGATGGAAAAGAGAGCCACGTCGAGGTAATGATAGGCTGTAACCGCGGCACAGGCTGCGTAGAGCTCACCACGATTGAAGACATCCAGATCGAGTGCAGCTCAACCCTATCCCAGCAAAATTCCCCTTGTCAGTTCGCCATGCGCCACTGGATAAGCCTGATTAAGAGCGACCGCAAAGGCAAACCCGCCGCCCGCAGCGAAGACAAAGAGTTCACCGCCAAAGACGGCAACGACTACGTCCTAGAAACTTCGTACCAGCTTTAAACAACGCGCAAGTCTCGAAGGTGTTTTTCTCGCCTCTCGACTCTCGACTCTCGCTTCTCGCAGCAAAGCGATCTGGACGCCAATAGCAGTCCAAAAAAAAAAACCAGCCAAGGCTGGTTTTTGTCGTAGTTTGCTTTGCTGAGCAATGTGTAGAAACTGTAGTTACGCTTATGCGCACTCTAGCGCGTCGAAGTCTACGCCGCGTTCTTTGTATAGGCGCTGACAGGCACGGCCGTCGTTGTGGAATAGGTGACAGCGGTGAGCTGGGATACCGATGCTCAGAGAATCGCCCACTTCAACTTCTAGTGTATCTGGCTGGCGGTAGATAACGTCGGCATCAGAGCCTTTGAGATTGAGGTACGCTTGAGTTTCGTTACCCAGCTTCTCAACAATCATGATCTCGCCATCGATGGTTGCATCACCTTCACCCGCTTTCAGCAAGTGCTCTGGACGTACGCCCATTGACATACGCTCGCCGCGAACCACAGTGGTGCCATCAACTGGAATCCAGAATGAAGTACCGTTCGGCAATTGAACCTTCACGCGTTCTTTCTCTGTCTCTTCAATGAACACACTCATAAAGTTCATCTTTGGTGAGCCGATGAAGCCTGCAACGAAGCGGTTTTGTGGGTAGTGGTAAAGCTCAAGTGGACGGCCTACTTGCGATACGTAACCGCCGTCTAGTACCACGATTTTATCTGCCATGGTCATCGCTTCAACCTGGTCGTGTGTTACGTAGATCATGGTACAGCCAAGTTTACGCTGCAGCTTAGTGATTTCAGAGCGCATCTGTACGCGCAGCGCCGCATCAAGGTTAGATAGAGGCTCATCGAGTAGGAACACGTTTGGTTGAGAAACCAGTGTGCGACCAATCGCAACACGTTGACGCTGACCGCCAGAAAGTGCTTTTGGCTGACGCTCTAGAAGGTGGCTTAGCTGCAGGATATCTGCCGCGTGCTCGACACGTTTGCTGATCTCGTCTTTGTCGGCTTTAGCCAGCTTAAGACCAAACGACATGTTGTCATAAAGGTTAAGGTGTGGGTAAAGTGCGTAAGACTGGAACACCATACCAACGCCACGCTTAGACGGCTCAACGTCGTTCATGCGCTCATCGCCAATGTACAGGTCACCAGAGGTGATGTCTTCAAGACCAGCGATACAGCGTAGCAGTGTTGACTTACCACAGCCTGATGGACCAACGAAGACAACAAACTCGCCTTCTTTAATGTCCAAGTCAACATTTTTTGAAATCAGTACATCTCCGTACGCTTTACATACGTTTTTTAACGTGACATTCGCCATCTTAGCTCGTCCTCGATCAATATTTTTATCATAGTTACTGCCTCTGCTGTCCCAGCCATCGGCAGTAATTGTGGGCATTTTGTAAGGTGTTATACCTAAATCACCTCGAAACCGACGCCACCTAGAAGTTCAACTCACCAAGAAAAATAACGACACTGTAGAAAAACGCAAATGATTTCCTGATGGTGGTTGATTTGGAGTTTTACAAAGGTTCCTGATTTCTGAAGTTACTTAGGTATAAGTAGTTACTTAGCTATATATAGTGGCAATACCTTAAGAAAAAAGGGTGATGAACACAAATGGGAAGCTCTGTGTTCCATCACCCGTCACGCCAAAGGGTTGAATTGCCTCCCCCGTATAGCAAAGACGTCTCCCCCGTAAGTACTAACTACCACGAACATCTTTGCTATAACAGCAATCCAACTCGGCAATGCAAGCCAGTTACAAGCAACTGGAAAGGGTTCTTACCATCCACTCTTGGATAGCTGTAGTTTCTCGATTTTAATCAAGCCTCACATCCTCCCAGTCAACTTTTTTGCAGGGGGAGTAGAAGGGGAGGAGGGATAAAAGGGATGAACCGGCAATAAGAGATCGAGGTCAAAAAATCTCCGCCATCTTTGGTGAATTTGGTCACAATTGATTTCGGTTTTGTGATCGAGGTCGTCAACATCTGCAGATTTGGATCACGGATTTACGCCATACTAGCGAGGGCGTAGAAACTAGGATGATGAGGTTATTGCTGTTTTCTCTAATTATATATGAGGACTAGGCGAAACCTCTGAAGACGGTCGAGCCCTACAACAAAAGTATAAAAAGGATATAAAGATGAAAAATGCCCTAAGCACAGTAGCACTAGGTACCCTTGTCGCACTTGGCTCGTTTGGCGCACACGCTGCTATCGAAGAAGGACAACTAACCATCTGGATCAACGGTGACAAAGGTTACAACGGTCTAGCAGAAGTTGGTAAGAAGTTTGAAGAAGACACAGGTATCAAGGTGACAGTAGCTTACCCTGATGGCCTAGAAAACCGTTTCCCACAAGTAGCGGCGACTGGTGACGGTCCTGATATCGTGTTCTGGGCACACGACCGTTTTGGTGGTTACGCAGAAGCGGGCCTTCTAACAGAAGTTAAGCCTTCGAAAGAAATTAAAGACGGTATCGTAGATTTCGCATGGGATGCGGTACGTTTTGATGGCAAATTCATCGGCTACCCAGTAGCGGTAGAGTCTCTATCTCTTATCTACAACAAAGACCTAGTTCCAAACCCACCAAAGAACTGGGAAGAAGTTGAAGCACTAGACAAAGAGCTACAAAAAGACGGCAAGAAAGCCATCATGTGGAACCTAAAAGAACCGTACTTCACTTGGCCACTAATGGCTGCTGACGGTGGTTACGCATTTAAATACACCTCTGCAGGCTACGACGTGACTGACGCAGGTGTTGCCAACGAAGGCGTAAAAGACGCAATGAACTTCGTTAAAGGCCTAGTTGATAAAGGCGTGATCTCGCCAGACATGGACTACTCAGTATCTGAGGCTGAGTTCAGCCAAGGTAACGTAGCAATGACAATCAACGGTCCATGGTCTTGGGGCAACATCGAGACTGCAGGCATCAACTACGGCGTGACAACACTGCCTAAGTTCCAAGGTCAGTCTTCTAAGCCATTCGTTGGTGTACTAACAGCAGGTATCAGCACTGCATCACCAAACAAAGACCTAGCGGTTGAGTTCATCGAGAACTACCTACTGACTAACGACGGTCTACGTATGGTTGATAACGACAAGCCACTAGGCGCGGTTGCACTGAAATCGTTCCAGAAAGAGCTAGACGCTGACGCGCGCATCGCAGCGACTATGGACAACGCGATGAACGGCGAAATCATGCCAAATATCCCACAAATGAACGCATTCTGGGGTAGCACTAAGAGCGCAATCATCAACGTTGTTGATGGTCGCCAATCGGTTGACGCTGCACTGACTGATGCAGAAAAACAAATGACTAAGTAATTGCTTAACTTTTTTAGGAGGGGGTAACCCCTCCTTTATTTCTCTATTTTTTTATTTTTTATTCGCTAGCAGGTTTCTCTATGCAGTCAGTTCAAGGTACAGATGTGATGACATCTTCCGCACCGAGTATGCCGTCAAGTAAGAGTGTGTTTATTAAATGGTCTTTACTTGGCCTAGTCGGTTTGGTTAATGGTTACGCGACAATTTTGATGTATTCGCGTGGTGAGTTGGCTTTTGCTCTGCTAACCCTAATATTAACGGCACTTGCCCTGTTTATATTCGGTAGTAAGAAGACATACGCCCACCGTTACATTTACCCAGGTATCGCGGGGATGATTCTGTTCATCCTATTCCCTCTTGCCTATACCGTTGGTCTTGCTTTTACCAACTATAGTGCCAAGAACCAACTCTCTTTTGAACGCGCCCAGAGCGTACTCTTAGATCGCACTTACCAAAGTGGCGATAGCTACTCATTCAACCTATACCACGTGGGTGAGGGGCATCAAATCATCGTCAACAAGGATGATGAGCTTCTGGCAACTCCCGTGTTCAAAGAGTCTGAGCTGGCTGACCAAGATTTTGAATTAACCCCAATTTCTGCAGAGCAGGGCGACAAAGCGGTGATCAAAGACATCATCGCCCTGCGCTCTAAACTCTCCGGTATCGACCTTGTGTTCCCATCGGGTGACGCCATCCGTATGAGTGGCCTGCGCAAGTTCGCTGCGGTTGAGCCTCTCTACACATTGCAAGAAGATGGCAAAGGTCTCATCAACAACAGCACAGGCGAATGGTTACAGCCAAACATGGAAACCGGTTTCTATCAGCCTGTCGACGAAAACGGTGAGTTTACCGGCAATACAGTGGCACCGGGCTTTATCGTTGGTATTGGTAGCCATAACTTTGAGCGTGTGTGGAAAGATGATGGCATCAAGCAGCCATTTATCAGCATCTTTATCTGGACCATCGTATTCTCTGCCGTGAGTGTCGGCCTAACCGTGATCATCGGTTTGATTTTGGCCAGTGTGGTTCAATGGGAAGCGCTAAAAGGTCGCGCTATCTATCGAGTCCTACTGATCTTGCCTTACGCCGTGCCTGCGTTTATCTCGATCTTGATCTTTAAAGGTCTCTTTAACCAGAGCTTTGGTGAGGTCAACATGGTGCTCGAGGGCCTATTTGGTATCAGCCCATCATGGTTCTCAGACCCGTTCTTGGCAAAATTGATGATTATTATCGTCAATACCTGGCTTGGTTTCCCTTACATGATGATCCTGTGTATGGGTCTATTGAAGGCGATCCCTGATGACCTGTATGAAGCATCGGCGATTGATGGCTCGAACTTTATCTCGAACTTCACCAAGATCACTATGCCACTGATGATCAAGCCGCTTACGCCGCTATTGATTGCAAGTTTCGCATTTAACTTCAACAACTTCGTACTGATTCAGTTGTTGACTAATGGTGGTCCAAATATGATTGGTACCTCCGAGCCTGCGGGCCATACCGACCTTCTGGTTAACTTCACCTACCGAATCGCATTCGAGGGTGCAGGCGGTCAAGACTTCGGTCTAGCAAGTGCAATCGCGACGCTCATCTTCCTATTGGTAGGCGCACTCGCACTGTTGAACCTACGTGTCACTAAAGTAGCTCAAGACTAAGGAGGCTCAAAATGGCAATGGTACAAGGAAAATCATTAAAATACCGCGTTTGGGCAACTCACATCGCTATGTGGGCATTCCTATCGCTTATCATCTTCCCACTGCTGATGATCATTGCGATCTCGTTCCGTGAGGGTAACTTCGCAACGGGTAGCTTGATCCCTGAGAATCCATCTCTTGAGCACTGGAAACTGGCTCTGGGTTTCTCGGTTGAGAAAGCGGACGGCACTATCGTACCACCGCCGTTCCCAGTACTAACCTGGCTGTGGAACTCAATCAAGGTTGCGGGTATCTCCTCGATTCTGATTGTGTGTCTGTCTACCACTTCGGCTTACGCGTTTGCGCGTATGAAGTTCAAGGGTAAGAACACCATCCTTAAAGCGATGATGATCTTCCAGATGTTCCCAGCCGTACTGGCGCTTGTGGCTCTGTATGCCTTGTTCGACAAGTTGGGTCAATACATCCCATTCCTTGGCTTGAACACCCACGGTGGTCTGATCTTCGCCTACCTAGGTGGTATCGCACTGCACGTGTGGACTATTAAAGGCTACTTCGAGACGATTGATGGTTCTCTAGAAGAAGCAGCAGCACTGGATGGTGCGACGCCATGGCAGGCATTCAGACTGGTTCTTCTGCCTCTGTCTGTGCCAATTCTAGCGGTTGTATTTATTCTGTCGTTCATCATGGTGGTGGGTGAAGTACCGGTAGCATCACTACTACTGTCTGATGTAAACTCGTACACACTAGCAGTGGGTATGCAGCAATACCTACACCCTCAGAACTACCTGTGGGGTGACTTTGCAGCGGCAGCCGTGCTGTCAGCATTCCCAATCACAATCGTATTCCTGCTTGCACAGCGCTGGTTGGTTGGTGGTCTAACCGCCGGTGGTGTTAAAGGATAATAACGAACAGGGTGGCCTTCGGGTCACCCAGTTGATTTGATTAACTCTTCTTGATTGATGTGGAATTAGGTTAAGAAGAAACTTTGGTTTGGCCGCCGACATGTTAGTGAAATCAACACCTTTGCAGTTACGCATAGCTGGCTGTCAACGTATTCCTTACTAGTTGTAACCGCGACAGTAATTTGTAACGAGAGCTCGGATTTACATCCGGGCTTTTTTTATGTTTTTCAAACATAAAAAATAGGGGCGGGGTTCGGGTTACACTTCGTTCCGAGTAGCGAGGTGTTTTTTTGTGCTGTCAGCCTTTCATAGCTCATGGTTTGTTATGAACTGAAGCTAGAAGGGAGTATGGCGAAGTTCTTTAGAGGGTAAAGGCGTGCTTTGTTAAGAGGTATGAGGCGTTCACCACATGCACCAAACTCCTCGCTCCTCGTAGGGCGTTAGCCCGTCCCCGCACCTCGAACCTGTGGTTTAGAGTTCTTTATTCGAAGGCGCACAACCAAGGTGCTGGAGCAGAATATACAAGCTCTCTTGGTCAAGGGCGACGCGGCGGAAGAGGTCGGCAAACAGGTCATCACCGCCAAAACAGGTTTGGATGTAGTGATTGATCTCTTGGTCGTTGTAGCCTTCAACGTACATGGTTCGCACCCATTGATACTCGACCGATTGAAGGTTATTAAGGGTTTTCTCGCTAAGAGTGGTGCGTGCCAAAGGGGAACTCCATGCATTAATGAAGCTGCAGTGGGTGCAAAGCACGTGCAACTTTCCTAAGATGCCGCCGATTTAACCAGCTTAACGTTAAGGAATGATGACAGCGTGAGTCAAAGATGGCCGATTGGCGCAGATATGAGCGGGTTAATAGAAAAAAGCCCAAGCAAAGCTTGGGCTAGGGAAGGGGCTGATGCATTCAACTAAGCTTGCTCAAGCTGATCGATAGGGAGCCAGTTGACCTTGACTCCGGCTTGGAGAAACATATCTTGGCTGACCTTAATCTTGTCTCCCCAGCGTGACAGAAAGTCCTCACTTTGCTCTGGGCAGTGCACGGCAGCAATGCCGGTTTGAATGATCTTGGCGGCACAGTTTGGGCAAGGAAAGTGGGTCACCCAGATGTCACAACCATCGAGGTCGCGCTTAGCAAACAGGATCGCGTTTTCTTCGGCATGCAGTGTTTTTAGGTACTTCATGTCGCGATCATCGGTATCAGCACTGTCAGAGATCCCGTGTGGATAGCCATTGAAACCCACCGAGACAATACGGTTATTTTTGGTGATCACAGCACCGACTTGTGTCGAGGGATCTTTACTCCACGACCCCACCAGTTGTGCCATTTGGTAAAAGCGTTGTGCCCATTTTGTAATCATAGGTTTTCTTCAGATCTAATCATTGAGTTATAAGAACTATGTAACCGGATTATTCCTTAAATTCAAGGCTTTTCACATTTTGAAACCAAACGGTCATCTGTGTCTAAAGACCATTACAAGCGGCCTAAATTAGCCAAGCAAGACTAAAACCAACTATAAAATAGCGTGTGGTTTATAAGGTTATGATATTAAAGAGAAATAACCCTTTCGGCATACGCGTGTTCGCAACAAACCTTTTGCACCTTGACCATAAGCGAGTAAAATTGTGGTCTGTCCAGTTTTTTCTGGAATGATTTTTTGAGGTATTTATGAAAGTTGTGGACATCTTTAAACATCGCAGTGAAGCGGTCTCTAAGTATCAAGAGGAGCTGTTGCGGAAGGTATCTCCAAGTGTTCTTGAATATTGGCATGAGATCCGTAGCAAAGCGAACAATCGCGCCCTGTTTACTCGCCTGAGAGATTTGAGCGAGCCAGCGGTGAACGAGCCGAGCATTGAGCCGGTTGAAAAGCCCGCTGCGCCGACCTTTGAGATCAAACCAGAGGCACAAGCCCTCTACACCGAGCTGCAAACCAAACTTGGTGAGGTCATCCACACCGGTGACTGGATAACAGTTGATCAAGAGCGCATCAATAACTTTGGTGCGGTAACAGAAGATCAGCAGTGGATCCACACCGACCCTGAACGCGCTGCCGACGAGTCGCCATTTAAAACCACGATTGCCCATGGTTTTTTGACCCTGGCTCTGCTCCCGCGTCTCACCGACTCAGTCGACCCAGGAAACAATCTTTTCCCAACGGCGAAGATGGTGGTCAATATCGGCCTGAACTCAGTACGCTTCCCGTACCCAGTAAAATCAGGCAACAGAGTACGCGCCGAGAGTACCCTAACCAAGGTGACCCCAATCAAAAAAGGCCTAGAAATCGAACGCGAGATCAAGGTCCAAATCGAAGGCGTCCGCCGCCCTGGCGCCGTAGTCACCTCAGTGATCCAATTACACTTCTGATTTGCCCCAATATTCACAAAGCCGAGCACAAGCTCGGCTTTGTCGTATAAGAAACCAATAAAGGAGCGGGGGAGCGAGTATTTGACCGCGTGCCTTGAACTCCTCGCTCCTCGTAGGGCAAAGCCCGTACCCGAGCCTCGCCCCTCAAAGGATTACTCATCCTTTGCTAGAGGAGTATACCCATGCTCCTCAATCAATTCCCGAGCGCGCTCACTTTGCAAATAAGCAAGAAACTGCTTGCCCTCTTGGCTGAGTTTCTCTGGGTTATACACCAAGAGAAATGGACGAGAGAGTTGATACTTACCCATTGCGATACTGTCATTGTCCCCTTCAATACCCTCAAACAAGACGGGTTTGACTGAGCGATCCACCGAGCCCGTAGAAATAAAACCAATCGCCTGGCGATTGTGATTCACAATCGTCTTGACCATGCTGTTGCTGTTCACAACCAAGTTGTTTGGGTCAATGGCAGAGACAGAGCGATCATTGATCACTTTGGTCAGGCCAAGCAGGCTCTCAAAGCTGTAACGTGTACCGGATGAGGCTTCTCGAGTCACAACGGCAATGGTTTGGTCATGTCCACCTAACGCCTTCCAGTTGGTCACTTTGCCTTTGTAAATGTCATAAAGCTGCTCTCGGGTGAGATTACCCACGGGGTTAGCGCTGTTTACTACTACGGTCAGTCCATCATGGGCCAGTTGGGTGACAGTATATTCAGCACGCTGCTCTCGCTCGGTCAGATAGCGAGATGTCATGGCGATCTCGACTACGCCATTAGCGACTAAGGTAATCCCTGCTGTAGAACCGATGCCCTGCACAGCAACAAACGATTCTGGGTGACTACGGTTATACTCTTCTGCCAGCACGTCCATTAACCTTGCCACGGACGTCGAACCTGAAATGGTGATTTCTTTTGCCATCACTGAGCTCACCGTGAGTCCCAGAGACAAAACCAGTGCCATTAATACTCGATACATACTACTCTCCATGTGTTAGCCGGTTAATGATTCTATCGCTATCTTGCGACACTTTTATGGAACTGTGAAGCTGCCGAGAGGAAAATAGTAGATCCCGTAGCCAAATCAATGGCAAAGTAAAACGTAGTCTATCAGTTGGTGTTTAAACTGCTTGAAAACTTGCCTGGTGGTGGTTCAGGTAGTCTAAAATTGGATTGAGATTCGTACCGCCTATAACGGCCTTGGACGTTCGGGCTGCGGGGACGTTTCGCACAGGGAGTTTGTATGAGTTTAGTCAACTTACTGCAAAGGCAAGTCGAGAGCCGAGCGAGCGCGGCATGCCATAATCGCAATCGTAATCTACCGGTCGACTTTGGCGTGTCGTGCTTTGAAGCGATCCCCAATGGCGTTGAGTTTATCAAGCGCCACTATCTCCTTGATTCCGCCCACAGCGACTACTCAACAGGCGTTGCCCGCATTGTATGGAACCAGGATACCAAGCTATGGGAGTTACAAATCCCCGTTGAGTCAGACACCATCAAAAACCCACAAACCCTCTCCGATTGGATGCACTACCCCTACCTAGCCAGCAGCAACGACCTAACGGCTTTGATCCGTGAAGTAGAAAAAGACCCGAAAGGTTGTTTTTGGTAACCGGCTTTCGCCAGGTACGCTTCGCTCCGAGGAGTAAGTACGCTGCGCTTTGGGGTACAGGTTCGCTTCGCTCCGGGGTGCGGGTACGCTGCGCTTCGAGGAGCGAGGAGCTCGAAGCGCGCTAGAAACACCTCGCTCCCCGTAGGGCAAAGCCCGTCCACGCACCTCGCCCCCCTATGTTTTAGGTGCGAAAAGTTCACAGCGCGCTGAAATCTCGCCTCTACCCCTTAGGGTAGCCCGCAGGGTTGTAGCGGCCGGGCTTATGGTTCATTGCTAGGATCAGGTTGGTCAGAATAGCTGCGCCAATCGAAAGGCCGATGATCCACAACGGCATGATCAGCAGTGAGAGTGCGACGATGGTGCAGTCTAGGCCCATCTGAACTTTACCCGCGCGTAGGTTAAACCGCTCTTGTAAAAACAGCGCGAGGATATTAAATCCGCCTAGGCTCATACGATGGCGAAAGATCACAAGCATGCCCATGCCAATCAAAGTGCCGCCCATTGCTGCGCCATAGACAGCGTTGACCATAGCAAAATCGATAACTAGGTAAAGGTAGTCCACCATCACTGACACTAGAGTCACGGCGATAAAGGTGTTGATGGTAAAGCGCCAACCCATACGGGTGACTGATAAGAGGTAAAAGGGCAGGTTAATGGCAAAAAACACCTGGCCAAAGGAGAGCTCAGAGATCTTGGTGATATACAGCGCCAAACCCGCTGTCCCGCCAGTAAGCAGGCCCACCTGATTAAACAAAGCCACGCCAAGCGACACCAAAGCGCACCCGGTGACCAGTGCTAGCAGGTTTTCTACTAGTGAGTGCTCATTATCCATATGAATACACATCCTATTGTTCTTTAAAGACTTATTGCTCAAGGATAGTGATTGGCGCACGATTGTCGAATTGGGGAACGAATTAGGTTGTTACGTAGTGTAAAGCTTTAAAGACAGAGGCGAGAAGCGAGAGTCGAGAGGCGAGGAAAACATCGTGCGCTGAATGTGTCAGTTCCCAAAGTTAGATGGCGTCGGTAGTGGAACGTTCGCGTATCTTGTTGTTTAGGGTGTAAAAAAAGCCAGACAAAATGTCTGGCTTAAAATTAGATGCGGGGAGCGCACACTATGTTCTGAATAGCGACAATTTGTCTGCGCGCGCCAAACTCCTCGACTCTCGAAGGGCGATAGCCCGCTCCCGCTTCTCGCTACTGCTCTTCTGCCGGTTGGTCAGCGAACACTTCAACAGGTTTGGCAACAAGACTACGCGTCTCTTGGTTAACCTCAACAAGCGTAACCTTAAGCGTGTCGCCTAGGCGGTATACGACCTCTTTGTCGATCGATAGTGTACCTTGGTCGCCGTCGCAGGCAAGGCGCTGCTTGTTGTCTAGCACAACTGAGCCTGGGATAAACGCGCTTGCGCCGTTTTCTAGTAGGCGTACGCGCATACCCGCGCGGTTGATATCGAAGATCTCTGCGGTAAATGCTGTCTGTGTGCTTGGCTCTTCAGATAGCGTGCGTGCATATAGCCAGTCACCCACGGTGCGCTCAGCAATTTTGTGGAACTTACGGTGCAGGGCAAGCTCTTCACCGACGGTCTCGTCTGGGCGCTGCACTGGCTCTTTGTTCATGATGTGCGCTTTGAGCATGCGGTGGTTAATCATGTCACCGTATTTACGGATTGGCGATGTCCAAGTTGCGTAGATATCCAGACCCATGGCGAAGTGTGGTAGTGGCTCGTTGCCGACCTCGCTGTAGGTTTGGAACTTGCGAATGCGGTTATCAAGGTAAGCTGTCTCTTGCGTTGATAGCCAGCGGCGCAGCTCAGCAAAGCCTTCTAGAGTGGCGATTGATTCAACCGTAAACGGCTGCGCTTGGTCCGCGTTGACTAGTTCAATCACATCTTGCAGCTTCTCGGTCTTGATGCCCGCATGGGTATTGAACACACCTGAGCCAAAGTGGCTTTGTAGCGTCTTACCAGCACAGATGTTGGCGGTGATCATCGCTTCTTCAACCAAGCGGTTGGCGCTGCGGCGCATATCGGCATGGATAGCCACCACATCGTTGTCTTCGCTTAGCTCGAAGCGGTAGTCAGGGCGGTCAGGGAAAACCACTGCATTGTTTTCACGCCAATCGGCACGCGCCAGTGAGAAGTCGTAAAGGTCACGCACAACCTGCGCAATCTCATCGCTTGGTGTCCAGTGCTTTGAGCTGCCGTTCTCTAGCCAGTCAGAGACATGGTCGTAAGCTAGGCGAGCGTGTGACTTCATATTGGCTGCAAAGAATTGGATATCGTCACCAATCACGCCATCTTTAGACACGGTGACGGTGCAGCATAGCGTTGGACGAACTTCACCTTCGATCAGTGAACACAGCTCATCAGCCAGATCGCGAGGTAACATTGGGATGTTGCGACCTGGTAGATAGATAGTGTAGCCACGTTGGCGCGCTACTTTGTCCATATCATCTTCTGGCACAATGTACGCAGTAGGATCAGCGATAGCGATGGTCAGCTCAAAGTCACCGTTGTCGGTCTTTTTCGCAAACAAGGCATCGTCCATATCCTTGGTTGACTCACCATCGATAGTCACAAACGGCACGTGGGTCATATCGACACGCTCAAGGTCTGCATCATCTTTGATTACCCAGTTCTCGATGCCTTCAGGCTCGGTATTTGGCAGATCGTTCTGTGCAAGTGTTACCCACCAAGGCGCAATCTTGTCGTTGGCATCGGTGATTTTTTCAGAGATCTCAACGAAGAAGTCGTTGTCACCCTTAAGTGGGTGACGGATCAGGTGCGCAACAACCCAGTCACCCTCGGCAAACTGATCTTGCTTAAGACCCTTTTTGGTTTTTGCTTTCAGTGACAGCTTTTTCAGCTGTGGGTGATCAGGAACTACGTTCAATTTACCCTTAAACAGCTTAATGCGACCAATAAAGCGGCCCACGCCTTGCTCGATCAGCTCTTGCGGCTCAGCGACTTCTTTTTCTTTTTCAGTGCGGATGATGGCACTGACCTTGTCACCATGCATACACTTTTTCATGTACGGTGGCGGGATAAAGAAGCTGGTTTTGTTGTCGACTTCTAAAAAGCCGAAACCACGGTCGGTCGCTTTGATGGTGCCTTCTTTTTTAGGCAGGTTTTCTTGGATTTGCTGCTTAAGTTGAGCCAGTAGAGGATTGTCTTGAAACATAGTCTCGGGTGTTAGTTACAGAATCTGCGCCCACTATAATCATTGAACGTGACAATATCTATACTATTGTGTGTACGGAAAAGGCATTTAGCGCGATGTTGAGCGTGAGGTGTGTTCAAAAGTTGAACAGCATGAATCGCTTGCGAGTTAGCAATAAATTGCGACAAAATGATTGCGTTGGCGTTTTTGTGCTGCATTTCATACAAGTGTAAAGAAAATATGTGAGCAGCCTCAATTTTTTCTGGCTTTTTTTGTGTATTTGCGGAATAATCCCCGCCCTTGATGATGTCCCTAGTGCTTGATGCGATTTAAAACTTATCCGCATCTGAATGGAATCAGCTCTTTATTGGATTGGTATTGGATTTGGTAGAGCTCGCGGGACCTTTTGTTTAATCTTTTATGGGATCCCCAATGCAAGATTCTGTTATCAAATTTAGCGATCTATCGCTGAATGATTCTATCCTTTCTGCTCTTGACGGAATGGGTTTTGTTTCTCCGACTCCTATCCAGGCAGCGGCTATTCCTCACCTAATGAAAGGTGTTGACGCACTAGGTAAAGCGCAGACCGGTACTGGTAAAACAGCGGCTTTCTCTCTTCCTCTTCTTAATAAGCTTGATCTCTCACAGCGTAAGCCTCAAGCGATTGTTCTTGCTCCAACTCGCGAACTAGCGATCCAGGTTGCAGCAGAAATGAAGAACCTAGGTAAGAACATCTCTGGCCTCAAAGTTCTTGAAATCTACGGTGGTACTTCAATCGTCGATCAAATGCGTGCACTGAAAAGCGGTGCGCACGTTGTGGTTGGTACTCCTGGTCGTGTTCAAGACCTAATCAACCGCGACCGTCTACACCTAGACGAAGTCCACACGTTTGTTCTTGATGAAGCAGACGAAATGCTGAACATGGGTTTTGTTGACGACGTAACTGAGATCATGGAGCACGCTCCTGAGTCAGCGCAGCGCGTACTGTTCTCTGCAACTATGCCTCCGATGCTGAAAAACATCGTTGAGCGCTTCCTGCGTGAGCCAGTGACTATCGACGTTGCGGGTAAAAACCACACAGTAGACAAAGTAGAGCAGCAGTTCTGGGTTGTTAAAGGTGTAGAGAAAGACGAAGCTATGTCTCGTCTACTTGAAACCGAAGAGACTGATGCGTCAATCGTATTCGTACGTACTCGCCAAGACACCGAGCGTCTGTCTGACTGGCTAACGGCACGTGGCTTCAAATCAGCTGCTCTGCACGGTGATATCCCTCAGTCTCAACGTGAGCGCACAGTGGATAACATCAAGCAAGGCGTGATTGATATCCTAGTTGCAACTGACGTTGTGGCTCGTGGTCTTGATGTACCGCGTATTACCCACGTATTCAACTACGATATCCCATTCGATGTTGAGTCATACATCCACCGTATCGGTCGTACTGGCCGTGCCGGTCGTAAGGGTAAAGCGATCCTATTGGTTCGCACTAACCAAATGCGTATGCTTCGCACTATCGAGCGCGTGACTAAGTCATCAATGGAAGAGATCCAACTTCCACTACGCGATAAAGTAGCAGAAGCACGTCTAGTTAAGCTAGCGGCTGAGCTAGAAGCAGACAAAGAACACAAATCACTAGAGAAATTTGCTGAGCTAATCGAGAAGCTGCAAGAGTCTCTAGAGATCGATGCAACGACCCTAGCTGCGATTCTTCTTAAGCGTCAGCAAGGCAAGCGTCCTCTATTCTACATTGGCGAAGACCCAATGATCGCGGCTATTGAGCGTGACAAGCAGCGTCGTCGTGACCGTCGTGAAGGTGGCCGTGATGGTAACCGTGGTGGCCGTGACTTCAACACTCAAGACTGGGATACGTACCAGCTTCAGGTTGGTCGCGAGCAAGGCGTTCAGGTTAAAGATATCGTTGGCGCACTAGCAAACGAGCTTGGCCTAACCAAAGGCTCTATCGGTGCGATCAAGCTAGACCGCGGCGAGACTTACGTACAGCTACCAAAAGCAATGCCATCTGAAGTGGCTGGCAAGCTAAGCAAACTACGTATCCGTCAGAAAGAAGCGGGCGCAGTTGTGGTTGATTTCAACGATTTCCGTGAGCCTCGTGGTCGTCGTGATGGCAACCGTGATGGCGGTCATCGTGGTCGTCGTGATGGTGACCGTGGCGGTTACCGTGGCAACCGTGAAGGCGGTCGTCGTGAGGGTGGTCGTCGTGAAGGTGGCTTCCGTGATCGCGATGGTAACCGTGAGGGCGGTGAGCGTCGTTTCGACCGTAACCGTGGTGGCGACCACCGTGGTAACTACCGTGGCGAACGCGGTCATGGCCGTCGCCGTGACAACCAAGAATAATATCTGATACTTAAGTGTATTTATTGTTAAAGGAGAGCCGAGTGCTCTCCTTTTTTATTTCATGTCTATTATTGATCCCATATACCCATTGATGTGGAGATCAAATGGCATCCTACGGCGCTACCCTCAAACAGCATATCCCCCCTCCGTGGGTGCTGGTTTTGATTGGCTTAGTACTCAACGTCATGGCCATTTTAGTCTCAAGCTTAGTGTTGGACTCGATCAACCAAAACATCAGCGCCCTGAAGGCCAGAGAGGCGCAGAATCAGTATGCTATTACCCTAGATTGGAACAGTGTGGAAACCTTGGAGCGTAAACGTGAGGTGACACTGCTGCATATGCACCTTGCTAATCTGGCGCCTGCGAATCCGAAGATAACTCAGAGCTTGATCGATCAATTGCAACTGTGGACCTCAACCATGGTTTCCGAGTTGTCTGTTGAGACAGTCAGTGAGGTGATGCTCGCGATTGACCAAAGCCAGCAGCAGTTTCGCAATCGGATTGATAGCCATTACTTGGATAACCTTGAGGTGGCAGAGCAGGTCCAAAGTTGGGAAGAGAAATTGGTGCACTATAAGAATATTGCCTTGTTTTTGCAGATCTTCGGCTTGGCGTTGATCCTCGCGCGTGACCTAGCGCGTTAATCAAAGGGGCGGGGAGCGGGTTTCACTGCGTTCCGAGGGGCGAGGAACACATCGATAGGTGTAGCTTCGAGCACCTCGTATGGTGGGTGAAAACCTGGTTGCTTATTGTCCCTAGGTCATCCTAATCAGCGATTCCACTGTCAGGATTGTGAAAACTTTTGTCACATTTTTTGATTAAAGTTTGATCGGTAAATTTGGTGAGTTAGGTTATTGATATTTTTGCTAATTAAGGCTCTATTGCCCGTCATTGTTGGGTTTTGCTGGTCATTTGATGTCGTAAAATTACGAGTTTGCAGTTTTATTGATCGATCAAATAATATACTATCTCGTCGCGCGGTTAAGTCACGGAAAAGAAAAGATTATCAATGGCTCAAAGTGGTCATTAATACACCATCTTCGATGGATTTCACTATGCACAATTACTCATAATCACCTGCTTATGTAGGGGACTGAGTAGTTTTGGGGGATTGTATATTTCGTTAAATATATAACTAACGTTCACTTTTTATTGCCAAGTTTGCTGTTCTGACAATGAAAATTTTTGCACTTTTAGGGGTATGGATAGCTTGTGCCGTACCCGCGGTGGCTGTTGCTGCCCACAATAATAATCCGCTGAGTGAGCTTTCTCCGGCGGAACAAGTTATAGAAAAAACGTTTAATAAAGTTGGCTTGGAAGGGGTATTGAGTTATGAGCTTTATCGTGATGCGTACCTTGCTTATCAGGAAATCAGCGAGCGTAGAAAGCCGCTCTTGACCATTATCGATTACAGTCGTCCCTCTACTGAAAAACGCTTTTTTGTGATCGATTTGGATAAGAATGAGTTGGTGTACAACACCTATGTTTCCCATGGGGTGAACAGTGGTGGTAAGAATGCCACGCGCTTTTCGAACGTGGTCAACTCAAGAAAAACCTCTCTCGGCGCTTTCTTGACCGATGATACCTACTACGGAAGCAACGGTTACTCGCTGCGTCTTGATGGTTTGAATCAAGGGATTAATGATCGTGCGCGTGAGCGTTATATCGTGATCCATGGCGCCGACTATGCGACTGAGTCGTTCATCCAGCGTAATGGCTACCTTGGCCGCAGTTGGGGTTGTCCGGCGCTGCCGCCGGAGTTGACGCGTGAGATTATTGATTTGATCAAAGACGGTAGCGTGATTTACGCTAGCGCATAAATCAGAGGCGAGAATCGAGGTCGTTTCACTGCGAGGACGCTTCGCTCGAGGTGGTAGTACACTTGACAGCGACGGCAGTGGTTGAAAAAATTCTCGCTTCTCGCTTCTCGCTTCTCGCTTCTCGCTTCTCGCTTCTCGCTTCTCGCTTCTCGCTTCTCGCTTCTCGCTTCTCGCTTCTCGCTTCTCGCTTCTCGCTTCTCGCTTCTCGCTTCTTATTCAGATTCGAGAGTCGAGATCGGGCTTTGCCCTGCGAGGACGCTTCGCTAGAGGTGGAGTAGCACTTGACAGCGGTGGTGAAGGTTGGAAAAAATTCTCGCCTCTCGCCTCTCGCCTCTCGCCTCTCGCCTCTCGCCTCTCGCCTCTCGCCTCTCGCCTCTCGCCTCTCGCCTCTCGCCTCTCGCCTCTCGCCTCTCGCCTCTCGCCTCTCGCCCTACGGGCGTTCGCCAAGAGCTAGGCGGCGTTCGATGTCTTCGATGACTTGTGGTAGGTCGGCGATGGTGTCGATTAGGTAGTGGGGTGATGATTTTTGCATTACTGAGCGGGCTTTTTCGCGTGCTGCGCTTAGTGTTGCTTCATCTGCGGCTTGATACTCTGCAAAGGTTAAGCCTGCTTCGTTGCCTGATAGTAGTAGGCCTACGGTCCACATACCGGCATTATGGCCCTCATCGATACCTGGTACGGCATCATCAACCTTAATACACGCGCCGACATTGGTTACGCCAAGGTCGATCACGTTCTTCAGTGCCATAAATGGGGCTGGGCGGCCGCCTTGAGGGAGATCGTCAGTGGCGACAATGCAGTCTGGTTGGTAGCCATAGTCGGCTGCAACCGGGATCAGCACATCCATAACCTCGCGTGGGTAGCCTGAGCAAGAGCCGATTTTGATGCCTTGCTGTTTGAGGTTATTGACCACTTCAACCGCATTGAGGATCGGCTCTGCATGGTCTGATACTTTGGCTTTTTGCAGGGGCATAAACATCTCATAGATGCGATCCACATCTTCATCGTTCATCGAGCGGCCGAATTTTTCTGTCCAACGCTTATCAACCGATTCCAGTTTGCCGACCGCTTTGATGTGATCCCACTTGCCAAGTCCCATAGGCACGCGGGCTTCTGCAAGGCTAATATCGAACTCAAAGCCACGCTTAAAGGCTTCAACGAAGATCGAGGTTGGGGCAAAAGAGCCAAAATCGACAATAGTGCCGGCCCAGTCGAAGATGACTGCTTGAATTTGTGATGGGTTGTTCATGTTGATTCCTTTGATTATTTCACTACTGGGTAGCCGAAGGTTTGGCTAACTTGTTGAATAGCTGACTCAAAAATGTCCAGCGCAGCCTGTAAGTCGGCGCGCTCAATGATCAGCGGTGGGCTCAGTTGCACCACGTTGCCTTGGGAGACTTTAAAGCTCAGGCCATTATTCAGGCATTGGTACAGCACGGCTTCAGCCTCAGCAAATGCACGCTGTTTAGTGTCGCGATCAGTCACCAGCTCAACGCCCCACAATAGGCCGATACCGCGCACATCACCGATGATGGGGTAAGTGTCTTTCATACGATTGAGCTGCTGGTGAACAAACTCACTGTCGGCTTTGACTTTGTCTAGGAGCTGCTCTTGCTCAATCGCTTCCATCGTCGCCAAAGCGGCGGCGCAGCCAATCGGGCTCTTCTCGTGGGTGTAGTGACCCAATGAGACTTGCGCCGCAGTGTTGTACTTATCTTTGGTCACCATCGCCGCGATAGGCACTAAGCCACCACCTAGGCCCTTGCCGATACACAGAATATCTGGCTCGATGTCGTAGGCTTGGTAGGTGAACCATTCGCCACTGCGACCCATGCCGTTAGGGATATCATCGATGATCAGCATTACGTTGTGCTTGTCACAGATCTCGCGCACGCGTTTCCAATAGGCTTTGCTTGGTACTTGAACGTCGGTATTACGCACTGCCTCAGCGATAAATGCACCGATAGCGCCTTCTTTCTCAATCACGTACTCAAGGTAGTCGGCGTAATGCACATCGCGCTCTTCTTCGCTGGCATCTGGGCGTGGGAAAGCGCCGCGGTAAGACACCGCCGGCGGAATGCGCTCAACGCCAGCCATTAACGGCCCCATACCCTCACGAAAACAGGCTTCGCCGCCGACAGAAATCGCATCAAGAGAAGCGCCATGAAAAGAGTCCCACAGGGAAACCACTTTGAAGTTGTTGGTCACATGACGTGCCAGTTTGAGTGCCATACCAACCACAGACGTACCGCCTGGGGCAAACAGCACACGGTTGAGTTCGCCGCCGCAGATCTCGGTCAGCTTTTCCGCACACGCTACTGCGGTTTCATTGGTAAAGCGGCGTGGAGAGAAGGGCAGGTTGGCCATCTGCTCGGTGACTTTATTGATCACATGTGGATGGCCATAGCCAAGCTGATGAACATTATTACCGTGAAAGTCCATGTAGCGCTTGCCCGTGGTGTCTTGCAGGTAGATGCCTTCTGCCGCCTCGAGCGTATCAAGACATGGCGTCGACATCGCCTGATGAAGAAACACATCCTCGTCGCGCTTTAGCAGCGCTTGCGTGCGTTCATCTTGCAATGACTGGTTCCACGCCTGGCGAGCAGGTGTGGTATTGATGTCGCCCTCGCTGCGAAAGTGCGTGCCGCTATCCTCGCTGTGCATCTCTGGTGTAATTAGGCTCATGCTGATACCTCCCAGTACATCGCTTTACCCACGGCCTCAATCAGGCGCTCAATATCTTGCGGGTGCACATCACCTATATTGCCGATACGGAAACAGTCGGCGTTGGAGACCTTGCCCGGGTAGATAACAAAACCCTGCTCTTTCAGGTGCAGGTAGAACTGCTTAAATTGATAATCGCTGTGGGTTGGCGAGTAGAACGAGGTAATGATCGGTGAGTGCAGTGACTCATCAAGCAGCGGCGTAAAACCGAGCTTTTTCATTCCAGCAACCAAAGTAGTTTGGTTGGTTAGATAACGCTGGTGACGAGCCTCGATACCGCCCTCTTGCTCGAGTTCAATCAGAGCTTGATAGAAGGCACGCACGGTGTGAGTTGGCGAGGTGAAGCGCCATTTACCATGATTGGCCTGCATGCAGTGCCACTGCTCATAAAGGTCAAGGCTCAGTGAACGCGCACGCCCCTGACACAACTCCAGTTGCTCTAGCTTAGCAATCACAAAGCCAAAGCCGGGAACGCCCTGGATACACTTATTCGCCGAGCTGATCATAAAGTCGATGCCCATCTCACCGATATCCATCGGAATGCCACCAAAGCTCGACATCGCATCAAGGATGACAACTTTTCCATATTGCTTGGCTAGTTTTGCTACCGCTTCAATCGGATTAAGCATGCCGGTAGTGGTTTCACAATGGACAATTGCCACATGAGTGATGCCAGCGTCTTGGATTAGCGCCTGCTCAACCTCAGTGAGGTTTGGCTGAGTGGTCTCACCCGGAGCTATCACCTGACAGTCGATGTTCAGGTAGGCCGCAATTTGCGCGATACGTGCACCGTAAGCGCCATTATCGATAACCAATAGCTTATCGTCTTGCTTCATTGTTGAGCCAATGGCGGCCTCTACCGAAGCGGTGCCGCTACCTTGCATCAGGACACTGGTATAGCCAGGTTGTGATGTCGCGAGCTTGGTCAGTTTACTGCGGATAACCTCAACAACATCTTTGTTGTAGTCATCGTCCCAGGTGCACCAGTCTTTAAGCATCGCCGAGCGAACAGTCTCTGTGGTTGATAAAGGGCCTGGTGTTAAAAGTAGGTAATCGTTTCTCATCGTTAATCTGTCTCTTGGACTATACCAATCTGGTGGCACTTTAGCAGTGGCAGGATTGGCGGGTAAATACCCAAAGACGGATCTTAATAAAACTTTCATACAGGTAGATGCGGTGTTTTCTTGCATCGTGCGCTGAATAAAACTGTCATAATCTGTTTTAAAACTGCCATCAAGCGTTCACAAAATCGTCACATCCCCAAACTAGTGTAATTAGCGTTATCTGGTACAGACCAAATTTACGGACGAACAAACTTACACAATCTTTATTGGAGAAGATAATGAGCAACCGTTTTGTTAAAGGTTCAATCGCAGCCCTAGTTTCTCTACTAGCGACTAACGCATTTGCAGCACAAGAAGTAACTGTATACACCGCGTTTGAAACTGACATCCTGGCGAAATACAAGAACGCATTTGAGAAAGACAACCCAGATATCTCAATCAAATGGGTACGTGATTCAACAGGTATCATGACCGCTAAGCTACTGGCTGAGAAAGACAACCCACACGCAGACGTAGTATGGGGCCTAGCGGGCTCTTCAATGGCTCTGTTGAAGAACGAAGGTATCCTATCGGCTTACACTCCAAAGGGTGTTGAGAACCTACGCGCTAGCCTAAACGACCCAGAGGGTGAGCAGGCGTGGTACGGTAATGATGCCTTCTTTAACGCAATCTGTTTCAACGAAATCGTGGCTAAGCAGCACAATCTGCCAATGCCAACTAGCTGGGATGATCTGACAAAACCTGAGTACAAGGGCCACATCTCAATGCCAAACCCAGCCTCATCAGGTACAGGTTACATGCAGGTATCGGCATGGCTGCAAAACATGGGTGAAGAGCAAGGTTGGAGCTACATGCAAAAGCTTGATGACAACATCGCTCACTACACGCACTCAGGCTCTAAGCCATGTGTTGAAGCCGGTATGGGTGAGGTTGCGATTGGTATCTCTATGGCCAGCCGCGGCGCACGACTAAAGACGCAAGGCGCACCACTAGAGGTGATCACGCCAGCGGGTATCGGTTGGGAATCTGAAGCAGTAGGCCTAGTAAAAGCGTCTGACGCAGCCCAGCGTGTTGTTGATTGGTCTATCTCAAAAGCGGCAAACGAGCTGTACGTAGAAATGTACCCAGTGGTTGGCCACAAAGAGGTTGAAGCGACCGTTGCTCACTTCCCAGATGTTGAGTCAAACATGGCAGAAATGGACTTCGGCCGCATGGGCAACGAGCGCGCTGACGTACTGAAAAAATGGGCAGCCAAGTTCGACGCGAAATCTGAACCACGCTCTTAAGGTTCAGCGAACCTAGATAATACAAAGGCTGACGCGAGAGTGTCGGCCTCTTTTTTTAGGTGCGAGGCGCGGGGACGGGCTCCGCCCTACGAGGAGCGAGTAGTCTCCATTCGACTGAAAGTTATTGGGTGTGACGAAACTCTAACGTTCGCCAAACCCCTCGCTCCCCGAAGCAACGCGTCCCCGCCCCTCGAACCTTTCTTAACCGTTTTGATAAAAAACTGTCACCCCAATGCAATATTACACTTCTAGTATTGGTATATACCATGTCAAGGAGTGTCGAGAGATGACCACCCAACCATACCTGAATATTGAAAATGTAGTGAAGCAGTTTGGCCAGTTCACTGCGTTAAAACAGATTTCTCTGGCGATTGAAAAAGGAGAGTTTGTTTGTTTCCTCGGCCCGTCTGGCTGTGGTAAGACAACGCTTCTGCGCGCGATTGCAGGCTTAGATCTACCGACCTCGGGCGCCATTTCACAAGAGGGGAAAGACACCACATTCCTCCCACCAGAAAAACGCGACTTCGGTATTGTGTTCCAGTCTTACGCCTTGTTCCCGAACCTAACCGTGCAAGACAACATTGCCATTGGTCTTAAGAACCAAGGGATGCCACACAAAGAGGCGATGGAGAAGGTTGAGTATTGGTTGGATATGATCGGCTTGCCAACCTCGGGTCAGAAATATCCGAGTCAGCTGTCGGGTGGTCAACAGCAGCGCGTGGCATTGGCGCGCGCGCTGGCCCTATCACCAGGCCTGTTGTTGCTGGATGAGCCTCTATCTGCTCTGGATGCGAAAGTGCGTACTCACTTGCGTGAAGAGATCTGCCAATTGCAACGCAAGCTCGGCATCACCACCATTATGGTAACCCACGATCAAGATGAGGCGTTGACGATGGCGGATCGCATCGTGGTGATGAACCATGGCGTGATTGAGCAAGTCGGCACACCGGAAGAGATCTATCAGCAGCCAGCCACGCGCTTCGTTGCCGAGTTTGTCGGCAGTATGAACTTTATCGAAACCTCAGTAGTGAGCGATAGCCAGGTGCGTATTGGCGAAAGCCTGATCAGCAAGCCAACGCTGGACAATATCAAGCTTAGCAGTGGTGATTACATTGATATCGCGGTGCGCCCCGAGCAGATCCGCTTCGTGACGGATTACAACAACGCAGTGCCAGTGAAAGTGGTGGGCGTTGAGTTTCTAGGCGCATTCTGCCGCGTAGAGTGCCGCTTGCAAGACAAGCTCGACAGCAAGCTCATTTATGTCGATATGCCAGTGCGCCAGTGCAATGAGCTCAAACTGATTCGTGGTGATGTGCGTTATATCGCATTCGACCAACAGGGCCTGCGTGGCTATGTCAGACAAGAAGTGGTCAGAAACGACGTCAACGCCGCTGATTCAGCAGCTATTCGCTCAGCAGCATAGGGAAACGATTATGGAAATCACATCAGTGAACACCAGAGCCGTTTCGTCGCGCTCTTGGTTCAATCGAGTCAGTAAAGACAACCTAGTGTTGGGCGGCTTCCTGTCGTTGCTTTCGGTGTCCATGGTTCTATTTATCTTGATGCCGCTGTGGGCGATGCTGAAAAAGAGCCTGCAAAACTCACGTGGCGAGTTCGTGGGACTGGAAAATTTTGCCACCTACTTTGCTTCTGATGCCTTGTGGCGCTCGGTAGAAAATACCTTTACTTTGGGGCTTTTGGTCACGGTTGTCGTGACGACGCTCGCCTTTGGCTACGCGTATGCGATCACCCGCTCGTGCATGCCGATGAAGGGGCTATTCCAAGTCTTGGGCACCGCGCCAATCTTGGCGCCATCATTGCTGCCCGCGATCAGCTTGATCTACTTATTCGGTAACCAAGGTGTCGCGCGTGAGTTGCTGATGGGGAATTCGGTTTACGGCATTATTGGTATCTCGATGGGCCTGATTTTCTGGACTTTCCCTCATGCACTGATGATTTTGACCACCTCGTTGCGCACCTCAGATGCGCGCTTGTATGAGGCGGCGCGTGCGCTGAAAACCTCACCGCTGAAAACCTTCTTTATTGTCACCTTGCCTGCGGCTAAGTATGGCTTGATCAGCACGCTGATTGTGGTATTTACACTGGTGGTGTGTGATTTCGGTGTGCCTAAGGTGATCGGTGGTAGCTATAACGTTCTAGCCACCGATATCTTCAAGCAAGTAGTTGGCCAGCAGAACTTTTCGATGGGTGCCGTCACCAGTATCTTGTTGCTGCTTCCTGCTGGTTTGGCGTTTGCGGCGGATCGTTGGGTGAAGAAAAAGCAAAAAAACCTGTTTGATACCCGCTCAGTCGCTTACCAGCCAGAGCCTAATAAGGTGAAAGACACACTCTGCTTTGTCTATTGCAGCCTGATCTGTGTTGCGGTGGTGGCCGTGTTGGGGATGGCCGTCTACGGCTCGCTAGTGACATTCTGGCCTTGGAACAAGACCTTAACCCTTAATAACTACAACTTCTCAGAGATGAGTACTTATGGCTGGGCGCCATTCTTTAACTCTCTCAAACTGGGTTTTTGGAGTGCGATTGTCGGTACCGTGGTGATCTTTACCGGCGCGTACTGTATTGAGAAGGGGCGCGCGTTTGCACCTGTGCGCCAATTGATGCAGATGCTCAGTATCGTGCCGATGGCCGTTCCGGGAATGGTATTAGGTTTGGGTTACATCTTCTATTTTAATGATGTCAACAATCCGCTCAATGTGCTGTACGGCACGATGATCTTCCTCGTCATCAACACAGTGGTACACTACTACACGGTGGGGCATATGACGGCGGTCACCGCACTCAAGCAGTTGCCGGCAGAGATTGAAGCGACGGCGGCGTCGGTGAAGTTGCCTCAATATAAGTTATTCTTTAAAGTGACTTTACCGGTTTGTATGCCAGCGATATTAGATATTGCCACGTACATGTTTATTAATGCCATGACCACGACATCGGCGGTGGTGTTCTTGTACTCGACCAATACCATTCCAGCCTCGGTCGCGGTGCTGAATATGGATGATGCCGGTCAGACGGGGGCCGCGGCCGCGATGGCGGTGATGATCATGTTGTCCGCAGCGTCGGCTAAGCTGCTGCACATGACACTGGGTAAGTGGATAGAGAATCGTACTCAAGCTTGGCGTAAGCGCTGATTCACGCCTCTCACGTATAAAAAACATCCCTGCTTAAGCATGCGTTAAGCAGGGATAGATAACTAAGGATACACAATTGCAGTACGTAAAAATTAAAGACGTCATTGTTGAGCAGATTGAATCTGGTATGTTAGCGCCAAGGCAAAAACTTCCTGCAGAGCGCAAACTAGCCGAGTCTTTTGATACCACTCGAGTGACCCTGCGCGAAGCGCTGTCGCTGCTAGAGTCTGAGGGGCGCATTTATCGAGAAGATCGCCGTGGCTGGTTTATCTCGCCAGAGCCGATGGTGTATGACCCAACGCAAACGCTGAACTTTATGAATATGGCTCTAGCGCAAGGGCGCAAACCAAGCACTAAGCTGCTCAGTGCCAAGACTATTATTGCACCTAAGCATGCGGCGAGTATGCTTGACTTAGCCCCTTTCTCAGAGGTGCACCGTATTCAGCGTGTTCGCTCATTGGAAGAGCGTCCAGTCATGTTCGTGACTAACTATATTCGCCCTGAGCTGTTTCCTAATCTGATGGATTATGACCTGTCCCTGTCACTGACCGATATCTACCGTGAGCACTTTGGCGTGGTCTATTCGAAGATAAAGTACCGCGTCAGCACCAGTTCACTGCTTGGCGAGACGGCGCAAGCGTTGCGTGCGACATCGGGTACCCCTGCGATGGTGGTTGAGCGAACTAATTACAGCCAAACCGGTGAGCTGATCGATTGCGATATTGAATATTGGCGCCACGATGCCATCAGCATCGAATCTCTGGCTGAACTGAAAAGATAAGTCTCCGCTTTATGTCATTTTGGGCGTTTTTTTTGGTCGTGATTTCGGCCTTCCTTCATGCTGGCTGGAATATCCTCGGTAAATCCAACCAAAGCTCTGGTCCAGCGTTTTTCCTTGCCTCAACCGGTGCGGCCGCGAGTCTGCTTACGCCGTATTTGATCTGGTATCTGGCGACGATTGGCTTTGATTCGCTACCGATGCTGTTTTGGCAACTGCTGCTAATCAGCGGCGTATGTCAGATGATCTATTTGGTCGGTCTGGCCTACGCGTATAAGCAAGCTGATATTGGCGTGATCTATCCAATGGCTCGCGCCTTGCCAGTGTTGATGGTCGGTTATGGTACCTTCTTGCTCGGCTATGAGCTGAGTTTGTCGCAGTGGCTTGGCTTTATGGTCATTACCTTAGGCTGCTTATTGGTGCCCTTGACCCGCTTTAGTGAGTTAAGTATCAAAGCCTATCTCAATCTAGGCGTCTTGTGGGCCTTGGTTGCTGCCATTGGCACCACTGGCTATTCCATCGTGGATAAAGAGGCGTTAGTTCAGCTGAACCAAGTGGCTGCTGCACTGTTGAGTGACTCATACTCAGCGATTTTCTATCTTGGGATGCAGTTTTGGGCGATGTTTTTCCCGCTGATTATCTGGGTATGCTTGTCGGGTCATCGACAAGAGCTCTCCAATGCCATCGCGATCATCAAGCCATCAGCAACGGCTGGGGTGATGATGGCGACAACCTATGGCTTGGTACTCTATGCGATGACCATGACCGACAATGTCAGCTTAGTGGTGGCGCTGCGCCAAGTCAGTATTATTTTTGGTTTGCTGATGGGAATCGTGTTCTTGGGTGAGCAGTGGTATCGCACCCGTGCAACCGGTGTTGTTTTGATTGCACTGGGCTTGGTGTTGTCATTGAGTTAGGTGCGGCTCTGAATAGTTCACCACGACGCCGTCAATCTTAGCATCACGTCGTGGTGAGCAGAGTCTCAGAAAGTTAAAGATAAATCCCCACCTAAAACTGGTTTATGCCTCAACTTGGCTGCTTGCCTCAACAATATCGGCGACCAAACCTTTCAACTCGGCAAGGTAGCTTTCAACCTCAGATTCAGAGATATCTAAGGCCGCAAACGCAATACCGGCGGTCAAGCCTTGCACATTGACCAGTGCACACATGTTCGAGACCTGACCTTCTTTGCCGCGGTGAACCAAGACACCGTTTTCTCGCACACCAGGGACTTGGGCGAGGAATTTCTCTTGCTGAACGTCGTCGAAGCTTTGGATCTGCTCTTGAATATTGTCATCAGAGCTGACGGCGAGTAGCGCTTGTCCAATACAAGAATCCGCAACATCGACCAAGTGATAGCCACCAATACCCTCGGCAGGCTCTTGCTCTGGCATAGCGTGGTACATATACACCACAGAGTTGCGCCAAAGCAAACCAACCGCAAGGATCCGGTCGTTGTAGTTATTGTGCATCGCCACTTTTACGGCGGCTCTAAATAGCGGTGAGGAGTGATAACTCTGCGCCGCAAGCAGTTGAACACCCGGTCCACAAGTGTATTTTCGCTGAGAATTTTGCTCAACCATGCCCATCAACTTCAATGTTCCTAACAGGCGAATCACCTTGGTTTCGTTGATACCGAGTCGAGCAGCAAGCTCCTTTGGACCTACCGGGGACTTACTACTAGCCAACTCCTGCAAACACACGATGCCATCGATGACGCTTTGATTCACTTGTGCAACCACATGTCCCTCCAACGGACGATTAGATAGACTGCTAAATATACAGACTAAGGGTATGTTAAGTCTAGAGATTGCTTCGCAGAAACGAGAGGCGAGATTCGAGAGGCGAGGAGTATCCCACGCGCGGTAAGAATAACTAAAAATCGAAGCATGCTCGATGAAAAAGTGTGTGGCAAAGAGTTCCCGCAAACACCTCTCGCCTCTCGCAGCAGAGCGATCTCGCTTCTCGCCTCTTTCCCCGAGGGAAAAAAAAGAGCCCCTTCAGCGTGGACGAAGAGGCTCTTTGACTTGATAGGATTTGTTTTCAGCGAGTTTTATTGTGCTTGGAAACGGCGCGTATAGATTTGCGAGTTTAGCTCTTTCGCAGCATCGATAAGTGGGCCGTAAGGAACATCGGCAACGCTGACAAAACCGACGTTGTAGTTTTCACCATCCCATGCACGACCCGTTAGAGGCGAGTCAATGTATTGGAACCAGTGAGTACCAACAAAGTAAGGGTTGTCGATAGCACTGTTCACATACTCTTGGTACTTCTTACCGCGGTCAGCTTGTGATTCTGCCATGATAAGGCCAGGGTTAAGTAGACCAGAGTCCATCGAACCATTGTGGAACTCACCAATGATACTTGGCATATCGATGTCTTCTAGGAACGCCCAGTATGGTTGATCCAGGCCTTCACGGTAGTAGTTGTAGCTCATCACATCAACGTATTTCGCAGCCGCTTGCAGCGTCTCTGGCGTCATTGCCCAGTGTGCGAAACGAGGACCTAGGTACATGTGGTTTGGCATGTGACGATCCATTGCCTCGCGTACGGCCTTGAAGTACGCCTCTGCGTATTCCACTGTCAGGTCTGCAAGGTCTGCAACCACAGCTGGCGATAGGTTGGTGACCTCAAGTGGACGCTCAAGGGCCTTCCAGCTTGCAAGCTCAAGATCCCATGCCTTGTTAAAGGCGCTTAGCTGAGGGTATTTCTTCTTCAGCGAGCTAACCATTTGTGCTTTTAGCGGGCTGTCTTTCGCATCCAGTGCGAAGCCGTTGATCACGATGCCGTAGCGACCTTGGACTGACCAATCTGCGCCCCAGCTCTTCTCGTTATCAATAAATACCCCAACACACCATGGGTTGTCTTGCACCTCTGCCGCCACTTGACGCACGGTGGCATCAACGCGCTCAACAAACAGTGGGTCGAAGGTATCTGGCATTGGGCCCCAGTGGTCATTACCAGAACTTACTGTCTTAAAGTCACCGATAACCCAACCGTTAGCGAAGTAAGGTAGGCGGTCCATCTGGTAGAACTCTGGATCAACCCAGTTACCAAATGAGGTAAAGCCCCATGTGTGCATACGCTTGATGGTTTTATCGCGCCATTGCGCCATTAGGTCTTCTTCACCCTTGTGATCAAACTTACGCGACAGGTTTTCGCGGTAGAAACTGTACGTTTCACCCTGTTTGACAGGACCTTTGTGCACCAAGCGACGATAGCCATAGCTGTCCGCTTCTGGACTGTCATACTCTGGAAGCCAGGTAAACATATTGGCGCGCATTGGAGAGCTGACGAAACGTGTACCCCAAGCTTTTTCTGGTACACGGTTTAGGCCTTCTGAGTCCTCCGGCGTGTTATCGTCGGCGGCACGTTGGTAAATCTTTTTAGGGTCAAAGTCGTAACCGGTAACGGTTGAGGTGTTCGACATACGGATGTTGGCGATACCATTGGACCAGAACAGATAACCTTCTGGGTCGACCATGGTCCATTGACCCTTGTATTTCTCGACGCGGTAGTAGCCTGTCGCTTCCAATTTTGGACCATCAGCCCAGCCGTTGAACTTAGAGCGTGAAGCGATTGGTTGATCGATAAGCTCGGCTTGCTCTTTGGCAGAGACCTCAAGCAAATGTTCCATGCTATTGATCTTGTACGGGAAGTCGACCTTGGCATTTTGACCAAACTTATCGACCAGACCCACTAGGTATTCAGGATCGAAGTCTTTTGGCTCAACTAGGCGAAGGTTACTTACACGCAGGGTCTTATCTTCAAGTACACCTGAGATCATCACGCGCACTTTACTGATTGCGCTCATATCCAGCTCTTTGCTACCCGTACGCCAGATAGTCTCGACGTAGTCGTGAGACCAGCTTGGTGGATCGCTGCGGATGCCGCTGTCGAGCTCTAATGCCGGAACTTTGAGCTCCATCAGGTAAGAGTCTTTGCTGTTGGCTGGGATCACGCGGCTGCGCAGTTGGAAAACACCGTTCGCATCATGCGTGTAAATGTAGGCGTGCACAGACGAGTCTAGCGGGTTTTCAATATCCAGAGCCAAGGCCACAGTCTCTTTGTTGCTGAAATCCCAAGGCGTTTCTGGCTCAAACGAAAACGAGGCATCGTGGTGGTTCTCTGACAGTAGATTCACCTCAATCCAAGGGTCGCCGCTTTTCATCTTGGCTTCTGCGTTCTGCAGCGTCAAGATGGAGCTCAATGAGCGGTTGAACAGCGCAGCTTCTGCCGCTGTATCGGTGGCACCTGCAATTGCTTGGCCGGACAAGCCGACGACGCCTGCGATGGCAAGAGTCAAGCAATTAAACCTTCTTTGTTTCATATTATTTTCCTTAAATCACTGCGTCAGTTTGAGCTAAAACAGCGTGTTAAACTGACAAATTAAGCGCAAATTAATCCCTATAAATCAATGAGCACAAACTAGGTTCATGCTCACCTTTTATTATTCTTAACCTCTTACCTTCACTTCATACAGGCCAACTTGGTCGTTCATTGAGCTCAGAAGTTCGACCCTGATCTTGCGTGTCGAGACAGGTTCAATCGCATGCTTGACACATTTTTGGTAGTTGCCTTCCACGCTCACTACTGGCTTAAACTCATCGTTGTCGAGGTAGCTGATGCGGTAGCTTTGGGCGATGTAGTCAAGGGTCGAGTTGAAGTTCTCGTACTCAATTCTTCGCGTCAGATCGGCGGCAAACACCAGTTCAATCTGGCTAATATCCACTTCGCTATCCCACTCCAGCTCAACATAAGGCTGAGCGTCGGCTTTATCAGCTAGCCATAGGTGCGGCAAGCCATAAGGACGGTTAAAGCCGTTGATGACATTGTCGGCTTGATAAACGTCTTGAGCCGGTGTGGTGCGGTAACACGCAGTCAGAGGGGCGCGCTGCCAAACCTTGGGTGACATCTCAAGGGTTTTGTAGTCGACCTCGTTTTCGGCAAAGTTCTCTTTCGAACGGAACATGATGCCGGTTGGCTGCTCGCGGCCACCAATCGCTAGTGCGATATCGGTGTTGGTGACCAACTCGACTAGGACGTAGCGTTGCTCGATTTTGATATCAGCCGGTAGCGTGACCCAAACAAAGTTATCGTTCTTATCGACATTGACCTTACCGCTGAATACGCACTGGTCTGGACCATAGTTTTCGGCCTTTTCCGGCAGGTAGATATTGTACTCAAGGGCGGTGTTGGCTTTCGCTCTGAGCAAGATCTCTACCTGGTCGAGCTTCTCGACGACTGGAATCGACAGGGCAAGGTTTTCATCCAATCGTTTATCCGAGTCAAAGCCTTTGTACAGCTCGTACATCACTTTTTGGAAAGATGGACCGACTTCGGTGGTTTGCGACTCTTGCTCTTTAAGCTCGCGAACTTTCGGGATCAAGTGCTTTAACCCGCTGTCAGTGAGGACTTTTTCCAAGTCGACCTCAATCGGCTCGTTGTAGCCAAGCGCTGCGTGCGAGCTGGCTGTTACTTTGGCTTGCGGCGCAATGTCGGTGGCATCTTTGCGCTGCTTACCCACGATATATTGGTCAGCGTTTAGCAGCTCTTGTTGCAGCTCTTCTAGGTGATCGGTGTAGATATCACGCGGATTACAGTCGTACTTATGACATAGCGCCGCCGCCATACCCACGGCCTGACCTAGGGTAGAGAGCGTCGCAGTCACACGCGCTGAGCCAAAGGCGACGTGCGAGGTCGACATACAGCGACCACACATAAACAGGTTGCTGACGTTCTTTGAGTAACCACAACGATAAGGGATCTGGTAGATGCCATTAAAGTTGATGTGCTTGTTAACCAAGTCTTCGTCAAAGAAGCCCTTGATCGCATGCAGGTCAATGTTCCAGCCGCCGTGACCTACCGTATCAACGTGGTCGGGTTGAATGATGATGTCTTTTTCTGTCAGGATGTAATCACCGACTAGGCGGCGATATTCACGCGTGCCTGGAATACACGCCATGTATTCGATATCGTAGTTTTCCGATCCTGGGTATTCGCCACTGTTCTTAATATGGTCCCAAATACCCCACACTAAGCTCTTATGGTCACGGATGATCTGTTCACGGTCAAAGACATGGTCATACTCTCCACCGATTTCGTAGTACCACTTAAAGAGATCAAAGCTGTCTTTTGGAATGATACGACGGTCAAGAACATCAGATTCGGCGAGGTTAAATGCGGTCTCTGGTGCTTTGAACGGTACTTCATGGCCTGCGTCGAACGCATGGAAGGTTAGAGTCGAAGGGATAACGTATTTGTCCGCTTCCTCTGGGGCAATATTCTCATCGAAGGTTTTTGCACCTTCACGACCGAGCATAAACTCTGCCCCGGACATTGCGCCAAGCGCACCGTCACCGGTGTCGTCGATAAACCATTTCGCGTTGAAGTGGTAGCGCGTCTCGGTGGTGTTTTGTGTCCCTGAGACTGAGACAATCGTATTGCCGTCGGTTTGCGCTTCATCCACACAGGTGTTGAGGAATACCTCGATATTTTTTTCGCGGTTGATAAAGTCAATCAGCACGCCATCAAAGGTGTAACGGCTGCGCTTGATCGGCGTTCTGTTTTGGTATTCGGTGAGGATCTCTGAACAAATCCCGCCCTCGCGCGAGTTGAGGTTGAGCTTACCACCATCACAAGCTCCGTCGACCGACACGCCAATCTCAGCACTAGTGTTACCGCCAAGCACACCACGATCATTGATCAGCGCGACTTTTACCCCTTTACGCGCCGCTTGGATAGCCGCACAAATACCTGGAAAACCCGCCCCAACAATGACTAGGTCTTTATCAATTACTCTTTCTCTAAACTTCATAACTATCCCTACTTGAAAGATGTTGTTCGTTTTTGACGACGTTGTCGCACATTGAATGTCAACGGATTGATATCGTTATACCTAGGTTACCTGCGGCTATAATAGCATTCCGCATCCAGTATAAAGAACTCGCTCAAGTAATCGTCTATGCACAGGTCACAAACGTGATATCCGACATGTTTTGAGCCAAGCAAAATACAAAATAACGATTAAGGTCAAATAATCATCATCTACCATTAACAATTTGACATATAAACGCGAGCGAATTACTAACTCAGTTCGTTTGCTGTTCACTTAGAAATAATCTAGCCCGCTAATGTCATGTTTATTTATTAGGCTGGTGGTTATCAGCCTTAATAGTTTTCCCGAAACAGTGTTCTTTAATTAGAACGCTATAAATAAAATTTATTTTAATTATGTGGTTAATATTATTCGTGCGACATCAGTCAGGAACAATATTAACCACAAGAGCGATTAGTGTATTGTGATACCGAAGATACCAAAGTAATCACTTCCCCAAGACTCCAAAACTCGAATTGAGATTTTATCGGTAGAAGCACAGTTCAATGGCAGCTTGACGATTGACTGATAGTTGTTATCGACCTTGTGTATCTGAGCGCCATTTTGGTCAATCACTTCAAATGACTTCACATTACAAGGGAAGGCATTAAATTTATGTGGTTTAAGCGTTTCCAGTGATTGGTTGAGGTCACTGTCAAAGTGCAGGGTTAGGACCTTATCTTTTAGCTCAACACTCTGCTCCCACTCAAGGTGCAACGCATTGTGTGCATCGACTCGATCAACCCAGCAGTTTGACTGTGTGGTTGGTCGATACGGGAAGGATTTGACGTGGCTCACAGGGAAGATATCTACCTCACGGTCAAAGGAAATCGCGATATTCGAGTACGGCAATCTCTGAGTACGCCAGATAGTAAAGTCTGGGATATTGTATTCTGCATCAAATGTCTGCGTATCGTCCTCACCACGATAAACCGTGATGATTGAACTGATGTGCTCAGATGAGGCGCCCACCTCTACGTCTGAGTTTTGATTAAATGCGATGTAGATGTACTCATCGCTCTCGATATTCAGGTTCGGCTCGATGTGTAGGCTCGATTCGCCTTGTTGCACCTTAAGCGTTGATTCAAACACGGCAAAGCTTGGTGTGTAACCCGGTCCTTTGGTTTTGAACACTCTCACGTCAACGGCGGTCTCTTTTTGCGCGCGAACCGGTACGGTAAAGGCGGGTAACTGGCCACTTGGGACTGGCATTAGCACTGCGTAGTCATGGTTAAGTGGGAAGTACTCACCTTGGTGAGTGAGGCCAGTAAACTTAAAGCTGCTCGATGATTTGAGCGTTGCGCTTTGAACCAAGTCCTCTTGGTCCTTCGGAAGAATATTCGGCACAAACTGACCCGTACGCATCAAGCGGACATGCAGCTTTTCGAGGTTCTCTTCGCGAATGATATCTTTCGGCAGCAGGTTGTTCTCTACACACACAGCGGCGGCAACCCCTGACGCTTGGCCACACAGCGCACCCGTGAGCATCACGCGAGTACTGCCAAATGCAATATGCGACACTGAGGTCAAGCGACCACCAATCATCAGGTTACTGATATTGCGGCTGTATAGGCAGCGGAATGGGATCGGGTAGATGGTTGGCATGTGCCATTGGAAACACGCCTCATAGTTAGAGAACATGCCATCAGCTGGGTGAAGGTCAATCGACCAGCCACCATAGGCAACGTTGTCCGGATGGTTGTGAGCGTTCATCACATCGTGTTGATTCAGAACATAATCACCTAAGAAGCGGCGGCCTTGTCGCTTGCCAGGGATAGAGCCCACCCAAGCAAGGTTTTTGGTTTTGGCTTCAGGGAACTTGCCCGAGTTTTTGATGTAATTCCAAGTGGTAAACAGCGCTTTTCTCAGCTCGAACTTAATAGTTTCATTTTCATGAATCGTGTCTAGGCGACCGCCGTACTCAAGCCACCAGAAGTGACAGCCCTCATCAAGCAACTTAATGTCTTTATAACGTGGTAGACAGGTAATGTCGTCATAGATGTAGCCTGGCGGGGTGTAGTGAACCTCTTTCCCGCACTCCTCGACCTCAAACATCAGCGAGCTGCCGAGTTTGTCTCCGTAGCTCTCATCGCGAACCATAGTCTCGTTGTATAGCTCTTTTTTCTCAGGCACATCAATAAAGTCTGCCCCGGCGGCAAAGCCGAGGATACCGTCGCCAGAGCAGTCGCTGTAAAGCTTGGCTTGGAACTCATAGCGGGTTTCGTTTGAGCTGTTGTAACCCAACACCGCCACAATTTGATCATTATGAGTCTCCACATCACTGATTGCGGTGTTGAGAAACAAAGAAAGGTTGGGCTCGGCCAGCACTTTCTCAAGTAGGATGTCATCATAGATATAGCTATTGCCATCGGGGTTGCGATGGTTGTTTTCAACCAGGATCTCGTTGACCACGCCACCTTCACGGCTCCACTTATGGTTTGAATCCATATGTGCCGTCGCGCCCAGTGCCCATACGCGCACCTCTGATGAGCTGTTACCACCTAATACCGGTCTGTCTTGGACTAACGCCACCTTAATCCCTGCTCTCGCGGCTGCCAATGCAGTACAGACGCCGGGCAGCCCGCCGCCGACGACGACGAAATCAAACTCGAGCTGCTCTTTCCTTGTTCTACTATTCACCATAACTACCTAATACTTCAATTCCAATAATGCTATAATAGCCTTTTGCTCCTTGTGATTGCTATAGTAGCACTTTGAACTGTGATTTGGATCGATGATTGGTCTACCTGTTAGCCAAAAATTATGCGAATGATCATATTTTGCGTCGCTATAGATGACATTTTTGTTCAATCAGCTTCAAGATCGGCCTTTGGTTGACAAGAGAGACCATCAGGTAACTTCACACCGCTACCTTGTTAAGGCTAGTGAGGTGACTAGGTGAGTGTCTTTTGGTTTGGTTAGGGAAGCAGCTTGTTGAGAGTTTTTCGCTATGGTCACTTATAGTGACGGACGAACTAAAAACTGACTCTCGATAATAAAGATGAATACAACTAATCGCTGTAAAGAGAACTCGGCATACTAATTAAGTGACATTAAAGAGAGTATTGATAAAATATACCATTCCTGCCCAAGGTTTATGGCTTACTGATTCGGTTTATAATTGCAAATTCATTTGCCATTTTTGCATTTTGAGTGCTGACAAGTCGTTATCATTATTTATGTTACACACTGGTTGATTCGCTTTTATTGCAATATTTGGAGACTGTTTTCAGACTATTTTGTGACCATTGTAATCGTTTTACCTAGGTCGGAGCGAAATAGTGTGCCAAGTGTCACATTGGCGCATATGACCGATATCTTCACTCAACGATTCCGCATAGAATGAACCCAAATGCTATTATAGCATCTTGTTTTGATATGGAGATTGTATATGCTGGCAGCATACGGGAACGTCATAAAATATGTGTCAATTGTTATATTAGGGGGCCTGGTCTTTGGCTTGGATGCCGGGATCATCGCGGGGATCATTGGCTTTGCAAGGGCGGAATTCGCGCTCGACGACTTGCAAGTCGGTATGCTGGTTGCCGCGCCAGCGCTGGGCGCTATCTTTGCCCTGGCGATATGTGGCCGTATTGTCAACACGTTTGGCCGTAAGAAAACCCTAATGGGGATTGCGTTCCTTTACTTGGTTTCTGCCATCGCTTCCACCTTTGCACCTAACTATCACTTCTTAGTCATGGCGCGTCTTCTCGGTGGTATGGCGTTCTGCTCGCTCAGTACCACAGCGCTTTATACCGGCGAACTCGCACCTTCAAAGGTTCGAGGCAAATTGATTGCCTTTAACCAAGTCTTGGTGGGGATTGGCTTTTTTGCCGCGCACAGTGTTAACTATTGGTTTATCCAGCTGGTGGATGACAGTTCGTTCTTCTTTAATACCCACAATGTCTGGCGCTCGATGTTTGCCGTGGAAATTCCATTGGCGCTTATGTGGTTCCTGTTGCTATTTAGAATTCCAGAGTCTCCTCGCTGGTTGATGTACAAAGATCGCGTTGAAGAGGCGAAGAAGATCATTGAAAACGTTAACCGTCCAGAGGATGTCAAAGAAGTCATCGAGGGCATTAAAGACAGTATCGCCAAGGCGGCGTGTAACACCACCACCACGCACCAATTCAAGCTGTTCTTCTCGCCGAAGATGCGCAAGGTTCTGCTTTTGGGTTTGGGCTTAAACTTTATTCAAACCTCTAGTGGCGCCGATGCGATCAGCTATTATTCTCCAATCATTTTCCAACAAGTTGGCCTTGGGCAAGACTCTGCCTTTATGCAAGCCGCGATCTTGGGTCTGCTGGGCGTGATCATGTCTCTGGCTGCCGTGTCTGTGGTCGACAAATTTGGTCGTAAGCCAATCTACCTCACCGGCCTGTCGGTTATCGCCATCAGTTTGCTGACCATGTCGTACTCTTTCCACAAAGCAGAGTACAAGTTTACTGATGAAAATATCGCCAAAATCGAAGACATTATCTCTGATGAGGCAGCGCTTGAAGATGTGCGTGGCATGACACTGACTTCGGATAAAGAGTTTAAGCAGGTGGCGCGTGCGCTATTTGAACAGCGCGACTATGACCTGTACGAAGGACGTATCTTTAGTGCCTTTATCGAGATTAATGCGCTAGCGGTAGTGATTGCTATCTATGCCTTTAAAGCGGCTTACTACTTCTCACTCGGCGCCTTGATGTGGGTACTACTCTCTGAGATCACACCGAATGCTATCCGCTCAGCGGCGATTCCATTCTTCTCTATGATGACCAGTGTGTTCGCCTTCTGTGTGCAAAAATACTTCCCAGTGGTGTTAAGCCAAGCGGGGGCTGCAGGGACCTTTATGTTCTTCGCTACCTGTGCCTGCCTCGGGGTGCTCTTTATCACGCTATTTGTTCCTGAGACTAAGAACAAATCGCTGGAAGAAATTGAATCTTTAGTGACTAGAAAATCTAAGCGTTTGGAATATGCCAACGCGGCAGATTAAAAGGAATTTGTAATGAAAAAGCCTAACATATTGTTAATGATGCCAGACCAGCTTAGGCCAGACTTTTTGGGAGCTTACGGCGCGGACTTTCTTAAGACGCCGGCGTTAGACACCTTAGCTGAGAAAGGCACGGTTTACACCAACACCATCTCACCATCACCGATGTGTGTGCCTGCGCGTGGCTCGCTAATGACGGGCCTGAGCCCAGAGGGCAACGGGGTGATCGATAACTTGTCTTGGATAAGACCCGATCACCGCGAGATGAACATTTTTACTTGGCCTGAGATCCTGCAGCAAAACGGTTATGCCACTGCAGCCATCGGTAAGATGCACTTCTACCCTTGGGATGAGAGCGAAGGCTTTGAAACCCGAATTATCTCTGAGGACAAGCGTCATATCTCGGTTGAGGATGATTACTATGAGTACCTGCAGTCGGTTGATGGCAAAAAACTTCATGGTAATGACCTGAAGGGCTATGACGAGTTCAAAGGTGCGGCGGTTAATGAGCTTGCTGAAGAGCACCATATCGACCGCTGGGTCGGTCGAGAGACGTGTAAGTACCTAGAGTCACGTGATAAGGATAAGCCGTTCGCGGTAATGGTTGGTTTCCCCGGGCCACACTGTCCATACGATCCACCGGCAGATGAACTATCGCGTATTGACCCTAGCAAGATCCCAGCGGCGAATCCGCCGACGTCTGAGAGTCAGGATCACTATGAGCAGATCGTGAATGCTTACACGCGTGATTGGGCCAACACGGATATCCGTGATTTGACCGATGCGGAAATCCGCAAGATCCGTCATCACTATGCTGTTCTTGTTGAGCGTATCGACGAGGACGTGAAGAAAATTTTGGCGACGCTAGAGCAAACTGGTGAGCTGGACAATACCGTAGTGATCTTCTGCTCGGATCACGGTGATTATCTGGGTGACTTCAAGATGCTGGGTAAAGCGCCGTTCCATGAGCCAAGTATTCGTATTCCGATGATCGTGCGTGACTACCGTGCGCAGGATGCAACGACGCAGTTTAACGATAACTTGAAGAATATCTCTGACTTGTTCCCAACCATCTTGACTTACGCAGGTTGTGACATCCCGAAAGTCGATTTGTCGGGGCAAGATCTTGCAGAGGATGATGAAGACAGAATCATTATTGGTGTCACCACCTATGGTGTGATGGCGCGCTCTAAGCACCACAAGTTGGCGATTTACAACAATGAATCGATGTCATTGTTTGATATCAGCAAAGACCCAGGTGAGAGCAACAACCTGATCCATGACAGTGAACACGCTGCAATCCGAAATAAGTTGGAAATTGCCTTGGTTCAAGGTCTGGTGAAGGGGCTTAAAACCAGTAACTATGACAAGAAAGTCAATGAGTTCTCATCGACTGGCTCAAGCTCTTTCCATGAGCGAGGCTGGGAGCGCACCTACCCAACTTCGTATTAAAGAACACATGCTAGCTTAGGCTACTCCACCTGAGTTGGCGTGTTTTAGGCGATGGGATCCGCATTACGTCCCATCGCCTAACCCTCTTCACGGCACCTGCTGATAGTCATCTCTCCATTCAACATCCCCAATATCAGTCGCGGCTGTGCATACTAAGGATGTAAATAGACAATGACGGACCTCTCCTTTGGTCGTTATAAAGGCCTAGATTCGATTATTTTGACCACGCCTCAATTGCGAGCCGAGTGGTTACCCACCTACGGCAGTAAACTCTGCTCACTCAAGGTATTATCTTCAGGCGAAGAGATAGAGTTGCTCTATCAGTCCCCTGAGCAAACCCTCACACTGCCCCCCTATGGCGCCAGCTTTGCCGATTTTGACATGAGTGGCTTTGACGAGTGTTTCCCGACGATTAAAGCTTGCACCCTGCCAGGGAGTAAACACGCTATCCCTGATCACGGTGAGGTATGGGCACTGCCTTGGGAGTGCGAGGTAGGGGACGAACGCCAGCTTCATTTTAGTGTCACCAGCCCCCATTTTGGTTACACGCTACGTAAGTCGGTTAAACTCGAGCAGCATTGTCTCGAGAGCCACTATCAATTGAGTTTAGATAACAACGCAGCGCCGCTGCCGTTTATGTGGACCCCCCATGCCTTATTCAAGGCATCACCGCAGACACGTATAGTGGTCCCGTCTCACCTGCAATCCGTCATCAGCGTCTGTGACACCAGCCCGTTATTAGGCGACTTTGGCGCGCAGCACCCATGGCCACTAACCAAGACGCCATTTGGCGAGTATGATCTAGCGCAGATCGCGTCAGCGCAATCAGCCCTGTGTGATAAGTTCTATTTTAATCAGCGATTGCGCCAAGGTGATGAGTTTGGCTTTGAAAATGAGCAAGTCAAAGTAATGATGAACGTCGACCATCGCACCGTACCATGGTTGAGTATCTGGAAGAATCAAGCTGGGTTTCGTGGTCACTACAATTTCGCCCTGGAGCCCTGCACGGCCGCGTTTGATTCGATTGCTGAAGCGGCATCAAACGCGCAGTGTCAGATTATTGAGCCTGGAGAGTGCTGTGACTGGCACTTTAATCTCAATACCTTGGTTGAGGGGGGCGAGGGGCGGGGACGCTAGCGCTACGGGGAGCGAGGGGTTCTATTGTCGCGAGAGGTGCCCCGTTAAACAGAATATTTATCAAGACACCCATAACTAGTAGTTACCAAGACACCCATAGTAATTCATTAGGTTGCGGGCTTTGAAGCCGTATTTATCAGGACACCCATAGTAATTCAACGTAGAAAT
>NZ_JBPVIS010000004.1:0-344406 GCF_051660965.1 Vibrio glycogenivorans | reverse complement strand
ATGTTGATTGGGTAGAGGGGAGCAATCACCAAGAGGGTGTGCCTCTTGGTGATTTGGGGAGTTAGGCTCGGGCTGATTGGTAGGTGCGATAGCCGCCGATTAGGTTACGGGCTTTGAAGCTAACTGGATATTTATCAAGACACCCATAGTAATTCATTAGGTTGCGGGCTTTGAAGCCGTATTTATCGAGACACCCATAGTAATTCAACGTAAAAATGTTGATTGGGTAGAGGGGAGCAATCACCAAGAGGGTGTGCCTCTTGGTGATTTGGGGAGTTAGGCTCGGGCTGATTGGTAGGTGCGATAGCCGCCGATTAGGTTACGGGCTTTGAAGCCGTTGTTGACTAATTGGCGGTAGGCGACGTTGCCGCGCAGGCCGACCTGGCAGTAGATGATGATCTCTTTATCTTTTGGCAACTCATTGAGGCGCTGTCTGAGTTGGTCAACAGGGATATTGATGGCGCCTTCGATGAAGCCGACGCTTTCTAGTTCATTTGGATTGCGCACATCGAGCAATACCTGATCGTCGCTGAGCTGATCGATTTGATCAAAGTGGATCGGCGTTGCATCACCCTGGAGGATGTTGTTGGCCACAAAGGCCGCTTGGTTAATCACATCCTTGGCGCTACCAAATGGTGGTGCGTAGGTCAGCTCAAGATGCTGAAGCTGTTCAACCGTCATTCCTGCGCGCTGCGCGACTGCCATTACATCGATGCGCTTATCAATGCCGTCTTTGCCGACGGCCTGTGCGCCGAGAATCTTGCCGCTTATTGGGTCAAACAGCATCTTGAACGAGACCGTTTCTGCGCCTGGATAATAGCTCGCATGGCTAGCAGTATGGACGTACACCTTTTCAAAAGGCGTTCCTGCGCTAATCAGTTGTTTCTCGTTTTTGCCGGTTGAGGCAACCGCAAGGTCAAACACCTTACAGATCGCGGTGCCTTGTGTGCCTTGGTAGTGCTCGTTGCGACCGAGCATATTATCCGCTGCCATCCGCCCTTGGCGATTGGCAGGACCTGCCAGCGGCACTAGGCTTTGCTCGCCAGTGACAAAATCTTGCTCTTCAATCGCATCGCCAACGGCGTAGATGTATGGATCGCTGGTCTGCATTCGGCTATCGGTTTTAATCCCGCCAAGCTCGCCGATCTCAAGTCCAGCGTCACGGGCAAGCTGAGTTTCTGGGCGCACACCAATTGCCATGATCAACAGGTCAGTAGTGAGCGACTCACCATTGTTGAGCGTCAGTGTTAGCTGCTGCGGTTCTTGATGGTAGTTGACGCCAGACAGGGCAGTACTCAGGCGCAGGTCAATGCCTTTGTCTCGGATCTCCTGATGAACCAATCCCGCCATCTCTCGATCGACCGGAGTCATCACTTGATCGGCCATCTCAAGTAACGTGGTTTGGATGCCCAGTTGATGGAAGGCTTCCATCATTTCGAGGCCAATGAAGCCGCCGCCCACGACTGTTGCGTGTTGAACATCTTGGTTTTTTAGGGTTGCGATAATGCGGTCCATATCGGGAATATTACGCAGCGAATGAGTCAGTGGGTTATCGATACCTGGGATCGGCGGTACGACAGGGGCTGCGCCAGGGCTAAGGAGCAGCAGATCATAGCTCTCGTTGTACTCCTCGCCACTAATAAGGTTTTTCACTGTGACAAATTTTTGCTTGCGATCGATATAGGTCACCTCACTGGTGACGCGCACGTCGACGTTGAATCGCGCCAGAAAACTCTCAGGTGTTTGAAGCAGGAGTTTGCTGCGCTCTTGGATATCGCCACCGATGTGGTATGGCAGACCACAGTTAGCAAAAGAGACGAACGGCGAGCGCTCGAACATAATAATTTCTGCCTCTTCACTTAATCTGCGTGCTCGTGCTGCCGCTGATGCACCGCCGGCGACACCACCAATAATTACGATTTTAGTCATAGGAAACCCCTTATCTCGGATCGCGGCACCACACCGCTCAAACTGGAATGGGTAAATCATAATCAGCTAAATTAGAAATATCTAATAAAAACTATACTAAATTTATAATTACTAAATTAGCATTGACTAAATTAGATGATGGCTTATCCTGTACAGTATTGAATCAATGATCGAGGTGAAACATGCAACTAGACGATAGTGAGTTGATGGCGATGCGTTCCAACGTCAATGAGGCCGCTGAGATGTTAAAGATTTTGGCGCACCCAGACAGGCTGCTGGTGCTGTGTCAGCTAACTCAGGGTGAGGTGGGCGTTGCTCAGTTGCAGAGTCAGTCGAACCTCAGTCAATCAGCGTTTTCTCAGCATTTGAGCGTGCTGCGTAAGCATCAGTTGATCAAAGCCCGCAAATCGGCCCAGCAGGTGTTCTATTCGCTCGCTGACCCACGTGTCGAGGCCTTGATCACCAGTTTTCACACCATTTTTTGTCACCAAGAGAAATAGATTATGAGTTTTTCGATCCCGTGGGCATCCTTGTTTGGCGGTATGTTATTAGGTGCTTCGGCATTGTTGTTGTTGCTGGTCAACGGAAAAATCGCCGGGATCAGTGGTATCGCGAGTCGCCTACTCGACTCGTCGGTCAGCGATAAGTCTTGGCGCGCCTTGTTTATTCTTGGCATGGTGATCGCTGGGGCGCTGAGCATCTCAGTCTTCGACGTTGTGGTGCCAGAGCAGCCAAGCGGCAACTGGATAAGTGTCTTGATCGCAGGTTTGCTGGTGGGCATTGGTACCCAGATTGGTAACGGGTGCACCAGCGGCCATGGTATCTGTGGTATTGGGCGCTTTTCGCTGCGCTCTTTGGTGGCGACTTTGGTGTTTATGAGCACTGCCATCATCACTGTTTTTGCTCGTCTGCACCTAGGAGGTTAATCATGAAGCAAGGTACTGTGACCTCATTAACTGCATTGGTAGCGGGCTTATTGTTCGGTTTTGGCATGTCGTTCTCGGGCATGGTCGACCCGCAAAAAGTGATAGGCTTTTTGGACCTCGCCGGTGAGTGGGACCCGAGCCTCGCGTTTGTGATGGGAGGAGCGCTTGCGGTGTTTATCCCAGGCTATCAGTGGTTGGTGAAACCACGCTCGAAACCGCTGGCAGGCGAGTCGTTCAGTGTGAGTTTAAAGACTGCAGTGGATAAGCCGCTTGTTGGTGGCGCGGTGCTGTTTGGTATTGGTTGGGGGATCACCGGAATTTGCCCTGGCCCTGCGATCACCAGTCTTTCATTCGGCAACCCACTGATTTGGCTGTTTGTCTTGGCAATGTTGGCCGGCTCGATGATTGTGACAAAAGTGCGAAATTAAATCAGTTATATTGCAAAAATCATACAAAAAGGGTAGCGCTTGCTACCCTTTTTTTGTTCTCTAATTATAACTCGACAAATATTAATTCAATTAATGTGGATTTTAATGCATTCTGAGGCTGCTTTATTGGTTGTTGTTTGCAATAAGCATCCACTTCTATACTGAAAGTTAGCGATCAAAACTCGCCTATTTGTATTATTAAAGGATAAAAAAGAGTCACTTTTTACCCAATCTACCCCTTTAGGGTAGTATTTATCGGTAATTGATTTACATCATAGGTAAATCCAGTTTCACAAATAACAATGTGCTCAGTTATGCAGTCCACCCTGCAATTTGAATATTTTCAGGAATCCGTATGAGCAAGATGAAGCTGGTTGTCATTGGTAATGGCATGGTCGGTCACCGATATCTCGAAGATTTGGTTGAAAAGACTGATGTATCCAACCTCGACATTACTGTTTTTTGTGAAGAGCCTCGCGTCGCTTATGACCGTGTCCACCTCTCTTCTTACTTTTCTCACCACACCGCACAAGAGCTCTCTTTAGTTAAAGAAGGTTTTTACGAGAAGCATGGCATCAATGTCCTGCTTGGCGAGCGTGCGATCAATGTTAACCGCGATAAGCGCACGGTTTACTCAAGTTCAGGTCGTGAAATCCAATACGACAAGCTGATCATGGCAACCGGCTCGTACCCATTTGTCCCGCCTATTCAGGGCCGCGAGAGCAAAGACTGTTTTGTTTATCGCACCATCGAAGATCTCAAAGCCATCGAGGCGAGCGCTAAGAAAAGCAAAGTCGGCGTGGTGATCGGTGGTGGCCTGCTAGGCCTTGAAGCAGCAGGTGCGCTGAAAGCCCTTGGGGTTGAGACGCACGTGGTTGAGTTTGCACCTAAGCTAATGGCTGAGCAGCTTGACCAAGCGGGTGGCGATCAACTTCGTCAAAAAATCGAAAGCATGGGCGTGAAGGTTCACACCAGCAAAAACACCCTAGAGATTGCGCCGGAAGGCAAGAACGCGCGTAACGTGATGCGTTTTGCTGATGGCACTGAGCTTGAGACTGACTTTATTGTTTTCTCTGCCGGTATTCGCCCGCAAGACAAGCTGGCGCGTCAGATGGATCTCGAGATTGGTGCGCGCGGCGGTATCGCGATCAACGATTTCGCCCAAACCTCGGATGAGAACATCTACGCCATCGGTGAGTGTGCCGCGTGGAATGACATGTTCTATGGCCTAGTCGCACCGGGTTACAAAATGGCAACTGTCGCCGTTGACCATCTACTGGGTAACGATAGCCAGTTTGAAGGTGCCGATATGTCGGCCAAGCTTAAGCTACTAGGTGTTAAAGTTGGCTCGATTGGTGATGCCAACGGCCGCACGCCAGGTTGCAAGAGCTATGTCTACCAAAACCAAGAGCAAGAGGTGTACAAGCGCCTGATTGTCTCTGAGGACAACAAGAAACTGCTTGGCGCAGTGATGGTCGGAGACACCTCTGACTATGGCGATCTTCTGCAATTGATGCTCAACGAAATCGACCTGCCAGAGCACCCAGACACCCTGATCTTGCCGGCACACGCGGGCGCTGAGAAGCCAACTCTAGGCGCGGATGCGCTGCCAGAGAGTGCAGTGATCTGTTCGTGTTTTGATGTCACTAAGGGCAAAGTCGCGCAAGCGGTCGCCGATGGGCACCATACAATTGCCGATATTAAAGCGGCCACGGGCGCAGGTACTGGCTGTGGCGGCTGTATCCCACTTGTGACATCAGTGCTCAATGCCGAACTCGCCAAATCGGGTATTGAAGTGAAAAACGATATCTGTGCCCACTTTGCCTACTCGCGCCAAGAGCTGTTCCACCTGATCCGCATTGAAGAGATCAAGACGTTCGAAGAGCTACTGGAAAAATACGGTCAGGGCTACGGCTGTGAGGTGTGTAAACCAACCGTGGGTTCAATTCTGGCTTCATGCTGGGGTGAGCATATCCTTAAGCCACAACTGGTTAAGCTGCACGACACCAACGATAACTTCCTTGGCAACATGCAAAAAGACGGCACCTACTCGGTGATCCCGCGCATGGCTGGTGGTGAAGTGACGCCACAGGCGCTCAAAGTGCTGGCTGACGTGGCGGCAGAATACAACCTCTACACCAAGGTAACGGGCGCGCAGCGTATTGGTTTGTTTGGCGCACAAAAAGATGACCTGCCAGCGATCTGGAAGAAATTGATCGCAGGTGGCTATGAGACCGGTCAAGCGTACGCCAAAGCGCTGCGCATGGCCAAGACCTGTGTTGGCTCGACTTGGTGTCGCTTTGGCGTTCAAGACTCGGTTGGCCTTGGTGTGACGATTGAGAATCGCTACAAAGGCATTCGTACGCCGCACAAGATGAAGTTTGGTGTCTCTGGTTGTACCCGTGAGTGTGCAGAAGCACAAGGTAAAGACCTAGGTATCATTGCCACCGACGCAGGCTGGAATATGTACGTGTGTGGTAACGGTGGTATGAAGCCACGCCACGCGGATCTGCTGGCAAGCGACCTAGATGAAGCCACTCTGATCAAGTACATCGACCGCTTTATGATGTTCTACATTCGCACCGCCGCGCCACTGCAGCGCACCTCGGTATGGCTTGAGAACATGGAAGGCGGTGTCGATTACCTGCGTGAAGTGATTGTGGAAGACAAGCTTGGAATCAACGCGCAACTAGAAGCCGATGTGGCGAAGTTGGTTGAAGCATTCCGCTGTGAGTGGGCTGAGACGGTCAATGACCCATCGCAGCACGCACGTTTCTCTCACTTCATCAACTCAGATAAACGTGATGACAACGTGGTGTTTGTCGATGAGCGTGCTCAGCACCGCCCAGCCACGTTCACTGAAAAACACCCACAAGCGAAGGGCGATATCCTTCACGTTGAAGTCACTGAGTAACCGCGGAGAAGTCATTATGGCATTTGAAAAAGTATGTGAAATCAAAGACATCGTCCCTGGTACGGGTGTGTGTGCCTTGATTAACGATCAGCAAGTGGCGGTGTTCCGTCCATCTGACGCCGAAGAGGTGTTTGCGATTAGTAATATGGACCCTTTCGCGCGCTCAAACGTGCTATCGCGTGGCCTGATCGGTGAGCATAACGGCGAGCTTTGGGTTGCTAGCCCACTGAAAAAGCAGCACTTCAACCTGGCAACAGGGGAGTGCATGGAAGATGCGCGCTTTAACGTTAAGGCGTTTGAGGCTCGCGTTGTGAATGGCGCGGTAGAGGTGGCAGGCTAAGCCCGCATTACCTCTTAAGAGTCAATAGATTAAAGGCTCCTGCTTTGCCTTGCAGGGTAGCGACAGTGGGAGCCTTTCCCTATTCACTTTTAAATTTTCAACTTTTACACTTTATGGAGAGACAATGATGTCTGATTTTAAACCCGCAGAATTCGTGCAAACGATGATAAACGTCGGTGAAGCAAAAACCAAAACTCACACGCGTGATCTGCTAATTCGTGGCTTTATGGCCGGACTTATCCTATCACTTGCAGTAGTCTTGGCTCTAACAACCATCACCCAAACAGGTCTTGGTGTAGTTGGCGCAATGGTGTTCCCAGTCGGCTTTGTGATCTTAAGTATCATGGGTTACGACCTGGTTACTGGTGTGTTTGGTCTTGCGCCACTGGCAAAATTTGAAAATCGCCCTGGCATTACTTGGGGGCGTGTCCTGCGCTGTTGGGGCCTGGTTGGTTTGGGTAACCTTGTAGGCTCAATCTTTATCGCCTACATCATTGCACTCTCGATGACCAACAACTTCACAACTGATGGCGGCGCAGTGGCGAAAACCATCATCAACGCATCAACAGCGCGCTCTGCTGGCTTCGAGGAGCTTGGCGTGAACGGCTGGATCACCTGTTTTGTGCGCGGCATTCTGTGTAACCTTATGGTTTGTTTGGGTGTGATTGGTAACATGACTGCGCGCCGCCTAAGTGGCCGTATCGCCGCGATGTGGTTCCCAATCTTTATCTTCTTCGCGCTTGTATTTGAGCACGCGGTGGTCAACATGTTCCTATTCCCACTGGGCATGATGCTTGGCGCTGACTTTGGCATTGCGACTTGGTTGAATTTCAACCTGATCCCAACGATTCTAGGTAACATCGTCGGTGGTCTGGTCTTTACTTGTATCCCACTTTACCTAACTCACGCAAAAACGGCTCCATCGCTTGATGAGCAAGAGCAAAACGTTGCTGCAACCCCAGCGTTTGACGCTAAATAAATCGATTCAGCCTCGCCTTAGGCGGGGCTGATTAACGATAACAAGTGGCAATTATCTGCCAAGAGTGAACGCAGAGATTGTCACTTCTTATCGTTAATTTTCTTAGAGTTGTTTCTATGTCTACAATCCCAGTTAACGCAAATCACGGTGGATTTGTTTCTTTGGTCGGAGCCGGCCCTGGCGACCCTGATTTGCTCACTGTAAAAGGGTTGAAGGTGATACAAGCCGCGCAGGTTGTGGTGTATGACCGCCTTGTTTCACAAGATATCCTCGATCTAGCCAATGCGGATGCCGAGATGATCTACGTCGGTAAACAGCTCGATTTTCACTGTGTTCCTCAAGAATTAATCAACCAAATCTTGGTTGAAAAAGCCCAGCAAGGTAAGCGTGTGGTACGCCTGAAAGGCGGTGACTCGTTTATCTTCGGCCGTGGCGGTGAAGAGCTAGAAGAGCTTGCCGAACACAACATCCCCTTTGAGGTTGTACCGGGCATTACTGCCGCAGCAGGCGCCACTTCCTACGCGGGCATTCCACTCACTCACCGCGATCACGCCCAAAGCGTGCAATTTATCACTGGCCATATTCAAAAAGATGGCAAACAGATCCACTGGCCATCGCTAGCGCAAGACAACAACACTTTAGTGTTCTACATGGGCCTCAAGCAGTGTCGTAATATTCAAACCAATTTGCTTGAGCATGGGTTAGATGCCTCGACGTCGTGCGCGATTATTGAAAACGGGACGCGTAAAGAGCAGCGAGTGTTTACGGGCGAGCTATCACAATTGGCAGACTTGGCGGAGCAGGCGCAAAGTCCGGCGTTGATTGTGGTGGGGAGTGTGACTTCTTTGCATGATAAGTTGCGTTGGTTTAACCGCTAGTTAGAGAGAAGATAAAAATCTGAGCAGTCCTGATATCGATGTGGCCCCGTTGTTCTTGCGCGGTGCTATGGCAAAGGTATCATTCGCTTCACAATATACTCTGAGATGAGTATAGTTCAGACCGTGGAAAGGGATAGCTACGGTGGAAATCGTGGGTACTAGCTAGGCAGGCGTGGACAGAATAGTCAAATAGTTAGTAAGCAGAAAAGGTAAATACTATTGAGATAATTAACTCAGTCTAACAGTTATTTACCACGTGTACTGCGATAATGGATAAATACTCAATCTTTAAAGCTTATGATAAATATGTGGAACAATTTTAAATCAATGCCCTTTCTCATGAAATTAATGGTGCTTCATGGACTTCTGTTTTTTATTGGCATAATTGGGGTTTTATATCCTTATAGCAACTTTACCATCAATGGTGTAAGTGTCTCATATGAAGAATGGTGGTCATCTGGCTCAGCAATTGAGTATATTATATTTTCCTTCAGTATTGGCATGGGAGCATTAAGTCTTCTAAGAAAAATAAAATATGCGCGAGCAATTTACTTTGGGGTACTTGCTGCCAGTTTTGCACCAAGCATATTAGTTAAGTTAGAATCACTGAAAATAATCGATTTAATATTGGGCGAGGTAATGACATTAGGTTTGCTTTATTGGTATCTCTTCCATAAAAAAACAGTTCAAAGATACTTTTAAGTTAGTAGTCTTTAGTAAAGTGATAAAAACTCTCTGGTATAAAAGCAATTATAAGTAAGCTGAATTATGGCTGTATAGATAGTCTTGTATTTATGCTCGTTAACTAATGAGAGACATCTTTGTAGTAGTACTTGCGTGCAAGCGCGTAATGCCATTGTGTTTTTTTATCGAGCTGTACTTTAGAGAGAGTTCGAGGAGCGACTTGTCCCTCTAATTAAGTGGGATTGTAAGATACCAGAACTTCTAAATCGTGAGGAAGTGAAGGCCATCACCTTAAAGGTCAACTAGGAGCGTTGATGGTTCGACATACATGGGGCAGAAACCTAAGCCAACACACTTATGTACAATGCTTAATCCCAAGCGGTGTATTGACCGAAGATAAAGCATGGCTGCCTACGAGAAGAGAGGGTTATCTATTCCCTGTAAAGTCTCTCTCAGTTCGCTTTAAAAGAGAAATGAAGCAGCATGTTCAACAGGTGATAGATGCTCACGAAAACATACTCTTAGAAGGGAACAGCAAAGCATCAGAGAGAGCCCTCACGAAGTCCAAGAAGTAATGAAGGAAAAACCGAGCTGTCCCAACTGCAAAAGCCGATTTGTGGTTTTGATAAGAATAGCGGTGCGGCCGCGAGTCGTTGCTGAAAAAGAACCACTGAGCTAGTTGGCTGTTAACAATACGAAAAATCGCAGTTCAAGTGTGAGGGTAGAGGTATCGTTCGCTTCAAAAATGGCTATGCAACAAGTATAGTGAGGATTATGGAAACGGGTGGCTATGGTTGAAATGGTGGATGCTAGTGAAGCTTGCTTGGATAGAATCGCCATAAAAGGATAATGAGCGATAAAAAGCGAAATCCATAGAAAGAAGCGGCTCAGTCCAACAGGCATTTATCGAGTGTGCTGCGACAATGGATAAATGCTTAAGCGTTATTTGAAAAATGAAGGATAAAAGAATGGAATCTGAAATTAAGCACCCATCAGTGATTTTTGTAACTTTACTGTTGTGTTTCGCATCAATTTGCTGGGCTACCTTGCTATTTGCAATCGAGTATATTTTAGGAACTGAATTACAAAGTACAGGTTTTCTTAGTACTCTAATCCCTGCATTAAGTGTGGGATATTATGTTGGTTACAAGTCAGGTGATATGATGCCTTCGAAAACTAGATGGTATGCAGTTACTCTTTGGTTTATAGCAAGCTTGATAGTTTTTAGTCTTATTTTGATAGCTATGGATATCTCACCGATAGAGCTAGTTACAGAGTTTGGTTGGATAACTCTTGTAATGGCAATAGTCCTTTTGGTCACGATTTGTATAGCCTATCTTGTATTGAAAAGTGGCGAAAAAATGGCAATTAAAATGTTGCTTAAGGCCAAGCAAGGTTAACAGCCTAAACATAACAAGCGCTTCAACCTGACTGCCAACCTATGGCAATTCTGGTTCGGTTGGGCTTTTGTGATAACGGTGGCCAACGTGAGTTCGGCACAGTTGGCAGCAAGTTAAGCGGGCGTTATAAGCCACTATAAATTTGAGGTTTAATGCTATGAAAGACAATGTGAGCAAAGGTGCCGTGATTACAGCTCAAACTGGCTGGGATGAAGCTTTTCTGATTGGTACTGAAGAAGACCTTCTATCTTTCGCACAAGCTATCATAAGTTCTGTTGAGTCCGCACAAAAAGATGATTTTTTCGGTGAGCCAGTTAAAACAAGTAATCTTGTTTATAGTAAGTTAGCATCTTATAGCGAGGTCCAATTTGATTGGTTAGTAGTAACTGATTCAAATGAACAAACGCTGGAAATCGCCCATAAAGTGGAAGGCTTATAACAAGTTGTTCAAATGGACGCGTAGAGTTCGGCAAATTTTGCTAGAAGTTCGGGTTGTTGTGGCAAGCTACAGTAAACGCCATTTAACAAAGCGTTAGGCTTCTCAAGCTATCTACATTACGAATACTCATTATCTCACGGTTTATTACTTTTTCAATAAATTACAGATATTTAGCTTGTTTGCTTTGGTTACTCTGCATCTTGTGGCATTATTGATTGTTTGATGCTTTTAAGGAAAGTAGTAATGAAATCAATATTTAATTTTGAATCGATGTTAACCCCTAAACTAGTAACTGCGCTGTACTGGCTACTACTATTCATAGCCGTTGTATCTGGCATCGGAACTATGTTTAGTGGCTATGGTGGCGTTACATTTGAAACATTTGTTCTTGGTTTATTGACCATTTTGGGCGGTTCAATTGGTGCAAGAATCTGGTGTGAGCTAATGATAGTTATTTTTAAGATTAATGAAAATCTGCAAGTGCTGAAAGACTCCAAAATAACCCCAGATGCCTAACAAGGCGCTTAACAGTGACCCCAAACGATAGGCACTTTCACTGTGTGAAATTTTATGCCATGGTTTGGGGCACGTTAGCCACCAAGAGGGAAATATGGATTTTGAATTAGATTTAGCTCCTTCAGATGAGAGCATCAATGAAATTAGAAATGGATTGGTTGAGCACAACACTCCTTATCTGGGTGAAGTAAATCATCATAGTGTGGCATTCTTTGTCAAACAGGATGGAAAGAAAGTCGGTGGTATTACAGCAGAAATTCTTGGTGATTGGCTTCTCATTAAATTTTTATGGGTAGATAAATCGATTCGAGGTGTTGGTGCTGGTAGCAAGTTATTAAGCAAACTGGAAGTGCACGCCAAAGAGCAAGGTTGCCATTCATCGATGGTTGATACATTTAGTTTTCAAGCTAGACCGTTTTATGAAAAGCGGGGCTATGTATGTCACATGACACTAGAAAACTACCCTGTTGAGCATGCACGGCACTTTTTTACAAAGAAGTTGAGTTGAGCGGCTAACAAACTGTTCAAGCAAACCAAAAACGCTCGGCTTTTTCGCTGTGGCGAAGTGTATGCCAAGGTTTTTGGCTACTTAACAGGGCGTTAGGACTACTTGTGAAGATATGCGCTTTGTATAAGTTATTGAGATAGGTAGGGTATGAAAATATTGAAGGGTGTTGTTTCTAAGTTAAGAAATACCGTGGAAATCAGTGGCGGAGGTCGCGATAGTAGTGTATCAACTACTCATGTAATGATATTTCAGTTGGATGGGCAGCCAGTAAAGATTAAATCGAGTGAAGTTGTATTAATTGACGAAAGTGATAATGTAGCTGTTGCTGGCAAGGTAAACGATGGAGTCTTTCATGCCTATGCATATATAAATAATACGACAGGTGTATCAGGCAATATAGGTATGGGGATTCACTACATATTTGGATTGATTTTTCCTATTGTAGGGGCATTTGTAATCAGTGAGTTTTCAGACCCATTTTTTGGTGCTCTGCCCAAACTTATAGGGGCTGTTTTTATTGGGGGCGGGCTGTATATGTTTTATAAAGGGACTCAAATATCAAATGCATCCAAATTATTGTTTTCAAGACGATCGTCCTAACACATATGTGCCTAACTCCCGTCAATAGGCAATAGCTCTCTTTTAGCTGCTTCAACAGCCAAATTAGTCGAACAGCAAAGTAATCTACTTCGCTCTGTCATTTCGGCCGTTAATCGTTGCTTACGGCAAACACATATAGAGGGTCTCTTACTGCGGTCTAACCACCGCCTACCAACTAGGTAGGGCCAGACTAGGCGTCCCCCACGACATTCATCGGTTAACCCAGGAAGGCGCTATTCAAAGAAAATGGCTAGCTAATGCTTCCAGTTATTGTTAGGCTCAGCCCTGGTGTAAACAACTTTGCTGTTCGTTGTGGTGCGCAATAATGGGGAGGCTAATCAAAGCAATTGGGCTTGGACAACGCTTGGCACAGCAAGCCGCTTTTAGAGTTGCAACTCATGGCATCAGGCGTGCAGCGTGCTCTTACTCAGCACCAGTTAGACGTTCAGCTCACCCCATCGTGCGACTTACTCGGGTAAAAAACGCTGTTCATCGAATACGGTTTTGTTCCTCAACATAAAATAGACGCAGCGTCCTAATTTGTGAGCCAGTGCCGATAGAGCTTTAGCTTTGCTCATGCGCTTTTGCAGTCGGTTGATGTAACGCCGAGCTTTGTTATTACCGCGTAGGTATAGAACGGCCGCTCCCGAGAACGCCCACTTCAGGTGCGCGTTGCCTATCTTGTTGCCGCTGGTGCTGTAGACTTTGCCCGCCGATTCTGCCTTGCATTTTACCAGACGTGAATAGGAGGCGAACTGCTGTACGGTTGGGAAGCGTCGGATGGTTCCGATTTCATACAAAATAGTCAGCGCAAGGATCCGGCCAATACCTGGGATGGTTTGCAGCAGCTGATAGTCTTGAGGGTTGTGCTGTTTGGCGTTTTGCTCGATGAAGTGCTCAACACTGGCGAGCTCCTTGGTATAGAAGGCGACGATATTGAGGTCGATATCGAGGTTGCGGTTAATCGCTGGCTCAGGAAATTCCCGATATCGGTCGCGAACTTCTTCTCTCGCATGGGGGTAGCGTAACTGCAGTCGATGAGAGGGCAGGTTGTACTGGCTGAAGGTATTGGATACATGCGCTTTGAGATCAGCACCGTGGCGTATTATCTTGTTTCTTCGTCGCAGTAAGTCTCGAGAGGCACGCATGGTCTTGGGGTAGACATAGGCGATGGGAAAATTGCCGCCCCTGAGCAAAGCGGCAATTTCAAACGCATCAATCTTGTCGCTTTTGGCTTTCCCGCCGCGGATGGCTTTCATATATAGGGCATGGCCGAGGACAAAATCAAACGCGTAATCGAAACACATATCGCTCACCCAATACCAGCAGTGCATGCATTCGACCCCGACGACAATTTTATCCTGATAGGGCACGAGGAGGTCGAGGAGTTCATCCCGGTTAGCATTGATCTTTTGGTGAACGACTTTATTGCCGTGAGAGTCAAGAATACAGACATAAAGAATCCGCGCATGGAGATCGATGCCACAGTAATAGTCATGCTGTTGGTTATAAAATCTCATAGAGTCTTCTTCGGTATTGCGTTGCCCACACCTTAATAGGGCGTAAAGGAACAAACTGGTATTAAAGTGTTAATATTCAACTGTTTGAATTGTGCCACGTTGCATTTATTGGCTTTGGTTTAGAATTACCTTTCCGAAAATAATGTACAAGAGGATAAAATGTCCATTCCATCAATGACCTGTAACCATGTTCAAGTTTTGAAAGCGTATTTAGCAACTACACCGCATACGCTTGAAGCAAAGCCAAATGGTCAAAACAAGTATACTTTTCCAGATGGCTTAGTTGTAAATTTATATGATACGACTGGTAAAGTGGTTTTTCAGGGAAGTGTCGCAACTAGCCAGTTTGGACAGCAGATTGTTCAAATGGTCAACCAAATTAACGTTCCTACGTTTGAGAGTTAACCCGATCTGTTAGACAGTTACTTAACAATCTGTTTAAGAGTGATTCGCAACGCTTGGCATTTTTGCTATGCGTTGCGTTTTGTGTTCAAGGTGGAATGCGGGAGCCTCGGTATTGCGTTGCTCACACTTTAACAGGGCGTTATACATCCGAGTACCCATGCCTAATGCGCCCTCAATGTGTTTTATCCGCCAAACTTAGTTTGTAAATATCGGCCCAATGTACTTAGAGTTACTGAAATCGCAGCTCGAATACCATCGTTTTTCCATGTGTCGATAGGGTTTTTAGCCCTATTTATACCTTTTGCTGTCAATTTCAAGCCATGTATTGGAAGGTTTTCGATTGAAGAATCAGCTGTAACTAAGCCATCTTCATACAAGGAATTTAACGCGTCAAAGAAAATTTCGCGTTTTGCTCGACCTTCGGTTGAATAATAGTCGCTAATATCAAAACTTGTCTCAGAGCCAGTAAATTTACGTTCATATGAAGGAATGAACGCTACCTCTTCTAAGTGTTTAAGGATGGCTTCTCTAGCTTGATGATGTGTTTTCTTGAGGTTGTTAGGCATAAAGTTCTCATATGTTTCTATAGTCTACTCTATGGGGTATAAAACTATGAGTTTCAAGTCATTGTCTAGAATATTTTGATGTATAACACATATGAGCCCCAAGCCTGTCAATAGACAATAGCTATCCTTGGCTGCGTTAGCAGCCAACATAATCGAACAACAAAGCTGACTATTTCGCTCTGTCGATGGGGTCGTTAATCGTTACTTACGACAAACACATATTGAGAGTCTCTTATTGCGGTCTCTACCACTGCCAATACAAAGTATTGGGGCAGACTAGGCGTCCCCAAGACATTCTTCGGTTAACCCAAGCTGGCACTATTCAAAGAAAATGGCTGCTCTAGCGCCAGTTAGTATCAGGCTCAGTTTGGGTGTAAGAGGTATAACAAGACACCTATATTATTGGCGTAGTTTGTCAGTAATAGATGAGTAAGAAGGACCTCCGTATGAGGCGAACTTAACTGCTTGTTGATTATCGTAGACTTAAGTGTCTAGATTAATTTGCTAACCCTGACAAATGCTGCGGGTCATCACTAGCCACCAATGTGCGCTGAACGAAGAAGTCAAGGAAACAGTTATGCATTTACACAAGATCAAAGAGCCAAGAGTCGCTCTGTGGATTACGGAACTAACTTGTCAAGCCAAAACAGTAGGCTTCGATTTTGAATTAGTTTTGTGGGATGCGCAGGCGCCACCTAAAGGCTTCTCTTCAGAACCCGATCAGCAAATGCTCTTTGAGCACATGAGTTTGCAAGAGAGCCTGCCTTTAGAACAGCACATGGTCTTTTCTGTGCTAGTGGTGAGTAGTGGCTGGGGGCCAGCTGAGCTACTTGATCTTGCAAAGCTCAGAGAGGGCCAGATGGTTTCCTGCCATCAGTTTTTTGGGGCTGAAGCTCATGCCGTCTACCACACCGCCATTGCCGAGGCGAAGGATGAGCTGGTGACGCTTACGCTCGGTTTACTCAAAACAGAACCTCATCCTTCTTGTCTGCCAGAAACACCTGCACAACTGTCCAGTGAGCAGAAAAGAGACTCTTACCAAGTTTCCCTACCTTTGACCGCTTTTGAGCAGCTGTATCTATCAGGTTTGTGGCAGTTAGGTCAATGTGGTGGTGAGCTAGAAGGGGGCGGTGCATGGGGGCTTCTCCCTGCTGAACTTGTGCCTTTGTTGCCACGGTCAGCACCATTGAGCTTTAATCAGCTATGTCAGTGGCTTACCGATAATACCGAACCAGCGAAAAGTTCTCGCTGAGAGCAATGCTACGCAGTTACACATAAACTTTGTTATTAAGACACCCAAAAGTGTCTTGGTGAAATGAATTCTAGGCCATAGTGTGATTTGTAAGTGGCAATGTGCATCAAATAGCGATGAATGTTTGATTTAGTTGCCAGATAATCTTAAGAAATGTAGGGGTTATGTTGGTCTAGGACTGTTTTTGGTAATGATGATTAAAGGTGAGCGGTATTTAGCCGCATAATAAGCGTTAGCAACTCTCGGAGAATAAATGGAAATATCAGCAGCAAAAGTGAGTGATTTAGAAGAGTTGGCTCAGCTCTATCAGCAACTTATTCCAAATGATTTTTCGATTTCCAAAATGGAAGAGGTTCTCATGCGGCAACAGAGCAACCCAAATCATTTTGTCTCGGTTGCAAGAGTTGATGGTAAGGTGGTTGGATCCTTACTGTCAGTCACTTGTGAGATGCTGTTTGGTCAGTGCAAATCCTTCATGGTGATAGAGGACGTGGTAGTGGATGAGTTGATGAAGCGTAAAGGAGTTGGTTCTGCATTGATGATTGATGCTGAAAAACGAGCGAGGGCAAGTGATTGCTCGTACATGATGCTCATCACTGATGTTGAACGCTTAGGCTCGCAGAGTTTCTACAAATCATTGGGTTATCACACAGACGAGTACTGTGCGTTTAAGAAATCCTTAAGCCCGAGCGGCTAACAAAGCGTTTGCGAGTGACTCTATGACGTGTGCTGGTCTCGCTTCGTTCAAGTGTAATGCACATTGCTCCATGCCTTAATGGTTTAAAGCTAAACGATACTACTGTCTATTGGTTAGTCCATGATATCTTAGCGTAAATCGACAGGATCAAGTAAGGACCTAATTATGATAAACCGCGGTGCATTAATGCTTAGATATTCTCAGGTGGCAGTAGATTGGCTTAATAAAGTTGATCCAACGGATACTTGTGACTTGACGGTAGAGTCTGTGAACGAAGAACGTACGGTTTATCTAGTCAGTAACGAGGTTACTGACTCATCAGATAGTATTAAAGAGTGGGTAAGGCTCAATCACGAGGTGTTGTTTGAGGGCGAGCTATTTAACTGGTATGTCGATGAATCACTCTGGCCAAAGAAACGAACTTGGGCACTTTTTCAAAAGTGGTTTACAGTTGAGTGTCATTCGGTTGTTGAGGATACATTGTTGGGGCACCCAATTGTGGACGAAGACGCATAGTAATCGTTTAAACGCGACTGTTAACCTTTGGTATTTCGGGTTCGTTTTGGTTTTTGAGATTATAGCGGTCCATTTGAGAGCGGTGCAGCAGGTAACAAGTTAAATTAACGTTACGTGTCAGATTACCCAGTCATCGGTAGCAATGGAGAGAGTATGCGATTTATATACGTGATGGACCCAATGTGTGCTTGGTGTTATGGGTTTCAGCCAGAGTTAGAGCGTTTTTTAGAGCAATACCCTTCGATGGAAGTTGATTGGATTATGGGAGGGCTAGCGCCTGATACGCAAGAACCAATGAGCGAAGATCTAAAACAAGCGATCTCATCCTATTGGTACAACATTGAAAAAGTGTCTGCAGTCACCTTCAATCACAGCTATTGGGAGCAAAATACACCCTACCGTTCGACATATCAAGCTTGTAGGGCTGTGATTTCAGCTGAAAAATTATCCGCAATGAGCTCTTTAAAGATGGTTCGAGCCATTCAATCCGCTTATTACCGTGAAGCTAGGAACCCGTCTTTAGATAAAACGTTGGTGGATTGTGCTAGGACACTTGGTTTAACTGAAAAGCAGTTTTTAACGGTCCTTCATTCAAAGGATACGGAATCACGACTTCAGGAACATTTAGCTATTACATATAGTTTTCAGATTCGTGGTTTTCCTGCTTTGTTTTACATCGATAAAGAAAAACGGGCCTATCCTCTAACTCTTGGTTTCTGCAAAGCTGAAGAACTTTTTGAGCGTTTCAATCTAATTCGAGAAAATAAGTAATTGGAAATTATCTAGGCGCCTATGAGCCTGATGATTTTGACTAGTGGAAACATGCGAAATGAAAACATGGCTTTCTACGTGAAATACTATGAGAGATTATGTGACAGGTGAACAAGGAAGTATGATGATTACATTTGAAAAGTTGACTAAATCCCATGAGGCGTCAGTTCTTTCGATTCAATTATCTGATGCACATGTAAAATTTGCCTCAACACCTAGTGATTTTTTATCTGATTCAACTCCGTCGATAGACAAGATTGTTGTTAAGTACAAAAATGAAATTATCGGTTTTTTTAAGCTTGATCTAAATTATTCACAACAAGTTGATTTTTGTTCAGATAAGGATTTGGGGTTTAGAACTCTAGCGCTAGATTCCCGCACGCATGGCAAAGGGTTGGGTACAGAGTGCATGAAGCTGCTACCAAAATACGCAGCAAGCAATTATAGGGCGCGAGACTATATTTATCTAACCGTCAACTGTCAGAATTTAGCTGCGAAAGCATGTTATGAAAAGGCGGGTTTTGAAGACAGCGGAGAACTCTATCTAGGTGGCCCAGCAGGTCCACAGCACATAATGCGAATAAAAATCGCATAACCAACACCTTAAGGTAAGGCCAGAAGCGTTGATCTACTGGCCACAGCGTGAGTGCTAGCTTTGAGCGACTTTTACTCTAATCGTGTTTTTAGCCACTTTGGACAGGTTTAGGCTTTGGAGAGCTTCATTTGCCTCATCTTGATCTGGCATCTCAACAAACGCAAAGCCTTTCGATAGCCCAGTCTCTTGGTCTAAAACGAGATTACACTCAGTCACTGAGCCGTGAGCTGAGAATAGAACACGGATTTCATGTTCAGTGGTAGTGCGTGCTAAGTTGCGAACTAAAAGTTTCATAATATTTACCTAGTGTAAGTTGCAGTCGAAGTTTGGCAGGTATTGGCTGGTAAACCAAGGTAAATTTGGACAATAGTGGAAAGGCACATGACAAATCGCTCAACAGAGGTTCTGCTGCGACTTAGCGATCCCCCTTTGCTGGTAGACTGCAGTGGTCGTGCTCTACACAATGATAAAGTGATAAGTGTTGATCTATCTGTTCGTGGGGATAAAGTGCATTTGAAGTACCGTCAAGCGTTCGATATTTTGTGTTTGAATCAGCTTTAGTATTTAAGGCACTATGTTCCATAGGAGTATTAGCTTTACCTCCTACCCAACACAGCGTTCTAAATACAACCTGAATCATCATGAGAGAGCAGTAATGGACATCAGTAACCGTTTGCAGCCAGGGGATATCGGCGAGATCATAAAGCAGCATGGCACCGTGTATGCGAAAGAGTACGGGTATGATTGTACCTTTGAGGCTTATGTGGCCGAGCCATTAGCGCAGTTTGCTAAGCGCAACAATGACAGAGAAAGAATTTGGTTGGCTAAGCTTTCCGGTGAAATAGTTGGCACTATTTGCATTTGTGAAGTGTCGGCAACTGAGGCTCAGCTCCGCTGGTTTATGGTCAACCCGAAAGCGAGAGGCAAAGGTTTAGGAAAAGCACTGATCGATAATGCCATCAACTTTTGCCTCGCAAAGCACTACTCTAAAATCATCTTGTGGACTGTTGCAGGCCTAGCTGCCTCAAAGTCAATCTATCTCAATAATGGCTTTGAACTGGTCCACGAAGAAGCTTGTGAGCTTTGGGGACAGCCGCAGGTTGAACAATGCTACGAAAAGCATTTATAAGCCTAACTATCTGAAATAGATAATCATTCACTCTTGGTTACTGTTTGCAGCCAAAAAATCGATCAGCAAAGTAATCTATTTCACGTTACCGCGCTTGCTGAAAACTTGTAGTGTTGCGTAAAAATATATTGATAATGTCACGCGGTGGCCTGCATAATTATCAGTACTCCATAATATGAGTTTTAGCTCCATTGTGCATATTTAATGCTCGTATGGGAACTAATTTAGCATTTTACCCAAAGTGTTAAATCTCCTTTAATCATGCATTATATAAAATAAGCGTAAAATATACTCGTTTACTTGCACTTATGAAAGGTTGACTATAATTACAGTCTTGATTAATTATCGAGATGGGTAATAACGCTATACGCGCCCGGGGTTTAGGGATAACCCATGATTCAACGCAGTAAAACACTGGCTAGATTATAAGGGACTTAAAATGCAGTATATCAATCATTACCAAATAAAATACCGAACGTTGTTTGCTATAATATGTTCTCTCATATTTGTGACAGCATGTGATAGCGATGATAACAGTGCTAGTAATATTCAGATCCAAACAAATATTTTAACCGAAAGCGACTTTGCGAATAATAGCCGTCTACGCGCCAACCCGGAGCGAGGGACATTGGTTGTATTTCTTGAACCAGGCTCATCCACTGTCACTGCTGACTCGAATCGTGAATCAGGCAGTGACTCGATACCTTATCAGTATTCACGCGCCCTCAATCACACCTTTTGCTACGAGGACGATAATAGTGATTCTGACCACTCCATGGTGCTCAACGATAGCGATGGCGTACAAGTGGTTAGCGTTGCGGCCAATGAAGAGTGCGTAACGGCAACCGTTACAGAGGGGGAGTATCATTTAGTGCTCAGCCACGGCCAGCATGTAGATAGCACAGACGTGACTTTCTTGGTGACCACGCCTGATGGTGGCCCTCATTCGAAAATGATTAGTGAGAACTATCCGCTAGTTGCTAGAGTATTGAGGGCAGTAGGTAATGTCTTTATCAGGTCCGCTTATGCAGATGACACGGTGGATAACAATGTCACAACGCTCATCTCCACCAACTCATGTAAGGAGTGTGATCTTTCCGGTGCAGACTTGAGTGGTGCAACTCTGACCTTTGCCGATCTTTCTGGTGCCGATTTGAGTGATGCCACATTGACTAATGTTGACCTTTTCGAGTCAACACTGACTGGTACCAACTTTAGTGGTGCCGATATGAGCAATGGCGACTTTCGCGGCTCGGAGATGACCAATGCTGATCTCAGTAATGCTAACCTGAGTGGCGCTTATTTTGAAAGTGCCCAATTGTCCCCTTCAAACCTTGATAATGCGACCGTGACGGATACCGATTTTGATAACGCTAATCTTGTTGGCGCAACTTGGACGGATGGCGGTATTTGTGACATTACCTCGGTGGGTTTTTGTAGTTCTGTCGGTGGGGGCGACACCAACCCCTGCGATACTATAAAGCAAGGTGTAACCGATGATGGCAATATCGTTTACCAGTGCTTGCTGCCGGCCGTTGATAAAGAGGTTTGCAGCACAGAAATAGGAGGGCTTGATGGGGGCACACCAATCACTACTTGCGAAGCGAAAGATGCCTCTGAGCTCATCACCTCGATTGAGCTGGTTGATGTATTCAATCAAGCCAGTTCATCTTTTAATGTCACCCTAGATAACGACACACCGATGGCCATTTTGGCTTGGGGTGGCGAGGGGGGTATAGGCTCTAATGGCGGGCTCTGGACCTCGGGTGGGGATGGTGGCGAAGGCGGTTTTGCCTCAACCGTCACCACTCTGTCTGACTTTCTCGATAAGTATGGGAAAACCTCTTTTTATTACTACATCGGTGAAAATGGCACACTGAGCAATATCGCAGGTGATGGCGGCTCGTCAACACTGGTTTTGGTGGTGGAAAATAGCCCGACGGAACTAGAGGATGACGTCATACTGATTGCCGGAGGTGGCGGTGGCGGAGAGGATTCAGGTTTCTTCGTCGATGGCACAGATGGCGCGAGAGGTGGGATAGCTGCCTCATCGATTATGGGGCAAGGCACGGTGGGTATTGGACAAAGTTTTACCGATGGTGCCAGTGGCGGCAGCTCAGATGAATGGGGTGATGGAGGAAGTGGCGCGAACGATGGCAAAGACGGCATAGGTGGACAGGGTGGCCAAGGCTATTTGGGGCGCAACAGTGAATGGGTTAATGGTGATCCCTCAGTAGGTTCTGACGGCAGAGGGGGGAACTCCGATGATAGCTTTACCTCCAGCGGTGGTGCAGGCGGCGGTGGCGGCTATGGTGGTGGCGGTGCGGGCGATGGCGGTGCCGGTGCGGGGGGCGGAAGTTGGTCGATTATCCCAACTACCACCTGTAATAGCGCTCCCACACAAGAGACGGCGCCATCAAGCCCAGGCTCATCAGGTGATGACTTTGGCAGTAAGAATGGTGCGGTTGAAATTTGGATATTCCCTAAAGGCTGTTAAGGCTTGAGAGGGATTGTTATAAAGCAAAAGCGTGTCGTTCACTGGAAAGTGAACGACACGCTTTGTGTTTGGATACCGATATCGTTCGACTAGTTAATGCTGATTGTAGAGCCAACCATATCTTCGTTGAGTACCGTTAGGTTGCTTGCGCCAACTGTGCCAACGGCTTTCACTAGCCCCTGCTCATCTCTTACTTTTGCTGGAGCCTCAGTTGAGATCCCTTCTGGCAGAGCATCGCCCAAACCTTCAATTTGACCATAGAAGATGTTATTGACGAATTTAGACCCAACCATTTGGAATTTTTCACCCTCAAACTGTCGGAACGCGTTTGTGCCCTCAGTGGTTGCAATCGATAAGTTGTTTTCAAACAAGGTGTCAACCGCAGGGAAAATGGTCTCGACGCGAGAGTCGTCGGTCAAGCTAACGCGGTGAATCGCATTACTGCCAAAAATGCCCTGGGTATTGTTGACCAGTGTATTGTTCTTCACCACGACATCTTTTGGCGTCCACTGCTTCTGCAAGGTTTTTCCATCGGTCGAGTCTTTACTCAGAACTTCACCATTCGCCACATCGATAATACCAGTGTTGAGTACCAGTGCGCCGCGATAGGTGCCTTGCCCTAGCGTGCCTTCGATGTAGTTATTCTCAATGATATGATTCTCATCATAGATTCTGATACCACCCGAGTTCGCCGTGTTGCCTGGCAAAATCACATTGTTGGTGACGACGTTGTTGTGACCGTGTCGAAGCGAGATCATCGAGGTACTGTTTTTGATCGTGTTGCCATCAAAGGTGATACCGCTCGCTTTAACCGAAATGAGTTCAATCTCTCCCGAGCCATTTTTACCCACATAGCCACTGATGTTATCGAAGTAGTTGTTTCTTACAATACTCTGGGAGTCAAATAGCGAGTTGTGGCTATCACCGATTCTGATCGCTTGTCTGTCGTTACGGTTGGTTCTGGCCATTTTAGGATTAGAGTTTTCGATAAGCTCAATATCAAGAGCAGTCAAATCTTTGAAAATATTACCTTCGATAAGGGTTTTTTCTAACTTATCAGAGGTGGCAACAACCAGCATCGCACCACGCTTGTACTTACCTTCGAAGGTGTTGTTGGTGATTTTGTTGTTTTCTCCACCAACAGTGACCCATCGGATGTTAGGGTATTTACCTTTCTCATCCGGGATGTACTCATAATCATTGAACTTGTAGATCACAGAGTTGTTTAGCGTGTTGTTTTTACCAAAGATACCGAACACACCCATGATGTTAGCGTCGTGACTCTCTGTGCTGAGCATCGCACCACCATCGGTAAAGACTAAACTCTCAATCAAGTTATCATTACCGTGGATCAAAAACTGGACTGAGCCATTTAGTATCACAGTGCCAGGTTGGTCCGCTTTAATCGTGACATTATTAGCGTTGAGAGTCACACGGCCCAAGTCAGCATAACGACCAGGCTTAATGTTGATCACATCGCCATCTTGAGCGTTGATAATGCTTTCTCTTAGCTCTTGAACTTCTTGCATAGAAGCGATGGCCACCCCTTGGTCGACCATGACCATGGTTGGCTGAGTGACTTGCTCGGTATTTCCGGCATAAGCAAAACTGCTTGCGAATAGTAATGAACTGACAGCGAGTAAAACGGGTGACTTTTTCATAAGTATCTCTTTGTAGGGGGATTCACGTTGAAATCCACCCTATCAACAGGTCAGATGCCTCGGAAGTCTGTTTTCGCCAGCATTGTTCACGGATCACACCCTTTTTAACCAGTTTGTGGCTCTGGTCATATAATTTAATAATACAAATGTAATGAGGTATTCGTATACTTGTAAAGTTCTACATCTCGAGTTATTGGACTGAGCTTACTTTGAGTATATGTCAAGGTTTCCCACTTAAATTGTTGATATTTATTGCATTATGCATCTTAGTGGAGCGGGTGAGTCATCTTTGTCTATGAGGTAAAAGATGCTGTCACTGCATAAAAGGAAGCATCAGATGCCGCTCGTCTTCTGCACTAGAGAAAGTGGATTGTATTATTATATCTTTGAGGGCAATGGTCGCTTTCAGATATGGCTCGGAATACCTTGAGCGATTTTCATACAGTTAGGGGTTATAACCATGAGTAATTCCACCTAAGCAAATTAGTCATTTGCTGTACAATTGTGCGGTCGGTAATATCCCGCCCTCTTGCTAGACAGAGAGGGATTTCACTAGCTTTTGTTTTTGTAACTAGTGGAATACCCGATGAAATTTCTAAGCACCCTATTAGTCCCTTTTGCTCTTTTCAGCACCCTAGCCGTCGCCTCAAATGAGCATGACGTTCAGGCTATTGATATGACTGACCCTACTTCTGTATACACGGCCTTTGGTGTTCAGGGTGGTACCAACGGTATGCAAATTAATGGACAATTTGGCTATACACCCGAGGAAGGACGAGGTCACATGGCTATCGTTGAATACCGTAATGACGATGGTTTACATAATTTCCGTACTCGCTACTTTACCCCAGGCGCGACAGGGCTTGGTCTGTTTGTGGATGCTTCTCGCAATGAGTTTGAATTGGGCTCGAAAGATGTCGCGATCAACACGGCAGCCGCGGGTTTGATGCAGGTTCTACCACTGAGTGAGAAAGTGACCTTGTATCCTTCATTGCTTGCTGGTGCTATCTGGAGTGAGGATACTATCGGTGGTGTTGATGTTCATGAAACGACCACCATTGCGACACTGAACGTCTACGCGACATACGCTATCAGTGATGATTTCTGGTTAATGATGAACCCAGCATATACCTATGGATTCGATGGTGAAGAGACTCGTGATTTCTATCTAGAAATGGCACTTGGCTACCGCATTAGCCCAACACAGACCATGCGTATCCATTCTAACAACGACAACGACATCTGGTTCAACGTCACGCAAGCATTTTGATCTTGAATATACTTAAGGGGCATTTGCCCCTTTTGAGCTTATTTTTATGATCCTACACCCGAAATTGATGCAGTTGGATTTTAATCTGCTAAAAGTGCTTTATGTCTTGCTCCAAGAGCCAAGCACAACAAGAGCCGCAGAAATTTTACACCTTTCTCAGCCCGCGATCAGTAAGTCTCTCAATAAATTAAGGGAGTATTTTGGTGATCGGTTGTTTGTCCGCCAAGGGAATCACCTAAGACCTACATTGCTTGCGGTAGAGCTAGGTAAAAGTATGCCGTTGTTACAACAAGCGCTGAATGAGGTGTTGGTTAATCCACTGATGTTTAAACCAGAGGATTGGGAGGGCGACGTGTCGATCAGCGCTCCGATCGAGGTGTTAGAGGTTATTTCCCTGCCACTGAGCCAGGTGATTGCCGATGTTGCGCCTAAAGTTCGACCAATGTTCAGACCCATTACCAGTGATTATCTATCTGACTTAATCAGCGGTAAGGTGAATATGGTGTTCACCTACGATGAGCAGATTAAACCCAACAATGATGTCTATTTTGAACGGATTGCCACGCTCCAACCCATGATCATTTGTCGTCGCGAGCACCCATTGAGCGAGTTACCTTCGATACACTGGCATGATCTAAATCCGTTTCCAGTCGTCGCGGTTAAGTCGTTTGATTACGATAGCCAATATTTACGTCAGTTGTTTCTGAAACATAGTCTAGCAAGCGAGGTGCAAGGGTTATACCATTCGATATCGATCGCGCAGCAAATGGTAGCCAATTCCGACGCGTACACTTTTGTCTTCGGATCATTTACTCACCTTCACCCACAAGTGGTCACATTGCCTGTGATTCCTCCTGAAGGAGTCAGTGTCGATTTATGTATCGTCCTGCCACGTTACGTGCGTGCTAATGTCAATACTGCTCCTATTTTGGAGCGAATAAAAAATAGCCTAGCTCAACACATCAACGGGACAATTGAGCAAAATAAATAGCCCTAATAATAGTATTATTATCATTCAAATTATCGGGCTGATAAGTAATGTATATATGGGTTTAGATTGTTGTCTCAAATCAGAATTGTTATATATTACTAACTTAAGAGCTTTTTAAGACGACAGGATAATTAAATATCAATCCTCACAGGAAGTGAAGCGATGGAACGTTGTGGGCAATGTAGACAATTCACCAGAACTCGAGAGAACCAAAAGGACCTCTGCGGTGCATGGGAGCAGCCCACCGTGGCGAACAGGCCGGCATGCGGCTTCTACCTCCCTAAGAAACGGTCGGTTTTATCTGAAAAAAACAGCAGTGATTGTTGCCAGAGTAGTGCTCAGAAAACCCAAAAGAGTGTCACTTTTTAACATTTTCCACAGTGAGTAGCCAAAGACTTTATGAAAAAGCTAATTTCTGATTGTGTGTACTTCTTTGTCGCTAACTTTTCCGCGATTTTTAAAATATTTGGCCCATTCATTATGGTAACGGCTCTCATCGGGCCATTGGCTGAGCTATCGTTTAACTTGCCAGAATACAGTGCTTGGAATTACGTATTCTATTTAATGATTTTTGGCTCAATAAAGATCTATCTGATGGCTCAGTTAATAAAACTAATGGCGAGTTTAGTTTCAGGTCAATCTATTGAGCCGTCTGTCTCTTTAGGTCTTTGGTTTCGATTATTTGTGACTTATACGATTTTAGGTATCGCGGTCGTGTCGGGGCTGTTTGTTTTTGTCATCCCTGGGATCTACTTGGCTGCTCGCTATGCGTTTGCAGACTTAGAGGTCGTGTTGAACAATCAACGACCGCTTGCTGCATTGGAGGAAAGCTGGGCCGACAGCAAGGAGAATACCGCGATACTGATGTTACTTACGGGACTGATTTGGGGATCTCAGTTGGTGATTAGCTATGTGTGCCAGCTTTTGGGCGCATTGTCACCGATCCTGTATCTCATGACAGCAAGCCTTACTGAAGTGACCGATTCAATTGCGATTATCCTGACGTGTATCGCTTATTTTAGGGTGTACGTTGCCTGCGCACCATCAAATCACTCCAATCCTGCGAAAACTGCGCCTTGAGATTACTTTTAGCAATGTTATTAACTCGAAATTAAAGTGTGAGCTGGGTCAATTCACAGGGGGGAATATAGTGGTAACGTTTACTCATTAAAACTGGATAGCAGATCTAATACACTAAGATGTGTACGCCAACTCTCTAACCACTCCTTTCGTTTTTAAGCGAAATCAGTTCTTACCGAGCTTGACTAAATCAATATCAAACAGCTGCTTCCATCAAAGTTTAGTAAAACTATAGGAGGTAGAACAATGAGTGATATTGCACTCTCTATCAGCTTATTATCGCTGGTTGCAGTGCTAGGGTTATGGATAGGTAATTGTAAGATAAGGGGCGTCGGTCTTGGAATTGGAGGGGTTTTATTTGGTGGGTTAATTGTTGGTCATTTTGCCCAAGGTCTTAATATCGAACTTGATCTGCATACCCTACATTTTATTCAAGAGTTCGGTTTAATATTATTTGTATACACTATTGGTATCCAGGTAGGTCCTGGCTTCTTTGCATCATTGAGATGCTCAGGGATGAAGCTTAACGGGTTTGCTGTATTAATCGTCGCTTTGGGCGGCTTAGTTTCTGTTGTTATTTATTCTATTTTTGAAGTCCCACTTGCCGTTATTCTAGGGGTTTTTTCTGGTGCAGTCACCAATACTCCCTCTCTTGGCGCTGGTCAACAGATTCTTAGTGAGTTAGGCATGAATAGTGAGGCCATAGGTCTTACTGGTATGGGGTATGCGGTCGCTTATCCATTTGGTATTTGTGGCATATTACTCACGATGTGGCTGTTAAGGTTAGTATTTAAAATTGACGTGGCTGAAGAGGCAGACAAATTTGAAGTAGATAGTGGTAAGAGTAAGGAAGGACTATTATCTGCAAATGTTGAGTTACAAAATACTAACTTGGAGGGGCTTCAGTTATCAGAGGTAATTGGTTTGATTAAAGGGGAGGTCATTTGCTCACGATTGAAGCGTGGTGAAGAGCTAATTATCCCCAAGCCAATAACCCATTTAAAAGTGAGCGACTGCTTGCATTTGGTTGGCGACGAAAACACGCTGAATCAGGCGACTATGGTTATTGGCAAAGAGGTCAAAGCGAATTTATCTACCAAAGGAACAGAAATGAGATCACAAAAAATAGTGGTCACCAATGAAAATGTCCTTGGGAAGAAAATTAGTGAGTTAGGCCTGAAGGACCAATATGATGTCGTTGTTTCACGTATCAACCGAGCTGGAGTCGAGCTCGTCCCCAATGCAGATACTCAATTGCAGTTCGGTGATATTTTGAACCTACTTGGGCACAAGGAGGCGATAGACTCATCGGCCAAGCTCCTGGGTAACGCAAAGCAAAAGTTAAAGCAGGTTCAGATGCTGCCGATTTTCTTAGGGGTTGGTCTTGGAATCTTGCTCGGGTCGTTACCCATTTACCTACCGGGACTCCCTGCAGCGATTAAGTTAGGCTTGGCAGGCGGGCCTTTGCTTGTCGCATTGGTTCTGTCAAGAATCGGAAGTATAGGTCGACTCTATTGGTTTATGCCACCCAGTGCGAGTTTAGCGTTAAGAGAGATGGGGATCGTCCTTTTTCTTGCGGTCGTAGGGTTGAAATCGGGAGGAGGCTTTATTGAGACTTTGGTTAAGGGTGATGGCCTATCTTGGATGGGCTATGGCGTACTGATCACATTCACTCCTCTGGTTACGATAGGCGTTCTCGCGAGGATATTTGGTGGTTTAAATTATCTGACTATTTGTGGAATGTTAGCGGGCGCGATGACTGATCCTCCTGCATTGGCTTTTGCTAACGGTATACATCCAAGTAGTGGTGCTCCCGCCCTCTCATACGCAACAGTCTACCCGTTAGTTATGTGTTTAAGAATACTGTTACCCCAGCTATTGGCAATCGCGCTTTGGGCGGGATAACGACTAGCTGGAAGGAGTAAATATGCAGATTTATCTTTTGGTAAATAAGTTATAAGTTGGTAACTGTTTTACAGCTTTTCTATAAGTCTGCTTTTGGTCCTTGATACTTGATGTTTAATGCCAAATGTTTGTTATTTTAATCTAGCGTCATGGAGTAAATTTGCATACTAAGTTTGCAAGTGCTTATTTCAATTATGGAATTTTATTTTATAAATGGCATAAGGTCACAGGATAAGTAGTATTGTTATATTATTTTGTTTAGTATGAATTTAAGGTGGGGAGAAATGACTTGGAGTGTTGAAGATGCAAAGCGGTATCTATCGGAGTTTGGCTTAAAACCGGAATTGAGTAGGATTGGCACCGACTCTGGGGAAATATACTTAAGCAATATTCGTCGCGTAGCGCCAAGTAACATGAATGACTCTAATAAATATGCTTATTATATTTATAGTCAAGGTGGTGATGCAAAAGCTCTACTTGTTACAACATCGACAGGTGATAGTAAGTATATTAGAGAGGCTGAATTTATGTTTCGGCGTTTGTTAGGTGGGTTGGTTAAACAAACGACTAGCAGTACGATGTCAAAGAACTTTTCTTTAGAGGATGGGAGTGCTGAGTTGGTTGAAAATACGTTTGTTCAAATAGAAAGAAATAGAGAGAAATATCAAGGATCGTTAAGAGGGATTATTAGTTTAGAAAATGATGCGGACAAGGCTAAAGAGTGGGTCAGTGTCATAAATGATGCTCGATTAGAAAACAATTGATAGTGTGGTTTTTAAGTGAAAACTATAGTGATGTGAGAAGTTTGAAGAATAATATACCCGAGCACACTCTTCCGAAGGGAGCCAATATAATGGCGATGAGGTATACGAACTGAGTTTACTTGGGTATATCATTGACGTTTCAATGGGTCATCAACTCATGCTTTTTGTATCGCTTAACACCCACTCATCTAGGAGTGACTTGAAGGACGACTTGAGCTCATCATTTTGTCTAACAACTGTTGCGCTTTCTTAGGGTTCTCAAGGTCAACGACCTCTATCATCTCACATTCATCACGTACCATCTCGTTGATAAGGCTTGGGTAGTGACGGCAGTCCTCTGGTCGGTCGAGGTAGATGCTACAGGTGTATTTGTCTTTATCTTGAGGCGTTTTCTTAGGTGAGAGCTCGAGGAAGGGGCAGCGTTCAAGCGGCTGCTTTGTTTGTGGGTCAAACCAGATTTTCCCTTGATGCACGTACTCAAAGATATCAGGGTTAAAAAGCTCCCACAGATCGATCTCTTCCTGCGTCGCAGCAAGGTCACCATTGCCGTATTTGATACAGCACTTACCACACTGATTACATTCTTTCATGATGCGCTCTGCAGTTGAGGGTTGTCGAGTGAGTGTATCATCAATAGCCCATCAAACATGATTTATTATGACTGTCCTGATAAATCGCTGATCATTCTGTTATGGGTGCCTTGATAAATCCGCCACCAGCTGGCAATCACCAGCCCGCGTTATACTGATCACAGAGCGGTTATCTAGGTTCGAGCGTATTCTGTTAAACATGTTATAAGGTATGAATGAGCTATGCTGGGTTCTATTGGTAGAATCAGCCTTGAACAACAACTAGTTAGGAGCCGAAAATGGAATACGTTCTTGTCCTTGCCGTAATAGTTATCGCTGTTCTGGTGTTTAAAGATCGACCGGTTATGACACTGACTTTCGATGATGGAAAACTCACCAGCCACAAAGGTCGGATCCCAGCTGGTTTTTTATCGGATTGCAAAGAGATTGCCCACAAACAACCATTTTCGGGTAAGGTCAAGGTGTACAAAAATCGCTTTACGACCAAGCTGGTGTTTTCTAAATCTGTGCCATCTAAGGTAAAGCAGCGTATCCACAACGTGTTTCCGTTCAGTGGTGGTAGTAAAAAACATGGTAGACGTGCCTGAACACTACCAAAGTCATGCATATGCTATCCGCACTAATAAGGCATCGCCTTCTCCTCAGCTAAGCAACCCCTTGCGATAGCGGCGTCCTGCACGCCGCTAAAACAGACTGTGAGTCTAATCTGGGCAAGTTGACACCAAATTATTTTTATTTGTCAATCATGGGTGTCCTGCTAACTTTCGCTGCTAACTTTCGATGGGTGCTAACTTTCGATGGGTGTCCTGATAACTTTTGCCTGAACACCACCAAACCTAAACACACGCTACTCGCACTAGCATCGCCTTTTCCTCAGCTAATCAACCGCTTGAGATAGTATCGTTCTGCACGCCGCCACAACAGATTGGTAGCCGAATCTGGAGGACTTGGCGGCAAATCAATTTTCCATGTTAGTTTTGGGGTGCCTTGTTCACTCTCTTTATTATGGGTGTCCTGTTAATTACTGATGTTAGTTTTGGGGTGCCTCGTTCACTCTTTTTATTATGGGTGTCTTGTTAATTAAGTCACTGATAACTAGTTTATGGGTGTCTTGATAGTCTGCGATAGTCTCGTGTTGATAAACAGCTTACTTGGCGGAAGTGTTTGAGGTCACGTCTTGTGACATTGGCTGCTTAGCAAGCCTAGTGAAATCGGTTTGGTCGCGCTGCTTCAAAGTTTGCTCAGTTTGCATATGTAACAATCACTTACATAAGGACTAAGTCAAAGAGGCAGGGACGTATGTATGACACTGTGATATTTGAGTATGAGGGTACCCTTTGTCAAAGAGGGTGTTTGGCGAGTGCTTTAGCCAATATCTCTGAAAGTCGCCAGGCTTATCAAATTGGCCAACTTATCGAGCGATATCTGGCCGACTTCTCTCGAGTTGGCAGCACTTCTCAACCGGATTGGCAATCAATTTGGCAAGTGGCCTTCGCCACCTATGGCCAAACGTTTGATGAGCAGCTTGGTATAGAGCATCTCCAACGCTTTGTTGCTGATAGTCAGCTGTATGATTATACCTTGCCACTACTTGAAGCATTGCAGAACCAAGGGCTAAAAACGGTGCTGCTGGCCAACGTGGTTGGGTGTAGCGAGGTTTATCAGCAAGACTTGGATAATAGGGGGCTTACAGCTCACTTTGACCGAGTTATCTGGTCTTCGGATATCGGTTATCGCAAACCTAACAAACAAGCTTTTCAAATAGCGCTAAACAGTACTGGGAGCCACCCTTCTAGTACGCTTTTTGTGAGTGATAAAGAGCTGACGGATATTTGGGGCGCGAGGTCACTCGGTATGTCGACCATGCTGGTGACAGATCAGTACCAAGTAAGCCGATTTGCTGATTATGTGGCGCTAAAAGCCAACGTGATGGATGAAATCAAGCAAGTCACGCGATTTACTAAGATGACAAACGATTAGTGATTTAGTTTGGTTTAGCTCTACAGGCAAGCTTAAGTCATCAATGAGCCAAGAACGCTACATAGCCATGGTATGTAGCGCTTCGGTTCATTGATGGTGAGGATTAGCTCAGCGCCGCCAAGATAGTTTCCGCCTTACTGGCTTCAAACTCTTGGCCCTGCTCAACGTTCAGTTGGGTCACTATGCCATTGTCGATGATCATGGCGTATCTTTGTGAGCGAGTGCCACCAAAGCCCGCGGTATCCATCTCCAGCCCAAGTGCTTTGGCGAAACTGGCATCCCCGTCGCCCAGCATCATTATCTCGCTGGCATTTTGAGCTTCGCCCCAGGCTTGCATCACGAAGGCATCATTGACGGCGACACAGGCTATCAGGTCGACGCCTGCCGTTTTTATTTGATCGGCTAGAACAACATAGCCAGGTAGGTGCGCCTCAGAGCAGGTCGGTGTAAACGCACCCGGCACGGCGAAAAGTACGACTTTCTTATTGGCAAATAATTCATCGGTGTTGTGGCTGATCATGCCATCTTGGGTGAGTTCACTGAGTGTCGCGGTTGGTATGGGTTGGCCTTGTTGAATCATCATCACGTCCCTTGTCGCGTTGGATGTGATCAGTGTAGCGGCTAAAGCGCGATCAGACCAAGTTGGATGTTTTTGACAAACCCGCATCGAGCTTGGGTGAAATCCATGTTCATCTTCTGCTAAACTCGCGGTTTAGATTGCCATCCAGCAGGAACCAATATGAGTCAAGAACAACCCAACAACCCATTACATGGGGTAACCCTAGAGATGATGCTCGTGCGCTTGCACGAACACTACGGGTGGGAAGGACTGGATGCACAGATCCAAATTAACTGCTTTTACAACAACCCTTCCATCAAGTCGTCTTTGAAGTTTTTACGCAGAACCCAGTGGGCACGCGACAAGGTAGAAGCGCTCTACATCGAGACTTTCTGTCAGTAAGAGAAGGGGCTCACAATTCTACTGCGTAGATGTGGGCTTGAATCCTCCCCCAAGTGTTTTTCAAGGAGCGCAGTTTGGCTAAAAAATATTACGTTGTTTGGCAAGGGCGCGAGACCGGCATCTTTACCACTTGGGCTCAATGCAAAGCCCAAGTAGACAATTTTTCTGGGGCTCGCTTTAAGTCTTTTCCAAGCCTAGAAGAGGCGCAGGCTGCGTTTGGCCGCCCGTCAAAGCTCAAGGCGTCAACGACCAAAGCAAAGACTAGCAAGCCAAAATCCACACCACTGACCCAAAGTCAGATAGACGCCATGCCCTACACGGTTAAGATTTTTACCGATGGTGCTTGTGAGCCTAACCCTGGCGAAGCCGGCACTGGCTTGGCCGTATACCAAGATCAAACGCTTAGTGAGCTTTGGTATGGCCTGTATCAAGCGCACGGCACCAACAACACCGCTGAGTTGCATGGACTTAATCAGGCATTGCGGCTTGCTAAGGAGAAGCTGTCACAAGGGCATAGCGTTGGTATCTACAGTGACTCAAGATATTCCATTGATTGCCTGACTAAGTGGGCTGTTGGCTGGGAGAAAAAAGGCTGGACCAAGTCCGATGGTGAGATAAAAAACCTCGATATCATTAAACCTATGTATGCCCTGTATCAGCAGATTGCTTCTCAAATCTCGATTCATCACGTCAATGGGCATGTAGGCATTGAAGGCAATGAGTTGGCTGACAGAATGTCCATCGTAGCAATACAATCGCGTGAGCCCAACCTCGCCCGATACACAGAAACAGACGACATAAGCCAAATTATGGCATTACGAGCCGGATAGCCCCAGATCTGATTCTTAGAGTGTCTTGTTAATATTAAGCCAAGTGCTATCGGCGATGGCGATAATATAAACTGGACACTACCCTATCGATATTGACCAGAGGTAATAAATTGACCAAAGCTCTCGCACCAGATTATTACAGTGTTGTACTGGTTAATGTCGATATCCTCGTTTATTGACAACATAAACTGATTAAAGGTTTTGACATCACCCACTTGGACCATTAAAGGTTTGAGGCGCTGAAATTCTGCCTCAGTCTCAATAAACTCTGGTGAGAGATAAGCTTTATAGTCAGGTCCTGGCGCTAACTCCCCCACAAAGCTAATGCTGTCGTTGGCAACGGCGACTACACCCTCTCCCCAATGAAGAAAATCACTGTCTTGGCGATCTTTATCAAACTTTGCGGTGTATTGGGCCTTAGCTTGTACTGCACTGATGGCAGATTCTGGCGGGGATTCTGGCGCGATGAGGATGGGCAGAGCATAAACACCCAGTCCAAAGCCTATAGCCAGCGCTATCAAATGAGAAAGAGTAAAACCAAGTAGTCGTATCATCAAAGCCTCCTGCACTATACCAACGTCATTTAGATTAACTATAGCTAAAACAACAGTTAGCCGTTGGGTTAAGGGCATTTTTTTCCGGTAAAGAAGCGCGATGATTGCAAAGTGATCTATGGGTGATATCCAGCATGATTCACACTTGCCAGATCAGTATCTACTTAGTGGGAACTATCAATCTTCTTCAGGCGCGGCTCATTTTGTTTAGTTGATACCTCGAGAGTTTTTGTTTTTTGAACTTGGCTCTCTCAAAACCTTACTACCAATGCGACGTGCTACATATACATGGTGTTACATATATTTTTTGATGAGTAATATTTGTTGTTTTATTGCATGGTATTCTATATCCGTTGGCGGTAAATAATCATTGATAGACCAATTTCAGACTATTCAATACTCATTGCTTTTACAGCATGGGTGCTCGAGGTTATTTATTTTCAATAATTAATTATAAAAAATTTGAAGGATATTTAAGTATGCAACATTGTAATGTTCCCACCTACAAAGGGGATGTTTTTTGCGGTCAATGTGGCGATATGGTGGCTGATAAAGAGCGCTTGACGATAACCAACGTCTTACCGGAGAGTGTAGAGAAAATCAAAAAGCATTACCTACAGGCTACAATTATCACTGGTGAGGTGATCTCAGCCTATTATTATAAGCGCCTTAATAAGTCATCAAGCTCTTCAATTCAGAGTGCTTATTGGTGGCTAACAGTATTAGATGAGCAGAAACAGACTCATCAGTTCTCAATTTCTGCAGAGGGTGACTACTGCGCTGATGTGAAAAAGGGCGATATCCTGACTTTAGTCGAGCCAAAGGGTGTGACTTTATTACACAAGGTTCAAGAGCGCGAAGCGCGCGAGAAAGTAACCAACAACGACCTTATGTCCTGCATAGTGGTGCATCGTGAGAGCGAGCAACGCAGCAGTATTGAGGCCAGATATAGTGAGCAGCCGAGCAAGCCAGGAACCTTATGGTGGAAGCTGTTTTTAGGTGCCATGGTTGTACTGGCATTTTGGCAGAACATGCCAATAGATACTACGGCGGTTGTTGCGGTAGTTGGTGCGCTAGCGATTGCTATCTGGGAGTTTGTCAATAACGGCAAAAAACACACTAAGGCGCTAGAGCGGCATGCAGATCTTAATGAGGCGTTAGGTGAAATCCTTAATGTTACCAGAGAAGATTTAGGCTACGGAGAGGTTGCGCGGCCACAGCATGAAAGTGATGTTATCTGTATCCACTGTTCTCAGCGAATTTCAACCGAGAATCAATACTGTGTGCACTGTGGAAATCAGCAGGCGCAAGTATCCCAAGCACTCATCGAAAGCGAAGATGTGAAGCTTATCGACCACTCTGATACTGGGCTAGCACCGGTAGCAGAGGAGGGTGACCATCAAGTCGTTGAGGCGCTTGAGAGTGAGCTGCCAAGCAACAATGTCACGCCATTATCAGTCAAAGATATTCAGATGGCAGTGCTTGAGGAAAACTCAGTAAAGCTCAGCGCGGATTATTTACATAAGCGCAGCTTAGCACGTAACTCGAGTGCAAAAGTGACATCAGAGTTTCTCTTGGTTAAAATTATCGACACTGAAATTTCAAGCGATGTTTCTGATGTCACGACGACGACGACCTATGAGACCAAACACTACAATCGCTATGGCCACAGTCACTCGACATACAGCACCAAGACAAGCCGACATCGTAGCGCAACGATATCTAGTGAGGTTATTGGTCGCCTGGCTGATGGCAGCACTTACACCTTTACGTTCGCCGAGCATATTACCCGCGGTGTAGATCCTGGTGATTGGCTAGCTTTGGCTGACACCAGTGCGGAGTTTGATGACGAAACCAACCTATACAACATTGAGTACGCATACAATGTAAGCCAAGAGAAAGAAATTCATCTTCCGGTGAAACAGTCGTTCATGGCTTACGATGATGGGCGCAGCATCAGTAATCTAAAAGGAATTGGCTTTTTGGCAGCATTGGGTGTCGTTGGTTCGTTGATGACGAACTCCTCTGCGATGGCAGGTTTGAGTATTGGATTACTTGTTCTGGCTACAGCATGGGGCATTGTTATGGGCAGCATTAACATCTTTCAAAACAACAAGCGTCGCCAAGCAGTCTTCGCTCCGATGTTGGACAAGATTAAATTGTTCCAAACTCGCCTTCCTGAGCTGAAAAAGCGCTTGGCAATGATAGATTAACCTCACTTTTTAGTCGGAAACAGTAAAGGGAGCACCATTTGTGCTCCTTTTTTATTTACAACTTTGTTTAGCCTTCACGAATTGAAATAAAATCTATTCGAGGACCGATTGAGAATCTGCATGTTTAATTGCTGAGTGGTGTGATGCGTACATACCCCAGGGGTTATCTATCCTAACTATAGTCAAAACAACACTTGGTAAGCTGTTAAGCACTAAATTCAAGATGTTTTTTCTAATTTTGCTCATTCTTCAATTGAGGGGGGGCTTTTTCTGCTGCACACTCAGCGGGGTAAAAGTGTTCACCATTAGATTTGATAGAGGGAAAAATGAAATACATCGGAAGTTGTCACTGCGGTCAGGTGCAGTTTAGTGTTGAAGCGCCGGAGGTGATTGAGGCGGATCTGTGTAACTGTTCAGTGTGTAAAAAATCGGGCTATTTGCACTTTATAGTGCCCAGTTCCAAGTTTACCCTTATCGCAGGGAGAGAGAGTTTGAGTGTTTATACCTTCAACTCTAACGTGGCGCAGCACTACTTCTGCCGAGAGTGTGGTATTAAACCCTTCTATATCCCACGCTCGAATCCAGATGGTATCGATGTGAACGTGAACTGCATTGATACGCCAATTAAGAAAATCAATATTACCGATTTTGATGGACAGAACTGGGAGCAACACGCACATACGCTTGCGCACAAGAGTAAAGAGGTTGAGCGTAGCCAGTGAGGTTTTAGTTGTAAACTGTGGTCAAAACTTCACACGATATTGCAAGTAGGCTAGAGGCAACTCGCATTTTGGTCTGGAACTGATAGGGCAGTTTGGAAGCGCGGATAGCTCAGTACTAGGTTGATAGAAACATGGGCTTAATATAGCCGTCAACCAAGTCGAGAGTCGCCATGAATTGTCGAATTAAAAAGCGGGCTTTTATCGCCTATATCGTCTGCTGGATAGCCTTGTCACTCTATGGTCTGTCTGCTCAAGTTGAGCAAGGCTACCCCACTGTCTTAGGCATCATGAGTGCGGTGCTGGTGTTAATCAGTGCCTCGGGTCTAATTGGCTATGCGCTACAGTTTCGCCTGTTTTCACCCAATGCATGGCGTAATCTATTTTATTTCCATACCGGCACCTTACTTCTTCTCTCTGTGATGTTTATTGATGGGGTGCGACTCTTAGAGGTAATCGTTTATCTCGTTACTTGGTTGTTGAACGCGCCGTTATTGTTCGGGCTGTATCGCTACTCTGAGCCTAATAACGAAATCTGGAGGATGAGAGAAGAGCAAGCCTTACTTGAGCAGTTGATGGGCGCACTCAGCATCCATGGCCATCTGATTGCAAACCACACGACTGGCAATAAAAACATCAAAGTTGATCTGATCATGGAGCAGGAAAGTTATGTGGTAAGGATGAAATACTTCGCAGACACAAACCAATCCTTTAAAAATGAGTTCGCCAGCCTTGAGAGTGCCATCAAGTTTATCGAAAAGTATGCGTCGATTGGCCCTAAGCAGTTACTGAGCGCCAACGGGTAAGTCGCTTATCAACATTTCAGAGCCATGATCGGATAAAGTTTGCAGCAACTCACTCAGTGACGGTTGAGGCTTGGCCCGGCTTTGACTAGAATGACGTTTTTATTATCAATCTCAGGTTCAAACTATGAGTGACAACAACGCAAAACCAACTTTACCCGATCGCCTAGCGGGCAACCCGCGTAGCCCATTCCACGTGGCTGAATGTTTCGAGCACCACATTGGTATTCGTCTAAACGGTAAAGAGCGTAACGACGTTGAAGAGTACTGCATCAGCGAAGGTTGGGTGAAAATCCCTTCACCAAAGGCAAAAGACCGTTGGGGTCAGCCGATGCTGATCAAACTGAAAGGTGAAGTAGAGGCATTCTACAAGTAACCCTTTCACAGCCCTCAAAAGTTTCAGAGTTTTGGGGGCTGATAGCTCACCCTCTCCTTGTTATTCTTGCCCTATCAGTGCCCTTTGCTGTCAAGCTGCTCACTCGCACCCAGAATTTGTGTAACTTAATATTTGCGCCACTCAAAGCCCCAATTTTACTGATACTATCTCTGCTATCAGCGATTGAAATTGGGAGACCATGATGAAGAAATTAACCGGCTCTTGTCTATGTGGTGCGGTGGCGTTTAGCGTCGATGACGACTTTGATTATGTGGGTAATTGTTTGTGCTCTGAGTGCCGTAAATTTACCGGTTCAGATTACTCATCGGCAGGTGGGATTAGCGCCGAGAAGTTTGCGCTCTTGCGCGGTGAAGCGTCCATTACTTATTATCAGAAAACTCCGGCCACGACCTTAGCTTTCTGTAAGACCTGTGGCTCTAGTCTGTTTTCTATCAAGTCCGATACGCAGCGTTACAACATCCGCCTTGGTGTGCTGGATGATGCGCCAAGTCAGGCACCAAGCTTTCATATTTATGCGGCAGATAAGGCGCCTTGGCTGCAATTGAACGATGATTTGGTGCAGTTTCTCGGCCATCCTGACAAGCTTTAGAACATGCTTTGATGAGTGTAGGCGGGGGTAACACGCAACTGGAATCATACTCAGAGAGTCAGTAGTATATCCCTTTTGAATGTTAACTAGTGTGTTGTTATGTCACTGCCTCCATGCCCAAACTGTCAATCTGAATACGTTTATCAAGATCAAAGCCAACTCGTGTGTCCTGAGTGTGCCCACGAGTGGAACCCTGATGAGGATGTGAGCCCGAAAGTCAAAGATTCTAATGGCACCCTGCTATCAGAAGGCGACAAGGTCACGCTAGCCAAAGATCTTAAGGTCAAGGGTAGTTCAATGATCCTAAAGATCGGCACCAAAGCAATTGTACGTCGCATCCAAGACGGCAAAGATCATCAGTTGGATTGCAAAGTCGATGGCGCGGGGGAGATGATGGTGACGGCGCAATTCGTTAAAAAGGCCTAATGCCAGTGAGCCGCGATCTTAGCCTCTAAGATCGCGACAGTTTGTTTAGTTCCCGACGGGCAGTTCCGGACGGATTAGTCCCAGACAGGTGCAAGCCCTTTAGGATCTACCTCGCGACCATTGCGCTCTAGAGCGTCGATCTGCGCGATTTCTTGCTCAGTAAGTTCAAGCTTGGTGGCGGCCAAGTTACTTTCAAGGTTCTCACGCTTGGTTGATGACGGGATCACCGCGATATCTTTGTGCATTGCCCAAGCCAGTGCAACCTGCGCTGGTGTTGCGCCGCGCGCTGTGGCAATCTCTTGAATGGTTTCATCTTGCAGTACCTTACCGTAGGCCAGTGTCATGTATGACGTGACCTTGATGTTATTTTTCTGCATGAAATCGACCAGCTTACGGTTTTGCAGATACGGACTGAGTTCCACTTGATTGGTTGCGATGTGCTCCATACCAACCACCTCTGCCGCTTGCTCAATCAGGTCGATATTAAAGTTTGATACGCCAATCTCTTTAGTCAAACCAAGCTCTTTCGCCTTTAGAAGCTCAGGCATATATTCGCTGATTTGCGTGCCTTCTCCTGGCCAGTGAACTAACGTCAGGTCGACGTAGTCGGTTTTCAGTTTGGCTAAGCTTTCTTTTAAACTCGGGATAAGGTCATCCTTGTTGAGCTTGTCGACCCAGACTTTTGTCGTGATGTAGAGTTCTTCACGCGCAATGCCACTGTCAGCAATCGCTTGCCCGACCTCGGCCTCATTATCGTAAATCTGCGCCGTATCAATCGCGCGGTAGCCAAGTTCAAGGGCGTTGGTGACTGAGTCTATCACGACTTGCTCTTTTAGGCGGAAGGTGCCGACGCCAAATGCTGGGACAGTCATAGGGTTCTCCTAATGTTGTTATTGTTTATTCGATTAGCAGTTTGCATCGTCTAAGACCAGAGGTAAAGTCACAGCGATCAATTGTATGCGGCGATACAACCCATTAACCGTTCAAAATTGCCTTGGCTATACTCAAAAGGTTCTCATCTGATTAATCCTTAACACAATCTCAAATCGCCTATGGATCATCTTTTTGTCTATGGCACCTTAGCGCTAGGTTGCCCAAACGAGCAAGTACTAAACAACATTGGGGGTACTTGGAAAAAAGCATTTGTTACTGGTCGACTGCACGACAGCGGGTGGGGTGCAGCCATGGGATATCCGGGCTTGGAGCTTATTGACCGTGGTGAGCGCATCCAGGGGTATCTATTTTCTTCGCCGAATTGGACGCCTTTGAGGGAGACGGGTACCAAAGAATGCTGACCACTGTTGAACTGCTGACGGGTGAACAGCGCCAAGCCTATGTTTATGTTTTGAAATCCGTTTGAGCATCCATGCCAAGTAAGAGGTGGCGCCGCTCTGTTAACACCCACACAGGTCGAAAGACCTTAGTTTCTGTCATTTCACAGCAGTTCGGCGGTACATCGGGGCGGTCACACCGGTCCAGCCTTTAAACGCTCGATTAAAGTTACTCAAATCGTTATACCCCACTAACCAGCAGATCTCCTGAACCGGCAGTTGAGTCTGGGTGAGTAAGCGCTTAGCGTGATCGGCGCGCGCCTCATCTCTGAGGGTTTTGAATGTCATGCCTTCGCGTTTTAAGTTACGCTGCAAGGTTCGGGTGGTCATGCCAATCATATCGGCAAACCATTCGACACTGAACCACGGGAGGATGGCATAGGCTGTAACCAGCCGCTTGATGGCGTTGTGCCAACCAAGCTCGGATTGATGAAAGGCAATCGGCTGGTAATCATCGGCAAGTGGGACAGTAAAGGCCCCAACCTCGCACTCATACTCAATCGCTGTGCACTTAAAGGATTTAGGTAATACCTCAGGGTTACGCCAGCCCGAGACCAACTCAGCCTTGTCTGGCAGCCAATCCTTGCCAAGGTAGCGGCGGCAAAAACCAATCATCGCCAGCATGCGAAACCACTCGCCTTGGGTAAAGCCCTTGATATGTGACCTTGAGGCATTATCTCGATGGCAGAGCCACCACTTCCCGTCACGATATTCCGTCCAGATGCACACATGGCTGGTCAAATTGGACAGGGTCACGCTCAGGCGCAAAAGCGCATTTTCTAAGCTATTACAATCGTTGAGCTCACTGGCCAGTTGCGGCAGCAGCTGTTCGACGGTCGCCGATAGACCGATCTCAAAGCCGATTTGAGGCCCAAAGCGTACATCAAGCTGGTGGATAAAACGCATCAAATCCCGGGTGGGTAGCCATTGGTTATTCACCATCAGTTCGATGGGCAGCTCACACTCTTTGGCCACACTTCGCCAGTCGAGTCCTTTTTTCTCACAATACTCAATATGCGGTGCGATATTGATACTCGATGTAACCAGCAGCGTTGCAGTTTCTGATGAGGCTCTCACGATGACTCTTGGTTTCTAGTTTGGTGTGCTTGGCTAAATATTAGCATGTGCAGACTGATTACAGACGAGTTGGTGGTTTCAAGATGATAATTTGTCATCAGGTGACCTAACGACGCCAGTGGATTGATCCTATTATTCTGGCCATCCGACAGCGCTGTAACTGATAAACCCGTGTCAATACGGCGTTGTCGGTCTCAATTTCTCGCTAACGACGAGTCATGCTAGGTAACAGGGACGAATATCCCTCATGGAAGAGGCCTCATGCGAAAAGTGACCTACCACTAATTATTGAGCAATAGGTGGCTCTAACGATCTTTGTCTTACACTCTAACGAGAGGCCAAGAAGAGGAGCGCACATGTACCAAGAGATTATTCAGTTCTGGTTTTCAGACATTGAACCACGCCAGTGGTGGCAAAAAGACTCTCAGTTTGATCGCTTGGTAGAAAAGCGGTTTGGGCATTTACACCAACAAGCGATGGCTGGCGAGCTCTATACTTGGCGTCCTATCGCGCAAGGCAGTCTGGCTGAAATTATCATACTCGATCAGTTCTCGCGGAATATTTTCCGTGATACGCCACAGGCTTTTGCCAGCGACTCGCTCGCGCTGGCTCTTGCCCAGAGAATGGTGGAAAAAGGACAAGATCTTGAATTAGACCCAGTGCAGCGCCGCTTCGTCTACCTGCCTTATATGCATAGTGAATCGATGTTGATCCATACTCAAGCTGTGGCGCTGTATGAGCGACTAGATAACCCCGAGAGCCTGAGCTTTGAGTTCGAGCACAAGGCCATCATCGACAGGTTCGGTCGTTATCCGCACCGAAATTCCATTCTAGGTCGTGAATCCACCCCACAAGAGCTTGAATTTCTCAAGCAGCCTAAGTCTGGCTTCTAACTTTTGTCTCGTCGTTGTAGAGAAGGGTTTGGTGATGGTGTAGCGTTAACTTATTGAATATATTGAACTGTCACCTTGGTGTCAGGGTGATGACGTTCCGTGGTGGGAGATTTCTGCAGTACGTTGGACGGGAAAACAGCTAAAGGATGGCAAGATGATTATCAGAAAGTTAAGGCTACAACGAGGTTGGTCTCAAGATCAGTTGTCTCAACTCAGTGGGTTGAGTATTCGCACGATACAACGGATTGAGCGAGGTCAAAAGCCCAGTCTAGAGTCACTGAAGTCCTTGGCTGCTGTATTTGAAACCACAGTCGCTGAACTTCAGCAGGAGCCAACAATGAGCAACAAAGACGCCAATCCCACCGAGCAAGAGCAGACCATCATTGATCAAGTCAGAGCAATAAAAGGTTTTTACTCTCACCTGTTCACTTACCTATTGGTGATCACAACACTATTCATCATCAATTACGTTACCTATGCCGGCTACATTTGGGCATGGTGGCCAGCATTGGGTTGGGGGGTAGGTATCATCAATCATGGCATCAATGCCTATGAGCTGTTTGACCCGCTCGGCGCTAAATGGGAGAAAAAACAGATTGAACGCCGCCTAGGCCGAAAACTATAGCACTTCGATTATGTGAGCAATTAGCGTTGACGCACAGAACGCAATTACAAACGATGGCAGGTGATCCAACTTGGGTTTAGCATGTTATAAATGAAAGGAAAATAAAAGTTAGAGGTACGGCGACAGGTTGAGGGCTTTGGTGTGTGAGAGATTAGAACCTCGTGATCAATTACTCGCTCCCCGGAACGAAGTGAAACCCGAACCTCGCAACGCAGTGTACCTTCTATTAATAAACGGAGAATGCTAATGCTTACAAAATTAACCACCGGGGGCTTGTTGGCTCTTGGTATGAGTTTTTCAGTCCATGCTGCGGAGTGTGAGGTCACCATCGACTCTAACGATATGATGCAGTTCTCAACCGACACGATTACTGTGCCTGCAAGCTGTGAAGAGGTGACCTTGACCCTTAACCACACGGGTAAGCTGCCAGCGCAGACGATGGGACACAATGTGGTGATCACGGACACCGCCAATCTGCAAGCGGTTGGCACCGCGGGTATGCAGGCAGGGCTCGACAATCAATATGTGCCGCCAGGGGATGCTCGGGTGTATGCGCATACTAAGGTGATCGGTGGTGGCGAGAGTACCACGATCACATTCAGTACCGCTGAAATGGAAGCAGGGGGTGACTACAGCTTCTTCTGTTCCTTCCCTGGCCACTGGGCGATCATGAAGGGTGCGTTTGTTTTCCAATAACCCTTTCTGCGAAAACGTAATCGTGCCAATACATGACAGAGCCGAGAGCAATCTCGGCTCGTTTGATCTTACCCGTCTATATTGGCAATAACGGGGCAGTGGTCACTGAGATGATAGTCGAGCACATCGCGTGACGAGTAGATATTTTGTCTGACCTTGCTGGCGCTCAACGGTTCGCTGACAATAATGTGATCAATCAGTGAACGAAACTGGTGGAGGCGGTTGGGATCGCGATTTGAGCGAACCTTACATTTAGCACTCGTCTTGGCTGTGGCAAGCTCAAGTTGACCGCTTTGGGTCAAGGTTTGCCACAGCCAATCATTAGGGTAGGCAAGGTTATGGTTAAAGTCTCCTGCAATAACGTAATGCTGGCCAGCTTTCTCACGCTCAGCTATCCAGTCCGCTAGCACTTGCCCCTGTTGCTTAAGCTGCTGACAGTTGCTGTTGTCACGAAAAGCCCCGCTACACCCAGCCTTGAGGTGCACTGACAGTAGGTGGAGTGGCTGCTCACTATCAGGAGCAAGCACGATATAAGCGCCAAAGCGCAGTTTGCTGTTACGTCTATTGCTCAGACGAACATCCGTAACATTCTCGAAGGCAAGGCGCTTTTTGATAGCAAAGCCTGTGTATTGATTGAGGTCTTTGAACTGATGATTGCGATTGCCCGCATTCGCTCGGTCTGAGAGAACGATCGCATAGTTGCTCCCGACGATTTTTTGGATCGCCTTAAGATCATTGATCTCTTGGAAGGCGAGGACATCGGGTGACATGATCTCAAAATAGCGGCGAAGGGCTGCAAAATCGTCACTGTTGCGCCGCGCTTGTGGCACAGAATGATCCTGTTCACTACTCAGCCACTCAATGTTCCACGACACGATTTTGAGTGGAAAATAGCCATCAGTTGCATAAGTTTGTACACTGGTAAGCAGGCTAATGAGCAAAGTGAGACCTGTAAGGAGCCATTTCTTCATAAACATTACAGCCGTAATAAAAACGTAAGCCCTTATCCTAGCAGGACTCTGAAAAGATCAACGACTATTTGATGGTTTTTTTTAAATTTCATTGTTTCTACACATAACGAGAGTGGGTTAAAATTATCGCCACAAAACTGAACAGCAGTCGGTTTTTATTGATCTAGGTCAATACTTTTGGGTAGTGCATTTCGTTAAATACGCCCACAATATGTAGTGTCAGTCGAATAATAAAGCACCCTATATAGTGTATTTGTGGATAACTCTGTGAGTATGCTGGGGTAAGGAGAGAAGGTGAATCCTATCGTAATCAAGCGTGATGGCTCACGTGCACCATTTTGCCGTGATCGCATCCAAGCAGCAGTAGAGAGCGCGGCAGAACACAGCAACAAAGAGCTTGCTATCTATGCACTCAATGTCGCATTAGCGGTTGAATTGAAGCTGGAGGATTGCGAAGAAGTAAACATTCACGATATCCAAACCCTAGTTGAAAATGAGTTGATGCAGGGCCCTTACAAGGAACTTGCGCGCTCATACATCGAGTACCGTCACGATCGTGATATCGCGCGCGAAAAGCAGAGTGTGCTTACGCGTGAGATCGAGGGTTTGATCGAGGAGAGCAATCTGGATCTTATCAACGAAAACGCCAACAAAGACGGTAAGGTTATCCCAACGCAGCGTGATCTTTTAGCGGGCATCGTGGCTAAGCACTATGCCAAGACTCACATTTTGCCACGCGACGTTGTGAACGCTCACGAAGTGGGTGATATCCACTACCACGATCTTGATTACGCACCCTTCTTCCCAATGTTCAACTGTATGTTGATCGACCTAAAAGGCATGCTAACGCGTGGCTTTAAGATGGGTAATGCAGAAATTGATACGCCGAAGTCGATCTCAACCGCCACGGCTGTCACTGCGCAGATCATCGCTCAGGTAGCGAGCCATATCTATGGCGGCACGACGATTAACCGCATCGATGAAGTGCTGGCTCCGTATGTAAAAACCAGCTACGACAAGCACCTAAAGGTGGCTCAAGAGTGGGAAATCCCTGATCCACAAGCGTTTGCCAGCGCACGTACCGAGAAAGAGTGTTACGACGCCTTCCAATCTCTGGAATACGAAGTAAACACTCTGCACACGGCAAACGGTCAGACACCATTTGTGACCTTTGGTTTTGGCCTAGGGACCACTTGGGAGTCACGCCTGATCCAGCAATCGATCTTGAAAAACCGTATTGCCGGTCTGGGCAAAAACAAGAAAACCGCGGTTTTCCCTAAGCTTGTGTTTGCAATCAAAGACGGTCTTAACCACAAGCCAGCAGATGCTAACTACGATATCAAGCAACTGGCGCTCGAGTGTGCTTCTAAGCGCATGTACCCAGATATCCTAAACTACGACAAAGTGGTTGAGGTAACGGGCTCGTTCAAGACGCCAATGGGTTGTCGTAGCTTCTTAAACACCTTCGAAGAGAATGGTGAACTGGTTCATGAAGGTCGTAACAACCTTGGTGTTGTGAGTCTGAACTTGCCACGTATTGCTCTGCAAGCACAAGGTAGTGTTGAGAAGTTCTACCAACTACTGGATGAGAAGTTGGTGGTGGCTCGTCGTGCTCTTGAGACTCGTATCACGCGCCTTGAGAATGTTAAGGCTCGTGTTGCACCGATCCTTTACATGGAAGGGGCTTGTGGTGTGCGTCTAAACGCCAACGACTCGATCGCTGAAATCTTCAAAAACGGTCGTGCATCGATTTCTCTAGGTTACATCGGTATCCATGAGACGATTACCGCGCTGATGGGCACAGAAGTACACATGTACGATGACCAAGCCATGCGTGAAGAAGGCCTGAAGATCATCAAGCACCTGAAAGCCGCAGTGAGCACGTGGGCAGAAGAGACTGGCTATGCATTTAGCCTGTACGGCACGCCAAGTGAGAACCTATGTAGCCGTTTCTGCCGCATCGACACCAAAGAGTTTGGTGTGATTGACGGCGTAACAGACAAGGGTTACTACACTAACAGCTTCCACCTTGATGTGCAGAAGAAGGTGAACCCGTACGACAAGATCGACTTCGAGATGCCGTACCCAGAGATCTCAAGCGGTGGCTTTATCTGCTACGGTGAGTTCCCGAACATGCAGAAGAACATCGAAGCGCTAGAGAATGTGTGGGATTACAGCTATTCACGCGTTCCTTACTACGGCACCAACACGCCAATCGATGAGTGCTACGAGTGTGGCTTTAACGGTGAGTTTGATACCACCAGTAAGGGCTTCACTTGTCCAAAATGTGGCAACCACGACTCGACCAAGGTGTCGGTTACGCGCCGCGTATGTGGCTACCTAGGTAGCCCAGATGCTCGCCCGTTTAACTTCGGTAAGCAAGAAGAAGTGAAGCGTCGCGTTAAGCACCTGTAAGCGAAATTAGTCTAGCGATTATTTAGACAAAAACGGTTGCCTTGTGGCTAAGAAATAAGCAAAATACCGGCCTCGCGTGAGGTCGGTGTTGTTTCTGCTACCGCCTCATAGCTCTGTCTTATCGAGCTAACCTTATCCCCAACCGATGCAGTAAATGGTAACGAAATGAATTATCACCAATATTATCCAATTGATGTGGTCAATGGACCGGGTACGCGTTGCACCTTGTTTGTTTCGGGCTGTGTTCATCAGTGTCGTGGGTGTTACAACCAGTCGACGCAAAGCCTCAATTCTGGCGTGCCATTTACCCAGCAGGCTGAAGACCAGATTATTGCTGATCTCAAAGACGAGCGTATCAAGCGCCGCGGTTTGTCACTCTCTGGTGGCGATCCACTTCATCCGGCCAATATCAACGATATCTTGCGCATCGTTAAACGTGTGAAGAGCGAATGTCCAGACAAAGATATCTGGGTTTGGACAGGCTACGAACTTGATGAGCTGGATGAGCACCAACAGCAGGTGCTGCCGTTTATCGATACCCTGATTGACGGAAAATTTGAGCAAGAAAAAGCCGATCCAAGCCTAGATTGGCGAGGCTCAAGTAACCAAATTATCCACACATTTACATTGTAAAATACAGGATCGAGGAGCGAGGACGCTTCGCTTCGAGTGGCGAGTGGTTGGTTGGAAAGTTAATAGTTATGTCGCTCCATTCAACCAGATGAACCCCTCGCACCTGTAGGGCGAAGCCCGTCCCCGAACCTCGCCCACCTTTTTTCGGTGTTTAGAACTGTGGTTCGACTATCACAAATTGATTGGTGCCGGCGATAGGCGCGTACCAGTCGCTGCCTAGTACGTAGAAGGTAGCTCCCTCAACCGTTACTGTGGTCACATTCGCAGGCAGTACATCAACGATTTTTCCGTGATTAGAAGTATTTACCGACATTGAGCTTGTTGTTGCTTGGGCTGGCGCTGAAACTGGTGGTTGTTCGACGTAGACATAGGTGTCGTTACTGCGCTTGTAATACGCATTGTTGATCACCGCGTAGGAAATCCCCGCAATCACTACAAAGGTGGCAGTTTTAGGTAAGCTCTTACGGTGGTAGGAGCGGTGCACCGGCACTTTCTTCACGGGTTTGTGTGATGGCTTGATCACAATCACGCTCTTCGCTTTGGGCTTTTGTTTCACCACCGGTGGCTGTTTGGCCAAGATAGGGGTAGAAACGGTCATCAGTAGCACGCCCGCCACAATAAATCGCTTAGTGATGGAATGTGTCATTAGGAGTAACTCCGGTTATGTTTCGTAGTCGGTAATCTAACACTTACAGTGTCAAGTGGTGCAAGGTTAGGTAAAGTTGAGTAAATTATCATCAGTGCAGTTGCAGCGAATGAGCAATCCTCTAACCAATTTTGGTTAATACACCACCGGCATAGAACGCTTTTCACGTAAATCTAGCTCGGTGGCCGCTTTCAAAGCAAACGCATTAAACAAAATGATAAAAAGGAACTTTCAATGAGTGGAGAAATCGATCTCAAGCAACTATTGTCCAGTTTACAGCCTGAACTCGGGGGTGAGGACTATGTTTTCTGTGTGTTAGAGAGTCAAACTGAAGTCGAGGCTGATATCCAGCCGCTAGCGACTTTTAGGGAAACAGAGGGTATCACTTGGGTGTTGAGCCAGTCTGAAGCCGATAGCGCCCAGCTCGCTTATCAGGGTGTATTTAAGCGCATTACCTTAACCGTTCACTCGAGCCTTGCGGCAGTTGGATTGACAGCGGCCGTAGCATCGGTGCTTGCCGAGCATGGCATCAGTGCTAACGTGATTGCCGCGTATTACCACGACCATGTGTTTGTGCCCAAAGCCAAGGCGCACAAGGCTTTGGCCTTGCTCAGCGCCTTGTCCAAAGATGCGGTTAGTTAAGGGTAACCTCAGCAAGTTTGGTGTTGGTTTTGAGTTTGAACTTGCTCAGTTGCACCATAAACAGCTCAGCACAAGCCAAGGCATCACTGGCAGCGGAGTGGGCGTTGTAGTCCGGCAGATGGTAGTGCTGGCGCAGATCATTAAGCTGATAGCTGGCATGCGAGCGAGTACGACCCGCATAGCTGTGGCGCTTTTCGAGCTCGATAGTATCGATAAAGTGGCAGGGTAGGGCATCTAGCCCGAAAGCATGATCAAGGAGTGCGTGAAGGAAATCGCGCTCGATGGTGGCGCAGTGAGCGATCACCACCTTGCCTCTAATCTGCTCTAGCAACCAATCAAGCGCCTCAACGGCAGGCAGGCCGTCTTTGAGTTGGTTTGCCGTGATCTCATTAACTTGCGCGCTCTCATGCTTTACAAATTGACCATGGCTTAGGTAGCACTCTGCGCTACTGGCGAGATCGATCTCGCTGGTGGTGAGATGCACAAGACCAATCGATAAAATCTGATCGCGGCTTGGATCTAACCCAGTCGTCTCAAAATCTAACGCAACGAACTGTTGCTGATTGAGTTCTTCACCCAACAATGGCTGCGAGGTTTGCAGGTAATCGGTGAGCGCGTGACTCCATTTTGGCTGAATCGTCGTCGCGAGACGGCGCTTTTCCTGACAAGGTGGCTTGAGCTTGGTGAACCAACGTTTAAACATCGCTTAGCTCCCCTTTACAAACTTGAGTTTTGCTGCATCTTGCAGCTCGCTGATGATCTTAAACGCTTCTTTTAAGTGCTTACGCTCAAAGCTACTGAACTGGTCTGGGCTGATATGGTTATTGGGCTCGTTGCCTGCCAAGATTGCGCTGAGCTGATGGCGAAACCGGACATGGGTAATAAAACGAAACGCACCGATAATGTTTTCACAGCCCTCATGAGAAAGCGTACCTTGCTCAGCGGCGTAGCGAAAGCGTTCTTCAGTCCCGGTGATGGAGCCACCGGCTGAGAGACTAAAGATACGTGCTAGGTCGATGATTAAGTTAAGCGCAAACTTTTTGATGTTGAGGGTATTACTGTTCTTGCCTTCTTTTTCCAGTACCAGGCTATTAAAGATCCCGAGTGGTGGCTGAGTCTCAATCGCATCGCGGGTTAACGCCGCAATAAAACGTGGGTTTTTATGAATACACTCATGCATATAGCTTTGAATGTGCTCAACCAGCTCACTATTACCATGGATGGCTCGAACCTCCAAAAACACACTGATGCTCAGTAGGCGGTTGTATTCTGGACTCAAGACCCATTTCTGGTAGTACTCTTTCCAACGCGAGATGGGCTGGCACCACTTGGCAGAGGCAGCCATATATTTACCATCACACAATGGGTAGCCACAGGCGGCAAGCCCATTGCAAACACGCATCGCAAGGTGGGTAAAGTACATCTGCTCATCAGAGCTGACCTCTCTGGCCAGCACGATAGCGCTATCTTGGTCCGATAGCATGTGGACTTCGTTGCGCGCGTGAGAGCCGGCGACCATCCATGCATAGTCACACGGGGGAGGGCCAAGTAACTCTTCAGTAAGGTGAATCAAGCGGCGGGTAAAGGCGTCCATGATCATCGACATTACCTGCCCTTGGATTTCGGCACTAATGCCACTCTCTACCAGGGCCTGGAAGATGGTTTGTTTCTCTTCTTTTAGCGCGACTAAGGCATCGAGGGAGTCGGCATACTTGATTTTTTCAATCAAGAACAGCGATTGAGTCTTATGGTTGTGCACCAGGTGAGTGGTGGTTAATAGCCCTGACACTTTGCCGTTTTTTAGCACCGGAAGGCAGCGAACGTTGTATTGCAGCATCAAAGAGATCGCCTGAATGACCTTATCCTCGGCATTGACCAGGATTGGTGAGGCATTCATTACCTCGGCAATTGGTGCCGTGGTCGGGATCTCGGCGGCAATCACATTGCGGGTCATATCACGGTCGGTGACCATACCGACAATCTCGTTATCGTGCATCACCACTGCGCACGAACTACGCTGCTTACCACACATGATTTTAGCCACTGATTTGATCGACTCTTGACTGTCTACAATGGCTATATTGTGGCTTGCCACTTCTCCAATTTGACGAAAAAATAGGCTCTTGTCTTCTTTGCGCACAGCGCTGTTTACCGCAGAGCTTAAGCGGACGTTGGCTGCTGCGGCGAAGAAGTCGGCAAACTCAGGATGTTGCTCGCAGACACGCACCAATACTTGGTGCGGGATCAGATACAGTAGTGAGTCCTCGATTGCTTGGGCTTGGTAGCCATCTTCGGTTTTCTTTAGAGGCTCAAGAAAGGTAAAGCCAAATTGATCATCGGCGCCCAAGCGAGCACGTAGCTGACCACTCTGGGTTCGCTGCTCAATAGCGCCAGTACGGATGATATACAGATAACGCTTGGTGCACAGGGAGCTAAAGGTGATGGTTTCCCCTTCTGCTAGGTACTTTACCACTACAGCGTTGGAGAGCGATTCCACGATATCACTTGGCAGTTTATCGAAGGGGTCGAGGCGGTTGAGAAAGTCGCGAATGTTTGGTGTGACAGATGAACCCATTAGAACTCCAAATTAAAACACTGTTTCATATAGAAAAATAGTGGTAAAAAAAGCAGCACCGAATGCTGCTTGTACACTTGGTATCAGTCTCTACTGTACTGGGTAGTTTTTGTAACCCAGTTTCTCAGAGATATTGCGACCCGCTTTGTGCAGCAAGCCGATGTAGTAAGACATGCGTTTCTCATCAAAACGAATGGTCGGGAATGAGATAGATACACCGGCAATTACGCTACCAAAGCGATCATAGATAGGGGCGGCGAGACAGCGAAGGCCTGGCTCTTGCTCCTCATTGTCCTCTCCGTAATGCTGTTCGCGAACGATTTCAAGCTCGGCCAGTAGTTGATCAGCATTCTCATGAGTACGGTCGGTACTTTTGACAAAATCGATACGAGAAAGGGTGTCGCGTACAAAGTCTTCTTCACGCTCGGCCAGCAGCACTTTACCAATCGCCGTAGTGTAAAGTGGGTTGCGGCGACCAACGCGTGACTGCATGCGCAGGTTATAGTTGGAATCGATTTTGTGGATATAGATGATCGCATCATCATCCAAAGCGCCCAAGTGCAAAGCTTCATTGGTTTGCTCTGCAATCACTTTCATCTCTTTGTCTGCCAACTCAATAAGGTCAACATACTCTAGCGATTTCGCGCCAAGCTCGAACAAGCGTAGCGTCAGAGAGTACTTATCCGCCTCACCATCTTGAGAGACATAGCCTAATGTTTTCATCGTTTGTAGAAAGCGATAGGTGGTCGCTTTCGACATCATTAGACGCTGTGATAGTTCAGAAACCCCAATTTCCTTTTGCTCACTTAACGCTTGCAAGATGTTAAAGACCTTGAGCACCGAAGAAACGGCTTCCGGCTGCGTTGATTTTTCCATGTTTAAACCTTTGTTAGCTCTGCTTGGCCCGCATTATATCAAGGGGCGGTGTTGATTCCACTAATTTTAAAAAAGCTTTTTAAAAATTTGAAACCCTAAAATGCACTTGTCATACAAAAAGACGATCTACGTCAACTTTTTTGAAAGAGTGTTTTAAAATAAATTGAAATGACGTTTTAAAAATTGGTACATTCGGTTTCACAGGATGGATGACCATCAAACATAAACATCAAATAACGGCTTTCTGAGGAACGAACATGATTCTTGATTCATTTAACCTAGCAGGTAAAGTAGCAATCGTAACTGGTTGTGATACAGGTCTTGGTCAAGGTATGGCACTGGGTCTGGCAAACGCTGGTTGTGACATCGTTGGCGTGAACATTACTGAGCCAACAGAAACAAAAGAAAAAATCGAAGCAACGGGTCGTAAGTTTGTCGATATCCGTGCCAACCTAATGAAGCTTGACGATATTCCTTCAATTGTTGACCGTGCGGTGACTGAGCTTGGTCGCATCGATATCCTAGTTAACAATGCAGGTATCATTCGTCGTAACGACGCGATCGATTTCTCAGAGCAAGACTGGGACGATGTAATGAACATCAACGTGAAATCACTGTTCTTCATGTCTCAAGCAGTGGCTAAGCAGATGATTGCGCAAGGCGAAGGCGGCAAGATCATCAACATCGCGTCAATGCTATCTTTCCAAGGCGGTATCCGCGTTCCTTCTTACACGGCCTCAAAGAGTGGTGTAATGGGTGTGACTCGTCTAATGGCGAACGAGTGGGCAAGCCACGGCATCAACGTAAACGCGATTGCACCAGGCTACATGGCGACCAACAACACGGCCGCACTACGCGCAGACGAGCAGCGTAACAAAGAGATCCTAGACCGTATTCCAGCAGCGCGTTGGGGTAAGCCAGAAGACCTAGCAGGTCCATGTGTTTTCCTAGCATCTGCAGCTTCTGACTACATCAATGGCTACACAGTAGCGGTTGATGGCGGCTGGCTATCACGCTAATTGAACATTTGTGAGAGATGATTATGGATCGTGAGTATTTGGCACAAATCCTAGGGTTTATCAGTCTGTTTATGGGCATTTACACCTTCTATCAGAAAGATGATAAGAAGCTTAAAGTCCTGATGATGGTATTCCACATTAATCATCTCGTTCACTACTTTTTGCTCGGCTCACTGGTCTCAGTGGCAAGCTCTGCGCTGTCAGCGCTGCGCACCGCCACGTCGATCTATGTATCGTCCCTATTTGCCGCAGCAGGCTTCATTGCCATCAGTGTCGTGAGTGGGATCTACTTAATGGACTCTATTCACGACATCTGGCCAATCCTTGGGGCAGCGATCGGAACCTATACTGTGTTCTGCCTCAAAGGAATCGCAATGAGAATAGGCTTTTTGATTGGCGCAGGTTGCTGGCTGATCAATAATATTATTGTAGGATCTATTGGTGGCACCTTGCTTGAGTTGTCCTTGATTAGCGTGAACTTGATGACCATGTTCAGACTGCTACAAGACCAGCGTAAAGCGCAGATGCTGACCAATATTCAAGAGATTTCTCAACCATGTTTGTACACAGCAAAGACATCGCACTAGAAGACTTAGGCGAAGGTATTTCACGCAAAGTTTTGGCCCACAACGACAACATGATGGCCGTTGAGGTGCACTTTGAAACTGGCGCGGTTGGCGCAATGCATACTCATCCACATGAGCAATTGACTTACGTGCTTTCAGGTAAGTTTGAGTTCACTATCGGCGACCAAACCAAGGTTGTTGAAGCGGGTGACACTATGTACAAAGAGCCAAACATCGAACATGGCTGCGTATGCCTAGAAGCTGGCGTACTTATCGATAACTTTACGCCAATGCGTAAAGACTTTATCTAACCAAATTTAAACAAATTTGCGGGAATCCGCGGGAGTATAGAATGAAAATCGCACTAACTATGGAAAACAGCCAAGCACCAAAAAACGCAATGGTAGCGGCTGAGCTTAACAATGTTGCAGGTGGTCTAGGTCACGAAGTATTTAACGTAGGTATGACTGATGAGAACGATCATCACCTAACTTACATCCACCTAGGTATCCAAGCGAGCATTCTACTGAACTCTAAAGCAGTAGACTTCATCGTGACAGGTTGTGGTACTGGTCAAGGCGCAATGATGGCAAGCAACCTACACCCAGGTGTGGTATGTGGTTACTGTCTTGAGCCTTCAGATGCGTTCCTATTCAACCAAATCAACAACGGCAACGCTATCTCTCTAGCATTCGCTAAAGGCTTTGGTTGGGCAGGTGAGCTGAACGTTCGTTACATCTTTGAAAAAGCGTTCACTGGCAACCGCGGCGAAGGTTACCCAATCGAGCGTGCAGCTCCACAGCAAGCAAACGCAGCAATCCTAAACGACGTGAAAGCAGCAGTTTGTAAAGATGTGGTTGCTTCTCTACAAGCTATCGATCAAGAGCTAGTTAAGCAAGCAGTAGGCAGCGCACAATTCCAAGAGTGCTTCTTCTCTAACTGCCAAGTGCCAGAGATTGCTGAGTACGTTAAGTCACTAATCGACTAATTTTTCAGCCAATTTGGCAACCCTCATTGAGCGCTCGTAATGGCTTGAGTGCTCAATGAAACCTATAGAGTATTGAGTGATTGCGATAGATTCTATCGATTTGCACCTGCCTTAGCGCAGGTGCTTTTTTTTAGGGGCGGGGAGCGGGTTACACTTCGTTCCGAGGAGCGAGTGGTTCAACTTAGCTGTTAAGCTACATGCCATCCCCCAAATTTTTCATTAAACAACGTTACGATTACTCCGAATTAGTCATTAGAATTGAGAGCTTATAACGAGGTAAAACCCCCTCGCTCCCCGAAGGGCGTAGCCCGCCCCCGCACCTCGAACCTGTCTTTTTGTGGCGCATCACCAACGTTATAGAGCGCGGTTCTAAAATCCGCATAAAAAATATCTAAAACACCGTTTCACTGATCACACTTTGGCGTGCTAGTGGTGGATCTCTTGTATTATTAAATTAATAATGAACTTGTGTTTTAAAAAATAGAAATTTAAATTTCATAATTACCAGGGGTAACAATATGAACATAGATATACTCGTTGTTGGAGTCTACTTTGTTTTCATGATTGCGGTGGGTTTGATCTTCAAACGCTTCGCAGGCAACTCTACCAGTGACTACTTCCGTGGGGGCGGTAAGATGCTTTGGTGGATGGTGGGTGCAACCGCCTTCATGACGCAGTTCAGTGCATGGACGTTTACTGGCGCGGCCGGTAAGGCATTTACCGATGGATTCCCTATTATGGTTATCTTCATCGCTAACGCGTTCGGCTTCCTGCTGTCTTGGATGTTCTTCTCGTACCGCTTCCGTCAGATGCGTGTCGTTACTCCTGTTGAAGGTGTGCGCCGTCGTTTTGGTGCGACCAACGAGCAAGTATTCACTTGGGCAACCATGCCAACCAGCATCGTATACACAGGTATCTGGCTCAACGGTCTAGCACTGTTTGTCAGTGCGGTATTCAAGATTGATATCGAGACCACCATCGTGGTGACCGGTCTTATCGTACTATTTATCTCGGTGATCGGCGGCTCTTGGGGCGTTGTGGCGTCTGACTTCGTACAGATGGTCGTGATCATGGCGGTAACCGTTGTGTGTGCGGTGGCAGCAATGGTTAAGATTGGCGGTCCAAGCAACCTTATTTCGCAGTTCCCAACCGACTCTATCATGGGTCCAGACATGAACTACCCACTGCTGTTCGTCGCATGGTTCATCTTCATGTTTGTTAAGCAGCTACAAAACATCAACAACATGCAGGACTCTTACCGCTTCCTAACAGCGAAAGACTCAGTTAACGCACGTAAAGCGGCGCTGCTTGCTTTTGTACTGATGTTGCTTGGCCCTGCTATCTGGTTCGCGCCACCTTGGGTTTCTGCAATCATCTACCCAGACGCACTAGTCGCGCACTCTGACGCACTAGGCGGTAAGGCAGCAGATGCGGTTTACCTAGTGTTTGTAGAGCGTGCAATGCCAGTGGGTATGGTTGGTCTACTGATGTCAGCAGTGTTTGCGGCAACCATGTCTTCAATGGACTCTGGTCTTAACCGTAACGCGGGTGTGTTTGTTCGCAATTTCTACAGCCCAATCATCAACAAGAATGCATCTGAGAAGAAACTGATGCGTGTCAGCCAGCTTGTGACGTCAGTGTTTGGTGTCCTAATCATCATGGTGGCACTATTCATCAACTCACTACGCGAGCTAAGCCTATTCGATGCGATGATGTACGTAAGTACGCTACTACAAATGCCAATCCTAGTTCCTCTGTTCTTCGGTATGTTCATTAAGAAGACACCAGATTGGGCAGCATGGGCAACCTTGGTAGTTGGTGTATTTGTTTCTTACCTAGTGAGCTTCGTTATCACTCCAGACGTGATTGCTAACATGCTGGGCCTAGAGAACGGCTTTACTGGCCGCGAAGCCTCTGACCTTATCGTGATGAACGGTATTATTGGTCACCTTGTGATCACCGGTGGTTTCTTCTGCCTAACCACTAAGTTCTACAAAGCGCCAAAAGCTGAGCGTGCGGAAGAGCTTAACGAGTTCTGGACTGACGTTGATACACCAGTTATCGAAGAGGCAGGTCAAGACGAGTTTGACCGTCAACAACGCAACATGCTGGGTCGCCTAATCCTAGTCTTCGGTGCACTAGTGATGGCAATGGTACTGATTCCAAACCCATTCTGGGGTCGTATGGCATTCGTCTTCTGTGGCGGTGTGGTTCTGACTGTTGGTGCCCTGCTGCTTAAGAGCGCCAAGGTATCACCACAGCTGAGTGCTCAAACACAAAGCTAATTGATTTATCTCATCAAGGTCACCCTGTATAGGGTGGCCTTATTTAACCTTTACCCAACTTCTCACAATTTCATCGATACCCCAGTGTATTTAGCCAGCTGATACCAACACCTGCCTAAGTACTCTCGAGATAAGAGCAATGCCAAAGACTTATATCAACGACAACTTTCTTTTGACCTCGCCACTGGCGCAGCACTTGTATCACCAATACGCTGCGCCGATGCCGATCATTGATTACCATAACCACCTTGATGCCAAAGACATATGGCAAGATACCCAGTATGAAAATCTCGCACAGGCGTGGCTACACAGTGACCACTATGTGTGGCGCGCGATGCGCAGCAATGGCATCAATGAGCACTTTATTACCGGCAACGCGCCAGATAACGACAAGTTCGCAAAATGGTGTGAGGCGATGCCTTACCTGCTTGGTAACCCCTTGTATCAGTGGTCTCATCTAGAGCTTAAGCGCTTCTTTGATTGCGACTTATTGCTCAATCCAGACAACGAAAAGGCGATTTGGCAGCACTGTAACCAGCGCTTGGCGACTGGGCAAAACAGCACTCGTCAGGTACTCAAGCAGTTAAATGTCAAAGCGTTGTGCACTACCGACTCACCACTGGATCACCTGCAATATCATGCCGCGCTTGCGGAGTCTGATTTTGATGTACAGGTGTTACCAACCTTCCGCGCGGATGAGCTGTTTAGTTTTGATAATCGAGAGAAAATCGAAGAGCTTGCAGAGCGTCTGCATACTCTTACCGCGATTCCAGCCAACACGTTTGCTAACTATGTCGCGGCAATCGAAGCGCGTATGGAGCATTTCCACCGCTTGGGCTGCCGACTCTCTGATCTTGGCTTGACCAAGGTTGAATTTGCCGAGTGTGATGAGCGTGAAGCGGAGCGAATCTTTTTCCGCTTACGTGAGGGTGAGGAGCTTACAGACCAGGAAGTGATCCAATTAAAAACTCGCCTGTTCGTAGAGCTTGGCAAGCGCTACCACAAGTTTGGCTGGAGTATGCAGATCCACATCGGTGTGCTGGTGAATGTCAATCAGCGTCGCAAGGCACAGCTTGGCGGAGGCACAGGCTTTAGTGTGATTAACGATCGCCTGATCGCTGAGCATCTGGCAAGTCTGCTCAGCGCACTCGATAGCAGCGCTGAGCTGCCTAACACCGTGCTGTATAACCTAAACCCAAATCATAACGCCATCTTAAGCTGTATGGCGGGGGCCTTCCAAGACAGCGATTCTGCCGCTGGTAAGATTCAGTTTGGTGCGGCTTGGTGGTTTAACGACCATAAAGATGGCATGGAAGCGCAACTAACCACATTGAAAAACCTTGGCGCACTAGGGCGCTTTGTCGGCATGCTGACCGACTCGCGCAATATCTTCTCTTTCAGTCGCCATGAGTATTTCCGCCGGGTGCTGTGTAACCTGCTGGCGAAGTGGGTCGAGGAGGGAGAGCTGCCGCATGATGAGCAATTACTACAGCAGACGATAGAGAATATCTGCTTTAACAATGCGCAGCGCTACTTCAACTTTCAATCAACGAGCAACTCTGGGGAGTAATTGAGTATGCTGCAGTTTTCACAACAAGAGATGGCTTCAATCAAGCAACGAGCAACGACAGAGATCATTGAGGCTCTTAAGAAAAATAACGAAGTCGTGCTAAATAATGACGTCTTGGTGCCCGTTGATGGCCGCGCGACATGGAATCTTTATTACTTCTGTCCAGAGCACGGCGTGCGTTTGACTTGGGACCGTGATAAGCCAGAGTCTCACTGCTGTCCGGTGGATGGCAAAGAGTTTACCGGCGAACCGTACGATGGAGCTTGGTGGCGTTGGCTTAATGGCTTAAACGCCAAGGCTTGTTACGACTTGGGCCTGCTTTGGCATCTTACCGATGAGCCGATTTACTTAGAAAAAGTGCGCGAAATTCTGCTCGCCTACGCCACCTACTATCCAGATTACGAAGTTCATGGCGGTATTCCTTACAATGGTCCAGGTAAAGCCAACGCTCAGACGTTGTGTGAAGCGAACTGCCATATCGACCTTGCGCGCGGCTACGACTTTATCAAGCAAGCCCTAACGACAGAAGAGCAAGAGAAAATCGAGCAGCGCCTACTGCGTGAGGGAGCGGAGTTCTTGATGGAACATCGCACGGCGCAGCTACACAACCACGAAATGAAGATCAACGCGACCATCGGCGTAATTGGTTTGCTGCTTGATGATCAGCGTTATCTCGAGTTTGCCCTCAATACCGAGTACGGCATCCATTATCAGCTGGATAACGGCGGAATAGGCGAGGGGATGTGGTTCGAGGGCTCGATCCACTACCACTACTATGCGCTGCAAGCCCTGCTTAACTTTGAAAAGATGGCCTGCAACACGCCATATTCAGTGGCTTCAAACCCGAATTACCTCAAGCTGCTTAAGTTCCCACTGCAACTAGTAATGAATACTGGCGACTTCCCGCGCCTGAATGACTGTATTGCCGGCCAAGAGAAGCTGGTTCACGCTCATTTGTTTGAGTTCGCCTACAAGCAGACCCCGTGTGGGGAGTTTGCCCGCGTGTTGGCGAGCATTTATCAAAATATCAGTCGCGAGAATATTGACGCGCTTTTATATGGCGTCGATGAGCTGCCTGACGCTCAGCCACTGCAATGTCAATCGATTCATGCACCGGGTGCTGGGATCACCATCGCGCACGATAGTGAGATGGACAATGCGATGCTGCTTAAACATGCCCCTTACGGTGGTGAGCATGATCATTATGATCGTCTTGGTCTGATCTTAGTGCGCGATGGGGTGGAGATCTTGCCTGATCTTGGCACCACTGGATATGGTGCGGAGCTGCACTACGGCTATTACAAAAATACCGCGACCCACAACACGCTAGTGGTCAATCAACAGAATCAGTCACCAATCAACCCTGAGCTGCTGGCGTTTGCCGAGACAGAGCAGTACACCTTAGTGGATACGCGTGTTGATTGGAGTCAGGCTCCAGCAACGGTTGATAGTCATACGATTGTCCAATGGGACAGCAAGGCCTACCAAGATGTGGCATTCCGCCGCACTATGTTGTGGTTTGGCGACATGGCGGTTGAGCTTAACCATATTGACAACCCACATCAACAGCAATTTGACCTCACCTACCATGTGCGAGGTGAGCACCGAGTGAATGAGTTGCGTGAATCGATCGATAACCCACTCCAAGGGCCACTGGCGCGAATGACATCGACCCAGCTTGTAAAAGGGCAATCTCGTTTTACCCAAGCCTACGATATTGCAAACCAAGCGTCTTACAACCAGCATTTTGTGTGTGATAGTGATGTTGATGTGCTGACGGGCTACGCGCCAGACAATCCAGCAACCTCAGATCTGGCCTATAGCTTGATTCGCTCAAGCCAAGCGCAGCTAAAAGCCGCGGTATTACACGATCTTTCAGCGCAGCAAGACAAGCGCTTGGTCGGTGTGGTGTGGCAACAAGACTCAGTGTGTTTCAACATCGAGAGCCCAGACGAGGTTCGTCGTTATCGCTACGACTTAGCCGCATGTAGCCTATCTGTGATTGACTAGTAGACGCTCTGTCGTTGTCCGATTACCTGCAAAGCAAAGAGATTATGTCTAACCTTGTATAAGTGCCATTTAGCCAGCCTTCGGGCTGGTTTTTTGTGTTTATGGCACTGCAAGTGCGTGCTGATATGCGGTTTTGAACTTATGGTTTATTTTTTGCGAACCTAGGGTTGCTTTTATTTGTCATACAAATAAAATCCTATCTTCAAAAGTTGCGAAGTGGATGGTTCCTCGCATTTTTCATCGATTGTGAAAAGGTAGATAGACAACATGATTCTTAATGCTTTTAACCTGCAGGGTAAAGTGGCCATGGTAACCGGTTGTAATACGGGTTTGGGTCAAGGCATGGCCATCGGTCTGGCTCAGGCTGGCTGTGATATTGTTGCTGTCAATCGCTCAGAGCCAGCAGAGACTCAGGCGTCAGTTGAGGCGCTTGGGCGCAAGTTTATTGATATCCGCGCCGATCTCAGTGACAGTCACTGCGTGCCTGCGATTGTTGAGCAAGCCATTGCTGGGGCCGGTCGCATTGATATCTTGGTCAACAATGCTGGTATTATCCGCCGCAGTGAGGCGCTTGAGTTTACCGAGCAAGACTGGGATGAGGTGATGGATACCAACTCCAAGACGGTATTCTTCCTCTCTCAAGCGGTGGCGAAACAATTTATTGCACAGCAGAGCGGTGGCAAGATCATTAACATCGCATCGATGCTTTCTTTCCAGGGCGGTATCCGAGTCGCGTCTTACACCACCTCTAAGAGTGGCCTGATGGGCTTAACCCGCCTGATGGCCAACGAATGGGCGCAATACGGTATCAATGTCAATGCGATTGCACCAGGTTATATGGAAACCAATAATACCGAGGCACTGCGCAACGATACCCAGCGTAATCAAGAGATCTTAGCGCGTATCCCTGCCGGACGCTGGGGCACGCCTGAAGACTTGGCTGGGGCTTGTGTGTTCTTAGCCTCAGATGCAGCGAACTACATGCATGGTCACACGTTAGCCGTCGATGGCGGCTGGTTAGCGCGCTAAGGCTAAAATGATGGATAGCATGATGATGGCGCAAACCCTAGGGTTTGTTAGCTTTGCCCTTGGTGTGTGCACCTTTTATCAAAAAGACGACAAGAAACTCAAAACACTGATGATGGTTTTTCACTTCAACCATCTGATCCATTTTTTGCTATTGGGCTCGATGATCTCAGTGCTTAGCTCGGCGTTATCAGCTTGCCGTACGGCCACATCGATCTACACCTCTTCATTCAAGGTCGCCTTGGTCTTTATCGTCATAAGCCTTGGAAGTGGCCTATACATGATGGACTCGCTTAATGATCTTTGGCCGGTTCTCGGCACGGTGATCGGCACCTATACCGTATTTGCCCTGAAGGGCGTAGCGATGCGTGTCGGCTTTCTTATCGGTGCCTTATGCTGGCTTACCAACAACATCATGGTCGGCTCGATTGGCGGCAGCTTGCTCGAAGTCACCCTGATCAGCGTCAACTTAGTGACTATGAGTCGACTGATGAAACAGACTCACGACGAGTCAGTGGATGAAAATGAAACAAGAGAGCCCGCATAGGCTCTCTTAGCGGCATTAGGCGCTGTGACTGCTGACCTCAAAACGGCCAATCAGCTGCTCTAGGCGCTCTAGGGCGTTACTCATCAAGGTGACACGGCGTGAGAGTTGCTTAGTCGAGCCCTGTAGCTCTTGTACCGAGCTCTGGGCCTTATCCGCCGTCGCTTTATTTTCCAAGCTGTTTTCATCCAATTTAGAGATGGTCTGGAACAGGTCGGAAACCGCTGCATGCATCTGTTCGCTGCGCTCGGTCGAATCGACCATCAAGCTGCCATTACTCACGTTTTCAACCCCTTGCTCCATATAATCAACCGCCTGTGCTGACTTCTCATGCAGTTGCTTCATCAAGGCACCAATGTGATTGGCGGCCTCTGAGGTTCGGTCAGCCAGCGTTCTCACTTCCGAGGCGACCACAGAAAATCCGCGCCCATGCTCGCCGGCGCGAGCGGCCTCAATCGCGGCATTGAGCGCCAATAAATTGGTTTGCGCGGTAATATCCGTGATGAGGTTGATGATGTCCGAGACCTTTTCCATCTCGCTGTTGACTTGGTTGACACTGTTTGCGGAACGTTCAACAATCTGGCGCACGCTCGCCATCCCTGCCGCTGCTTGCTCCGACTCCTCCTCAGCACTTTTCACCGCCTCTTTCATTACTGCATCCATCTGGGTGGCAGAGACATTGGCATTGGTGATCTCTTGTTGCTGATACTGGCTTAGGTTAAGCATATTATTCAGTGCAGAGGACGCCTCATCACTGACACTGCCCATCGCCTGGCTGCGACGAAACATTGACTGCGATACCTGTTTAACCTCATTGCTGGCAAACACGAGCTCACTAATGATGCCATCAAGGTTGTCAATAAAGCTGTTGGTCCAGCGGCCAAGGCTGCCCAACTCATCACTACTAAAGGTGGTGGGATCCAATCGTTGACGAAGGTTGCCATCTCCCTCGGCCAGAGTCTGCATCACAAGGGTCATGTTATGGACTTTTGCCGCGAGCGGTTTGGTGATGGTCAGGCGAAAGATCATCAGACTGAGCAACATAGACAGGAACATAAGCCCACCTTGTGCCAACGCGCCCAGCCCAAACCAAAGGCTGATCAGAAAGGGAGTAAACAAGGTGACGGCCATACCTAAGGTAAACTGTTTGGCCAGCTTGTAGTCAATACTGCGGTCGCGATACACCTCTTCAAGGTCCGATTCACACATCATACCAAACGTATCGGGTGAGCCCTCAAGTTGGAACGTCACCCCCTTGCCGATAACGGGAATATGTCGATAGTCTGAATAACCTGGGTACTCAACAAACAGGTTGCTGCCGTTTTTAATGGTTTCGCGTACCCCTGGGTGGAGCTGATTGGTCGCAGGGTCGGTAAAGCGAATTTCAAACTCAGTGTGGCGCTGGATCTTGACGGTGCCCCAGTCGGTGTTGACCCCTTGTTTGAGGTTCTCACCGTGCGAGAAGGTGTTGTCTTCGAAGCGTGAGCGCGACAGAGCTGTGCCAGGTTGGATGCTAGGATCGTGTACCGATTTAACCATAAACAGGTAATTGTCGCCCGACTCACTGTAGATATGCCCGGCCTCACGCTGAATTAGGTCACCAATCACATCGTTAGGAACGCGGCCACACAGACAACCGAACCCGCCGTCCTCATTGGTAAAGGGGAGATAGAACATCAAGGTGACTTCATCGTGGAACGAGGAGCTTGAAGCGCCAGTGTCTAACGTACGTCTGTCAACATAAGGGCCGTGCAGGTAGCGCTGTGACAATCCATTTTTCAGCGCGATGGGATCAGTAATGGTCTGACCGATGTGTTGAGAATGACTTGAAGCTATGGTCACTCCTTGTTCATCGGTGATAAACAGCTCAGAGAAGTCCTTACCACGATTGAGTAGCTGCAACAGGGTTTCTGCGGCTTTGTCAGAGCCTCGGCTAGCAAGATAGAGCCCGGCATCATGGAGAAAGTTCCATTGGTTACTCACCCAAGTATTGAGTAGGTGAACACGAGTTTGAGCGATACTATCGAAGGTTTGCTCCAACTCTCGAGTGCGGTGGCGATTATGAAAGCAGGCTGTGCGCATCGCGAGTTTTCCAGTTGCCCCAAACCAGTTCAACCAGTGACGTTCTTCTTGAGATAAGTCCATGTATCCTTCCTGAAAAATCCATTAATTCAAACACTAAGCAATAATTATTCCAAAGGTAAATAAGATGTAAATAGAGGGAAATGGACTTTTTTGCTGAATCTTTGCCCTATTTGTGAGCAAGTTTCGTTATTTTGCTGATTCATATTGGTGCGTGGCACTTTTTTGGTGCATAGGGTTTTGGGAGCGATTCCCTCGCCGACTAAGCTTGATTTATCTCTCACGTGATGAGCTTTTGCTTCGCTAAAAGGCGAGATGGAACTGGATGTGTTTTTTGTTACTAATCTCAATACTCATACAGCGTGTTTCAGTCTATTTGGTGTTTGTCTCTAATCTGAATCTGAGATTTATATCATTGTATGTACATTGATATAGAAAGAAATTTTTAGTGATAGTGGCTCGTTGAGCTATGTCTGAAGTGTGACGACTATCAAAGTAGATACTTACTTTGGTATGTCGATATGCTCCGCTTTTTGGTTTTGATTACGATATTGTTGATGGTCGGCTGTGCACAGTACAACCAAGCTTCATTGCAAAACCACTTGGGTCCAACTGACTATGCGCAACAGGTCAGTGATATGGAAGTGGAGCAGAGTTTGTGGCATGAATATTCTGACATTGTCCACAGAGTCAAGCACGGGCAGGTAGTGACGTATACAGCACCAATGTTTGATGATGATTGTTTTTTGATTGTTAACCAATCTCATACCACGCTCGATATACAAGCGTATTTCGATAGTACGTCGAGCCATTGCGTTGAGGAGCGGTGGCTAGAGGATGTGATCGAGTTTGTCGACATCAAGTTAGATGCCGATTTCACACTCGGCAGCCGATTCTACGATATAACCTTGGTGGATAAAACCGCGAAAGCCCGACTACCCAATGTGGTTATTTTGGACTATCGCGGTTACGCGGGAATGAACCGGATACGCTCAGAAAGGGCGACCTTTGAGGTGTTTATACTGGCGCATGAAATCGGTCATAGTATTGAGCCTACAAATAAAACCGAGCTGACCCCAGATTTATTTGCCTTGCGTGTGGCAGATGCCTCGCTCGACGAAGCGGCCTATGACCTTCTTGAGCAAGATATTCTTAACATCAGGGGGGCCTCACTGATAGAAAGTCATGCGATTGCGGACGAGCTTAGGTACTACCTAGGAATAGAACCCTAGCGAGCGGCGTAAAGCTAAGCTACATTTCCTGCGCAAAACTGACACGCATCTAGATGCTTCCGGCACTTTTGTATTTTTATATATCAGCATAATAACGCCATCTGTCTACTCGAATGTACAGCGATATGCTTGCTCCCTGCGGAAGCGGTCACAGTTTAATGAGCTTGGTTTAAGGTACGCTGGACTGTGGCCGTTTTAATACAAAAATATCAATATTTTGTAACATTTGCTCGGTTGGTATTGAGCAAAATTGTCGTGTTCGCCCCATAAACCCATTGCTGCGTGCGCAATAATAGTTACAAATTTATAAAAATAAGAGAGGAAAGCCGTGGGATTAAAGGATATATCTATCAAGCTTAAGTTGCAGTTGATGGTATTAGTGACCGCGATTCTGATTGTACTCATGAGTGTGTTCAGCTTAGTGGTGCAAAAAGACCAACAGTTGGTTGAGCGTAATCAAAAGTTACAAGATCAAATCGAAACGGCCATCTCTTTAGCAGAGTATTATCGTAACCGTAGTGACCTATCTAACGAGCAGGCGCAGCAGCAAGCGCTCGAGGCGCTCTCATCGCTGCGCTATGAAGGAAATAATTACTTTTGGATTACCGATACCGCCAATACTTTGGTCATGCACCCATTGCGACCAGGCTCGGTGGGGAATGACATGACATATATCCGTGATGGTGCGGGTAATTACCATTGGCAGGAAATGTCGCGAATTGCCCGTACTTCCGGACAGGGTGGTTTGAATTATGTATGGATTGCGCCAAGTGGCGAAAGTCATGAAAAGATTTCTTATGTCAGCTATATCCCAGAATGGGATTGGATTGTTGGCTCTGGTTTATTTGTTTCGGATATTGATGAAGCGTTTGTTGACGATATCGTGCTCCAGATGAGTTTGGCACTGTCTATTATCGTCATCATGCTTGGGGCGAACATGGTCGTTGCGAGGACTGTCGCTAAGCCGATAGAGGTGTTGCTCGGCAAGCTAAATGTGATGGCCAGTGGTGACCTGACTAACAAGATTGCTCTGGACCAAAAAGATGAGGTCGGTCAGCTGTCAAAGAGTTTGTGTGATATGCAAACGACGATGCGTAAAACGTTGCAATTGTCTTCAGATACCTCGATGAAAGCCCAGGTGCTGTCGGAGAATATTGCTTCAACCAGTGAGCAGACCGCCGTCAGTATTGCCTCCCAGAACAGTCAATTAGAGCAGATCTCAACGGCAATGACAGAGATGTCGAGTACTGTCCAAGATGTGGCGTGTAACGCAGAGCAAACCGCCGAGCGCACTAATGATGTTGCCCAGCAAGCTCAGCTAAGTAGCACCAGTATGAACTCAACGCTTGAGGAGGTCGCGGCAATATCAAGCTCGATTGAGGAAACCTCACATCTGATGGCGCAGCTCAAGCAGGGGGTCGATAATATCGGAGCTGTAGTACAGGTTATCCACGAAGTTTCTGAACAAACCAATCTACTGGCGTTAAACGCGGCGATTGAGGCGGCGCGAGCAGGTGAGCAAGGGCGAGGTTTTGCTGTGGTTGCGGATGAGGTGCGTAATCTTGCTAGCCGCACCCAAGACTCGACTGACGAGGTGCAAAAGACAATCAACGACCTTTACAGCCAAGCCGATAAGGTGGTAGAGGTAATGGCAGCAAACGATGCCAATATCAGCTCGACAGTTGAAGCCGCCAACCAAACCAAACAGGCGTTAGACAGTATGGAGGGCGCCCTAGGTCAGGCCAACAGCATGGTGGCGCAAATCGCAGCCGCAGCAGAGCAGCAGGGCACAGTTGCCAACGAGATGAGTGAAAATGTCTCAACCATTCACCTGTCAGCCGGTGAAATCAATCAAGCCACCAATCACCTAGCCAGCCAAACCCAAGAAATGGTATCACTCGCCGAAGATCTCAAGCAGCAGCTAAGCTACTTCAAACTATAACCACAGGAGCGGGGTTCGGGTACGCTTCGCTACGGGGTACGAGGAGTTCGTAGCGTGTGTTGAATTCCTCAACCCTCAGAACGAAGTGAAGCGTGCCCCTGAATAGTAGCGAGATGTGGGTGCGTTTCGCTGTGGGGTGCGAGTAGTTTAAAGCGTGTGTTGAACTCCTCGCTCCTCGGAACGAAGTGAAACCCGCTCCCCGCCCCTAAAATAGCGTTAGCTATTTTATGAAAGTGACAAAGTAGTTGAGCATGATGCTGTCGCTGTTGAACTCGATGGCGCCGCCGTGCCCCATGTTGTGATAGGTTTGGTTGGCGGTAAACATCATGGAGAACAGCCAGTTGTCATCACTGTAGCGGTAGTCAATAAAACCACCACCAATACCAAAGCTTGCTCCGCCGACTAAGGTGTTGAGCGGGATGCTGTAGCCGCCTGTCACTGAGTGGAAGTGGCTGAAGTCGGATGCGGCTTTTGCGTAGAAACGACCAGGTTGGTTGACAATCAAGCTCGCATGCAAGCCAAGCTCATCATCCCAGTCATGGTCAACCTCTTGTTCGCCAAATTGAAAGCCAAGACCGGCACCAAACTGGCTATTTGCCATGCAGCCGAAAGAGACACTAAAAAGTGCCAGTAGTTGAATGAAGTATTTCATGAAAGTGTTAAAGGAAGCTAAAAAGTGGGGGCATAGTAATACAATAATGGCCTGATATTAAGCACATTTTTATTGTGTAACTGTACCGTAAGAGAATACGACAAGAGCAGGTGCTTTGAAAAACTAATTGAACCAATTTGGTTGATAGGGCGAAGATGACTTCGCCCCAACTGATATCAATGGAAGATTTGACTGCTAAAACGCAGATGCTTACTGTGCCCCATCAATTTGTGAAATTCTTTGTTTTCAAGCCTTAATAGGGTTTCGTGATCCCCCGCTTCTAAGTATATCTCATCCAGCTTACCAAGCATGTCATCAAACACTGTGGTCATATGGTAGGGGCTCCCTACTGGCGGCACAGCACCATGGTCACAGTCTTTGAACAGCTGATAAACGTCTTGCTCTTTCGCAAGGTGAAATGAGGCATTAAAGACATCATTGAGCTTGGACAGGCTAATTTTGTTATTCGCTGGCAATACCGCCATCATGTGACGCCCCTCGTGATCTTCAAGTACGACACCTTTGGCAAGATTCATCAGTGGGATGCCCGCCGCCCCACCGCTTTGCAAAGAGCTATTACTGTGTTTGTGTGTGACAGTATTAAACTGGATGTCATGTTCGACCAGGTATTGGTCTAATCGCGTTGCAATGGTCATACACACCTCCAAGTGTCTGGGACCTTATTTGCAATTATAGCGTAGACACAGGTTCGAGGTGCGGGGACGGGCTTCGCCCTACGAGTAGCGAGGATTTTTGCGTGTGTGGTAAGCCCTTCATTCATAGAGGCGGAGTATGGCTTGAACATCGCCCTAATATAGGTTCGAGGTGCGGGGACGGGCTTCGCCCTACGAGGAGCGAGTAGTTTTGCACGTGTGGTATGTACCTCATTCACAGAGGCGGGTATAGCTCGAACCTCACCCTAAAATCAGGGTGAGGTTCGGGTGCTGCTTTAGCTATTTGGGATGCAAGGACCTAAAAACATGTGATTCACTACTCGCTCCTCGGAACGAAGTGTAACCCGCTCCTCGCACCCTGAATAAAGCCGAAGGCTTTATTCGTCATTCACGTTTTGGATGTTGATGACGAGGTCGTTCCAATTGCGTTGGTTGTCGATTTCGAACTGTGCGCCTTGCTCGTCAGCCCAGGTAAAACGGGTGATAGCGGAGGTTTGGCTGGTGGCTTGATAGAGCCAGTAGGCTTCGGCTTTGAGTGCTTCTTCGATGGGTTTATCAATCGACTCGTAGACGGTTTGCTTACAAGCGTTGATCGATTCTGCAGGGAACTTGGCAATTCGGCGCGCCAAATTTTCTACGTATTCGCCGATTTCATCGGGCTCAAGCGCTTTATTAATGGTGCCGTAGGCTTCGGCTTCGTCGGCATCAAAGTCGCGGGCGCTGAGAATGATTTCTAACGCGCGGCCCAATCCCACTTGGCGTGCCATGCGTGATGCACCTCCGCCACACGGCAAGATACCCATCGCGACTTCCATTTGCATAAACTTGTACTTGCCGCGAGCAGCAAAGCGCATATCACACGCCAGCGCAAACTCATGGCCACCCCCGCGCGCAAAGCCTTCAATTTTGGCAATCGTTGCTTGAGGAAGTTTACTGATTCGCTCAAGTACCGCTTGCAGGTCGAGCAGTTTGGCTTCGTCGCGAGACACTGCCTGTTTTGACATATCTCTTAGCAGGTTGGTGTCGTAGTGACAGACCCAAATCTCTGGATGAGCCGATTGAAAGACTACGACCTTGACCTCACGGTCACGCTCCAGTCGCAGTGCCAAACTTGATAAGTCAGCCAGCATTTCTTGCCCTTGAACATTAACCGGTGGGAAGTCAAAAGTTACCCAGGCAATGCCGTCATCGATATCAACGTTAAACGTGGTGAAGTTCTTGTATTCCATGTTGCGATCCTCATTGGTTTGGTCACTGTTAAAACTAGAGGGCGCAGTCGGTTTCGTGTATGCGCAAGTGAGGAAAAGAGAATTAGCAATTGCGATATAATCAAATCACGTCGATTATCTAGTAATGTTATTTACGATAAGGTGCCCACTCACGTTATGGAAATCGAGTCCCTGCGTTTATTTGTTAAAGTGGCAGAGATGCTCAATATTAGTGGCGCCGGTCGAGCGCTAGGCTATGCCCCTGCGATGGCAAGCGCGCGCCTGTCCAAGCTAGAGAACCAGATTGGTACCGACCTTCTGCACCGTTCTACGCGCAAGGTCGCACTCTCAACTGAGGGAGAGCGCTTCCTCCCCTATGCGAGAGAGATCCTTGCTCAGCACGACAACGCACTGGCCGCGATTGGAACTGAACTCGACCAAGTGTCGGGTGTGCTGCGTTTTGCCGCGTCGAGCACCTTTGCTCAGCTCTACATCATGCCACTTTTGCCAGAATTTTTAGCCCGCTACCCAGACTTGGATATTGAGTTAAAGCTCGGCGACCAAGAAGTGAATATCATTGAGGGCAGCATCGACCTAGCGCTGCGAAATACCGCAGTGAGTGACAGTAATTTGCGCGCGCGCAAGCTTGCGCCCGATCGACGTATCTTGTGTGCATCACCGGATTATCTGTCTCGTCATGGCTTTATTTCTCATCCTGATGAGTTGGTTAATCATCAACTTATTGCGTTCAAAGCTAATCGAAAACGTATGCTTAGTGGTGATGACTCACCGGATATGGTGGCATTTCCTCCGCAAGCGAGCAAAGCCAGGCTAGTGTGTGATGATGGAACCAGTATGAGAATCGCGACACTGGCAGGCGCTGGCGTTTCAATGCACGCCTATTGGAGCGTTGCGAACGATATTAAGGCGGGTCGGCTGGTACGGGTGTTACCAGATTATGAGGTCGACGATCAAACCGCGATCTGGCTTGTCTATCCTAAGGCGAATGCAGTGAGTATGAAGGTGCGCGTATTTATCGATTATTTGGTCGATAAAATCGGCAACCCACCGGTGTGGGAGCGAGAGGGTGATCATAAGTGATCACCCCGATGACTAGTTAGCTTTTACTCAGGCGTAATTGGCGACCAAAGACATTGATCAATGCGCCAGTGACAATCAGACCACCGCCCATATACGTCCAAACAGAAGGCACCTCATTAAACACCCAGACGCCAATCAAGGCTGAGAAAACGATCTGAATGTAAGAGTACGCCGAAGCTTGTCCCGCAGCTTGGGTCTGCATCGCTTTAGTCAGGCCGTATTGGCCTATTTGGGTAAAGATCCCAATCAACACCAGAACACCAGTAATGTATAGGCTCGGCCAGACAAAATCTTGCCAAGCGAGCAACAGTGATGCAGGCAGGGCAACCAGAGGGAAGTAGAAGATGATCACCGAGCTGTCCTCGGTGCGGCTGAGCTTTCTGACAATGATATACGCCACGCTGCTGCCCATGGCGCCAAGCAGTGCAATCATCACACTGAACAGCGGTAAGTCTTGAGCCTGATTGCCGGCCATATTCGGCTGGACTATGACCCAAAGGCCGAGCAAGCACAATCCAATGCAGATCAACGTCGGCAGTTGAATACGTTCTTTGAGAAACAGCAAGCCCAGTAGCGCAGTCGATACCGGATGAACGTATTGCAAGATAGTCGCCTCAGCAAGTGGCAGAGTGGTCACAGAGTAGTAGACACACATCAAAGCCATTGTGCCAACGGTGCCGCGGGCCAACAGTAAGCGCTTATTGTTGCCCCAAATTGAGATTTTCTTACGTTTGACGTCGAGATAGCTGATGATCAGCGAGACCAATGCGCGCGCCGCCACGATTTCAAACACGGGTATGCCGTGAGTACTGACGTATTTAACGCAAGCGGACATAAGGGCAAAACCAAGTGCAGAGAGGAGCATAAAGCGAACTCCGGTTGGCACCTTGGCGAAAAGTTGACTAGGCATGATAGGTCTCTTAGCAATAGGGAGGCGGTATCATACGCGATACCCGTCACAGCGCATAGGCATCAAATAAAGTTTTTACTATTAAAATATAGTTTAGTTTTGAGGACATAACGGAGGGGGAGTAAACGCGAGGCGCAGGCGAGGCATGGCGTTTGTTCTAATAGCAAAAGAGCAGACCATGGTCTGCTCTTTAGATCGTCTTGGCTAGCGGCGTTTAGAATTTCTTTGGCGCAAAACCTGTCATCACCTCAAGGCGCAGCTCTTTACCAAGTTTGGTCATTGGGTGTACGACAATAAGTCCTTTTACCGAGCGTTTAAGTTTGCCCATGTCCGCTTGCTCTGCCTTGGTGATCTCGCGCGAGAAAGGCATATCTAGCAAGCTCTTACGCTCTTTGTTCAAGTCGTACTGCTGCTTGTGCTTCAGTGAGCTCGCTTTTTTGCTCAGCTTATCCAAGTCATCGGTAAACTTGGTAATCATCTCCTGATCACCACGAGACTTAGCGGCATCAAGCTTACGCTGACACGTATCAATGCGGTTGTTGAGGTTCTGTAGCTCTTTTTTAATGGTCATCTGTTTGGTCTCGGTGATTCAGAAAGGTGTGCGAGTCTAGCACAAGCTTATATGTTGTTCTAATTGTATACCTAAGTCGCCTGAAAGAGTCGCCTGAAAGAGTCGCCTCAAGAGGCAGTTTCGGCAAAGCAACTTGGGTATACAGCGCAAGTAGTTAGGCCCAGAAACGAAAAAGCCTTGCTCAAGAGCAAGGCTTTGAAACGCTTTTAAGGGCAGTAACTTATAGTGGAGTTACGTTAGCCGCTTGAGGACCTTTAGGGCCGCTCTCAACGTCGAAAGATACTTTTTGACCTTCGTTCAGAGTTTTGAAACCGTCAGAAACGATTGAACGGAAGTGTACGAAAAGATCTTCGCCGTTGTCTTGAGAGATAAAACCGAAACCTTTAGTTTCGTTGAACCATTTAACGGTACCAGTTGCTTTAGACATAATCTGTCTCCTATAAAAAATGAAAGTGATGCACTAGTGGTAGTAATTATTTCGACGACAATAACGCTAGGGTCGTTCAGGTGCTTTCACATAGGAGTAACAGCAGGGACGAACAGTATCGGTATTTCAAAAACAACTCTATCAACAGAGCAACGGTCACTATACAGCAAATTGAGTTAATGAAAAGTTATTTGTCGATAATCTTTCATTTAATGCTCTTTTTGAGCTGAAAACAGGGCGTTTTCACTAGGTAACACCCTGTCTTAACTATAGAAACTTAACTTTGGTGAACTCTTTGATCGCAGAGAGTGCAAAAGTGGGCAGTGCTGCGCCCAACACGATTGCAATCAAGTGCTCAATTTTTAACGCTTCAGTGCTGAAGATCCACTGACCAAGTTCAGTATAGATAACCCCCAGCGACAAGGTGCTTGATAGGGCAATAGCCGCAAGCAAATACTTGTTGGTAAAAGGTCGAATTCTGAACAGGGTAGTCAGTGAGCGGCTATCAAATAGATGCCACAGCTGACCAAAAATCAGCGTCATAAATGCAGCGGTTTGTGCATATTCAGCGCTGTATTGGTTTTGCAGCATCGAGTAAAACACACAGTAGCTTAATCCACCAAGCGCCAAGCCACGCGTGATGATTTGCGCGCCAAGGCCATTAGAGAAAAAGCCCTGGTCACGTTTGCGTGGCTTACGCTTCATCACATTACGCTCTTCAGGCTCCATACCCAGCGCAAGTGCAGGGATGCCGTCGGAGATGAGGTTGACCCACAAGATCATCAGTGGCGTTAGAGGCAAGATCGCCTCAGGCCCCATCAAGAGGAAGGCAAATAGGATCACCGAGACTTCACCGACGTTGGCCGTCAGCGCTTGGCGAATGAACTTGCGCAGGTTGTCATAGATCTTGCGACCCTGACGCACCGCCACCACGATGGTGCTAAAGTCATCATCAAGCAGAATTAGGTCACCAGAGTCCTTGGCGACCGAGGTGCCGGTGATGCCCATGGCGACACCGATATCAGCTGCACGCAGGGCGGGCGCGTCGTTGACACCGTCACCAGTCATGGCCGCTACCTCATTACTCGCTTGCTGAGCACGAACGATACGCAGCTTATGTTCTGGTGTCACCCGAGCGTAAACGGCGATTTGTCGACAAATCTGCTCAAGGTCGTAATCGGTCATCTTGTCGAGCTCTTCACCGGTGAGCACTTTGTCGTCGCGATTACGAATAATGCCGATCTCTTTGGCAATCGCGGTTGCCGTGGCGGCATGATCGCCCGTGATCATCACGGTTTTCAGTCCCGCATCATGACACTCTTCAATCGCCTCTTTTACTTCCGGGCGAGGGGGATCCATGATGCCAAACACACTTAAAATGGTCAGATCGTTCTCGAGCTCAGCGACATCCAAGTCAATCTCTGAGACATCCAAATAGCGGTAACCAACGGCGAGCGTACGCAAGGCGTCTTGAGCAAAGGTTTCCACGGCTTTTTCAAAGCAGACACGCGCAGCAGGAACTTGTTGGTAAGCCTCTAGCTGTGGTGCGTCTTTTGTCATAGGTAGTGGACGAATAACTTGTTGTTGGTGCGACTCACTAATGCGTGATTTCTTAAGCATCACATCGGGCGCCCCTGCGGTGGCAAGGAAATAGCGTCCTGACGGGTCACGCACAATGGCTGAGCCTAATTTACGTGTTGAGTCGAACGGCAGCTTACGCACCAAAATATAGCCAGCTTTCTCAATGAGTGAATCTTGAGTGATGCCTGTTTTTTTAGCCGCAACCAGCAAAGCGCCACTGGTCGGGCTGCCATTGACTGACCAGTGGCCATCTTTGGCATTCAGCTCAGCGTCATTACACAGTGTGCTAACAATCAAAGCAGTACTCATGATTTCACACTGTTCAACCTTCTTAATGCCATTTTGCGCGACAAAGTTGCCAATTGGCTCAAAACCATTTCCGGTGATATCCCAGAACATGCCACTGGCATCGAAGGCTTGTGTTGCTTGCATCTGATTCTGGGTCAGGGTGCCGGTCTTATCTGAGCAGATCACCGTGGTCGAGCCGAGTGTTTCGATAGCAGATAGATGTTTAGCTAGGGCGTTCTGTTTGGCCATCTTGCTTGAGCCCATGGTCAAGACAATGGTCAGCACCGTCGGTAAACCCTCTGGAATCGCAGCCACTGAGAGTGAAATACCTGTGGTCAGGATCTCAAGCCAGCTCAGGCCATGGTTGTAACCGATCACACAGATCATCGCCACAACAGACAGACCGGCGATAAGTAATAACTTCGCCAGCGTATCCATACGCACTTGCATTGGTGAGCGAGTCTCTTCGGTGCTGTTGAGCATATCGGCGATATGGCCGACTTCAGTCTCCATCCCGATGGCAGTTACGATACCAAGCCCGTTACCTGCGGTGACCTTAGTGGTCATAAAGCCCATGTTGACTTGATCGCCAAGACCGACATTCTCGCGCTCCAGAGCCGGAGTGGATTTTTGCACTGGCTCTGACTCGCCAGTCAGGGCGGCTTCATCAACAGCCAAGTTGTGCGCCTCAATCAGCCGCACATCCGCAGGCAGGATATCTCCGGTACTAATCTTAACAACGTCGCCAGGAACAAGCTCCACGGCGGGAATTTTTACCCACTCACCGCTGCGGCGAACTTCAGCCTGCGGCGCCGCCATTTGTTGCAAGGCCTCCATACCCTTTTTGGCCTTGTATTCCTGCCAAAATGAAATCCCTGTATTGATCAGGATAATCACCCCGATAGCAATCGCATCAATATAGTGCCCGGTCAGCCAAGACACCACGGTGCCGATCACGAGAATATACACTAATGGATTTTTATATTGCTCAAGATACAGTGACCAAAGAGATTGTTGCTTACTGGTGGTGATTTCGTTGCGGCCAAATGTTCTCTCTCGCGGCTCTACTTGGCGAGGAGATAAGCCTTGTTTTACATCGACCTTTAACTCATCAACAACCTCTGAGCTATCGAGAGCGTACCAATTATTGTTCATTGTGTTTACCGAATAGCAATTTAGCCCTACATCTCATCAAGAGACAGGGCTAATAATTATTTAATTAAATGGGTGAAACTATATTTTGGGGTTTATGCTGTTTTGATCACAATTATTGCTGCGATGACAGTGAAAATACCCACCCAGCCAATTGGCTTAAGTTTCTGATTAAGTAAGAAGTAGCCACCAAGTGCGGTACCCAAAATACCAATTGCGCCCCACGTTGCGTAGGCGATGGCAAGGTCCATTCCTTTTACTGCTTGAGCAAGCAGTGTAAATGCCGCAAGGACCAAAAGGATTGCAGAAAAGCCCCACTTTTTATTTTCAAAGCCATTTGACTTTGACAGTGACATATTTGCCGCGATATCTAGCAGTGCCGCGATAAGAACAAAGCCAAAATAAATATTAAAAATAGAATTCATGATCTTATTCCTTACTTGGTCATCTGTGCATGTTCATCTTTGCTTGGGCAAGCTGGTACTGTGTCCGCATGCTCTTCACCGAGGGTTACAAGCACAACACCAGCGACGACGAGCGTCAGACCAAACAGCTCTTGCATGGTCAGTTCAGCGCCAAAGTAGAAGATAGACACCACGGTAATCAAGGCGATACCTAATCCCTCCCAACAGGCATAAGCGACACCAATTGAGATTTTCTTCGCGGCCAGTGCCAAGAAGTAGTAAGAAATGGCAATCAAAATATACATCAGGCCATAGTTCAGTAGGCTTCCAGTTTGACCCGCCATATTCATAGAGCTTGTACCAGCTACTTCAGAAAGTATCGCAAGCAAAAGGAAGAACCGTGCAATAATCATTTTTTCCTCTCAGAAACATAGTTTTAGTGTAATGCAATTCATAACAAAATTGCGACTGATATGAATGTTATCGAAAAATTATGATCACGAGTGAATAACAGCTATTCATTATTGGAACAGGAAATTCTTGCTCTTGAACTCTTTTTTAATCATATTGTTTAGGCATTGAGTGAGCGGGTGATTACGTTTCGATTGTAAATAGCCACCATAGATTTGGTAGTTATTAATATTAAAAATACTCGCAGGCTGATGATAAATAACTAGGTTAGAAAAATACTTAGCCGTCGAAGGGCTGCCATACATAATTGCTTCGGAAGATGATAAAAAACTGGCAGCAGCGCGCAAGTTTAGGCTCTCAAATACCACATTCGGCATTTGGTTGTTTTGGGTATAAAAGTGCTCAAAATCGGTCTTATTGACTTGGCTATCGGGCGCTGGAATAGACACTACCGGCAGTTGTAATAGCTGCTCTAATGAGTGCGGTTGGGATAAGACTGGGTGATTTTGCCGAGCAATGATCACCACTGGCTCGTCGTAGAGTTTCTCTTGGTAGATGGCTTGCGGCAAAGCGATATCTTGGTCGGTAATGCAGTAATCGAACTCACCGAGCTTCATAGCTTCAATAGCATTGCGGTTCCAGGTACTAAAGCGCAGTTTAGCGTTGGGAAACGAGTGGATACAGGCTTGAGTCAGACTTTCGGCTTGTTCTTCTAGGACAAAGGGGTCAACGACCAGAGAGATGTTACCTGTGTAGGACACAGGGTTAAATTCACTGAACTCGCCAAGAGCAAGCTGCAGCGGGACTAACATCTCTTCAGCCGCTTGCGCCAGTTTCTGTGCCAATGCTGAGGCTTCCATACCGTGAGCGCTGCGAGTGAAGACATTTTGGCCAAATGCCTCGTTGATCTTGGCGACGTTGCGGCTCACGCTCGCTTGTGAGATACCCAAGTGGAGGGCAGTGGCTTTGGTGCTCTTGTACTTAACCAGGGTGCGCACGATTGAGAGTAGGTTAAGGTCGAAATTGTCCAGGTTAGAAATCATAGTCATAGCTCTGTTTTAGTGAAGAATGTTCTATGCGTGACCGAGAAGGTCGATATCCTAAACGCAGGCACTTCTATTTCCCTGATAGCAGATAGCTTGCTCAGAATTGCCTAAACTGACGAACAGTGGCCGATAGGGTAAGAGCAAAAGCTCAGAACACCACGCACTCAAAGTGCGTAGGATTTTTGAGCAACAAAATTATAATTATCTTCCTCGGAGAGGGTAGAGTGATTAGGTAAAGGAGCTACTGGCAAACTACTATTAAGTTAGAAATTAATAGGTTATTAGTGATGATTAGTACGCAAGAATTTCAAACACTATTTCAGGTATCGGCGCGATTAAGTGAACGACTGGTCGAGTCTGGTACGCTGCAGCGCTACTCTGCTGGCGATGTCGTTGTCTCTCAGGCGACGATGGCAGAACATATTGGTTTTGTCATCGACGGTATGGTGGCCAGTGTTCGTGACAACTATGACGGCGTTGAACGCTACTCTGCGTTTATCACTCAAGGCCTTATCTTTGGTGAGTCGAGCTTTATCGTTCCGCGTAAATCTTTTGCCACATTCAGAGCGATGTGTGATTGTATCGTGCTACTGGTGAGTTACGAGCAAATTAGACAGCTGATGGCCGAGAGTAGTGAAATCACAGAACACCTGATGGTGTCGCAGGCCAAGAAGTTACAATATGCGTCAATTATTCATTTTACTGCTAAAGAGCGAGATAAATTGGTAAAAGTGGCCACAACGGTTGATGCTATCGCTGAATTTAGTCGCCTAGATACCTTGCCGATCTCTATTGAACAGTTATCCAGCATGCTGGGTATGTCGCGCAATACCGTTAGTCAGTGCTTGAAGCAGCTTGATGAAAAAGGCGCGATTAAATTGGATAAATTAAATATCACTATTATCGATAGGGAGCTTCTTTCTGTCGGTAAAAATAAAACTAAGTTATTTTAGTAAAATATAATAAAACAAAAGGCAAATATTATCCATTGGAGATAAAGCACCAAAGGTTAATTTGAATGCCTCAGATCAGCAATACTTCACTTCTATGAAAGTCAGAAGTTGTTGTGATCCCCTACGCTTAAAAATTATAAATTATAAGTGAGATATTATGAATAATACTATTCAAGATCTATTTACATCATTGCGTGAGTATATTGATACGCATCAGCAAACTAAATCAAATATGATGACCGTTTACGCAAACCTTGATCCAAGCGATAAGAATAATCAGCGTGAACGCCCGGCATGGATGATTGAGTTAAAGAACCAGTTCGACAACCTAACGCCAGAGCAAAAGCGTGAAGCCGAAAATATGGTGGGTAGTGCATTGACGTGGGAGTTTATTGAGGAGCGCACGCTTGATGCTTTCCATCAGCATGAGGCGCAAGGTAAAGCGGCGATGATCCTGACGGATTTTGTTGATGGCATCATTGTTGACTTGCCACTGCCGGTTGAAAACCAGGTTTACTACGGTCTGCCTCAGGTTTCACACTTGATGTCGCAGTTGCATCGCTACGGCAAATATCTTGTCGTGTTGTTCTCGGAGAATGAGCACCGAGTGATTTCTGCCAATTTGAATACCGTGGGCGCAGAAGAGCTGATTGATAGTGGGATTCACGCCGGTGTATTCCTGCGTCCAGGTGGCAAAAAGGCACGTACTCAGGCGTCAGCACGCCGCGATTTGGATACGGAGAGCCGCGTGTATAAAAACGCTGCGCGAGAGATCAACGCTTACTTTATGGATGATCCTGAGTTTGACCGCATTATTTTTGGCGGCAACCTCAAGATTGCTAACCAAGTAAAAAATGAGCTGCACCACTCGGTTTCAGAGAAGCTAGTGACGATTGAGCCGATTGCCTTCGAAGCAAGTGATCAAGAGGTGAAAATCATTGTCCGTGCTATCGCGGATGAATATGAGGCTACCCATGATATTTCATTGGTGCAAGAGCTAGTGACACGCAGAAACGTGTGTGGTCGCACGGCATTTGGTAAAGAGGAAGTGCTGGCTGCACTGCGCAGCGGACAAGCCCAGCGTGTTTATGTCCCTTACCCAATTGTGGTGGAGAAGTTCAATGAGGTGTTGGTCGAGTCTATGGCCAATAATGTGGACGTTGAGATTATTCACGGTGAAGCCGCGGAGCGCTTGATCTCTCTTGGTGGGGTTGGCGCAACACTCTACTACGTAGTTTAAACAAATACTTTGTTTAAACAAATATTTATGGCGTACTCCAGGGACGGCGTTGCCACCTCTAGGGTTTATTGTCTGGCATAGATAAGTGAAGCGATCTAGCACAATTAAATCCAATGATGATTTCGGGGGAAAGGCAAATATCAACTTCAGCCTGATAGACCAGGTATTTGCCTTCGGCTTTGGTCAAGCCAAACGCGGTATAAACAAAGCAAGCACAGACTCGCTAGTTTCGCCGCGCAATTGGTTCACGCTTGGCTCCTGACTGACACTACTGCCAAGTATGAATCGTATTTACTGCAACGTTTGCTCCATCCAAGGATGGTGGAGCATTTTTTTATTCTCGAAACCGGAGAGAGTAATGGATAAGTTGAAACCTATTTGTACGGAAGATTTATCAATATTTTCTTCTGAATGTAGAGATGATTTTAAGGGGCGCTTTTCTCAACTAGATGACGAAGAGCAGATCAGAATCTTACGTATTTTGTGTGTCGAAGAGTCGGTGAAGATACTCTCGCAGCTTTCTATCTCACACGTACAAAAGCTGATCCAGAAAATTGAAAATAAAGGGTTGGACTCACTTGCCAGTCACCTGTCTCATCAGCTCGGCTTTATTCACTCTGAAGCGGAGCCCTCGAACGACTACTTGAGCACTGGTGTGATGGAGCATGTTCGTGAGCGGATTGGCTGGATTGTGATGTTGGCACTACTTGGCATTGTTTCTGGGGTGATCATCTCGCAATACGAGGATGCGATTAGTCAGTTGATCTTGCTTGCCGTCTACATGCCGGTGATCGCTGCGGCCGGCGGTAATACTGGCAGCCAAGCTGCCACGCTGGTGGTGCGATCTCTGGCGACCAGTGAGATTGGTCTGCGAGATTGGTGGCGTGTGTTTTGGAAAGAGAGTCGTATTGCGCTGTGTATGGCCACGATCGTCTCTTGTGTGATTGTCCTTCGAGTGGTGTGTTTTACTGATACCAGTTCGGTCGGCGACTTCTCTATCTGGTGGATCGCGTGCGCCATCGCGATTGCCTTGTTTATCCAGGTGACTATCTCAACCGTGGTCGGTGGTTTGCTACCGATTGTTGCTCGTGCCCTGCGCCTTGACCCTGCGGTACTCGTCAGCCCAGTACTAGCATCGATTGTCGATATCTCAGGGATCTGGATTTACTTTAACGTTGTTAGTTATGTATTAAATATTACTTAGCTGTGAAGCTAAAAATATTTATCAGCAGTTAAGTTTTAATAGGTGAATAATAATGAAAGCCAATAATATCAATGTGCTTGATGTTCTAGATTGTTATCTATTACTCAATGATAGCCATAAAAATAAAATTCTAAGTCTTTATATCAATACTGACTTTAAGGATGCGGGTAATCACAAAGCGCAACCCGATTGGAAAGTAGAGCTTATTGAAGAGATAGGTCAGCTCAGAAACGAGTATGGTGATGAGATCATACAGCATGTCGACCAATCCCTAACCTGGGATAAGGTCGAAGAGCGAATTATCGAGCAAATCATGCAACTGAGGCCCAGAGGACGTGCTCTAGCGGTCTTCACTGACTTTATTGATGATGTGTTTATTGAGTTGTCAAGACCGGTGGAAACAGAGGCCTTCTTTGGCACGCCAGAGGTAGAGACCTTGATGATCTCTCCTTGTATTCGAAAAGTATCTCACTACCCGTTTTTGTAGGTGTTGAGTTGCAATGAGTATCGATAACAGCGTAATTACCAAGTTGTCTGAGCGAGAGATCTCTGCTGTTGAGGCCTTGTATGAGCTAGAAAAAGCCTCGGGTGAAGCGGTCTATGTACTTGATGAGCATGTCGGAGTTTGGCTGTCTGATCTTGATTTTGAGTGCGAGAAAACAATCTTCAACGACCTTGGTCTCTACACGATTGAATACCAAACCCTGTCTAACTTGATTAAAAATCGTATCGTCTATAAGGAGCGCTTTTGTGAGCAGGAGTCGAACATTACTTCTGGTTACAAGTTGACCTCATGTGCTCGAGCCATGTTGGCAGCGAATAGACTCAATCTCTGGGATGGTAAGGCGATCGCGAGAAACTTTAACGTGTAACTTTCTCTGTCATTTAACCGTGAGCAGAGGCGAATTAACTGTGAAATAGAATGAATAAAAAAGAATACAAGAAAACACTAAAACATTTACAAGCAGAATTAGTTCAACTTCAAGCACATATTATTAAGCATGGTCTCAAGGTGGTGATTCTTTTTGAGGGTCGAGACTCGGCTGGAAAAGGGGGGAGCATCAAGCGTATTGTTGATAAACTCAACCCTAACCATGTGCGCGTGGTCGCCAAAGGTAAGCCCACAGATGCCGAAGAGAAACAGTGGTATTTTCAGCGCTGGGTGAAAGAGATGCCAAGTGAGGGTGAAATGGTGATCTTTGACCGCAGTTGGTACACCCGAGCAGGAGTGGAGTCGGTGATGGGGTTTGCTACCGAGGCTCAGGTGACGAGCTTTCTTAAAGATTGTCCTGCTTTTGAAAAGAGTTTGGTTCGCCAAGGTGTGATTGTGCTGAAATACTGGCTTTCGATTACCCATGCTACCCAAGAAGAGCGCTTTCACGAGCGATTGAATAAGATCACCAAGCGCTGGAAATTATCACCGATGGACCTAGAGTCTCGCTCGCAGTGGTTGCAGTATACTGATGCTAAGGAGCGTATGTTCCGTAAAACCAACACCAAGCATTGCCCCTGGTTTGTTGTCGACAACAACTGTAAGAAAAAAGGCCGGATAGACTTGATTCGTCACATCTTGAGTCAGTTTGATTTTGAGCGTAAATCTCTGGAGCCAAAGCAGTTACCCCCAGTAGAGGTTAATCGGTGTCAGCCCAACCCTGAGTTTACTGAGTTACGAGTGAACTGACGGCAAACCTCAAAAGTTCGCAGGTATTTTGACACTTCTACACTGAATTACTTGAGATGATAATGATAACTGTTATCATTAAGTGGTGGCTGGGTGAATAGGAGTGATGATTATGCTTGCGGATTGGGTTATTTGTGGTGTGATTGTGATGGTGTTTATCGTATGCATCAAATTGCGCTCGGGCAAACACGTGCACTATTGGCTCGGAGAACTGTTCAAGTTCTATTTCAGTAAATAAACTAGATAACCCATCAACCCCACATAGGGGCATGATGGGTGATAACACAATGGTTTGGCTAGTCGTTACTAATCTTCAGCTAGAAAGCCACCAGTCTGGTGTTTCCACAGCTGAGCATAGACGCCTCGTCTTTGAAGTAGCTCTTGGTGGCTGCCTTGTTCGATGATCTTGCCGTGATCCATGACGATCAGTCGATCCATCGCGGCAATAGTGGATAATCGGTGTGCAATGGCTATGACCGTTTTCCCTTCCATTAGAGTCTCAAGGTTTTCTTGTATCGCCGATTCAACCTCTGAGTCGAGGGCGGACGTGGCCTCATCCATAATCAAGATTGGCGCGTTTTTTAGTAATACGCGTGCAATCGCTACCCGCTGGCGCTGACCGCCAGAGAGCTTGACGCCTCGCTCTCCCACTTCCACGTCGTATCCGCTATGTCCTTGTTCATCTTTGAGTTCGCAAATGAATTCATGCGCGTGAGCTTTGGTTGCAGCATCGATAACGGTATCCAGATTAGCATCAGGATCACCATAAAGGATGTTCTCTTTTATGCTGCGATGCAGTAGTGACGTATCTTGGGTGATCATGCCAATGTGTTGACGCAGAGATTCTTGTTCAACCTGCGAAATGTCTGTCCCATCAATAGAAATCTTACCACCATGTACATCATAAAAGCGCAGCAGCAGGTTAACTAAGGTTGATTTACCCGCTCCAGAGCGACCAACGATCCCAACCTTCTCACCAGGTTTAATCGTCAGATTAAGCTGCTCGAAAACAGATTTTTGCTCGCTGTAATGAAAATCAACATCGTGAAACGTGATTTCACCATCGGTGACATTGAGTGCCTTAGCATTTGGCACATCTTTAACCTCGACATCATTAGAGATGGTACTTACCCCATCGACAACTGTCCCTATGTTTTCAAATAGGGCACTCACTTCCCACATTATCCACTTGGACATCCCCTGGACACGCAATGCGATACTGATGGCAACAGCAATGACACCAACCGTGACGCTGGCATCGAGCCACAGGGTAATCGATAGGGCAGCAATGGAGACCAGAAGCAGATAGTTGATGAAGTCCACACTCAGCAGTAAGCAGGTAACCATACGCATTTGACGGTACACTGTTTTTAGAAACTGCTTCATGCTGCTTTCTGCATAATCCAGTTCACGCTGGGAGTGAGCAAATAATTTGACGGTGGAGATATTAGTGTATGAATCCACGATGCGACCGGTCATCACTGAACGTGCATCAGCCTGATCCGTCGCCACTTTTTTCATTCTCGGAACGAAATAGAACTGTATTAGGACGTACATGACCAGCCAAACCACAATTGGGAGCATCAAGATGCGATCTGACTCTCCCATCATCCAGATCATCGACACGAAGTAGACTGAGATGTAGACCAGTACATCGACTAACTTCATCACGGCCTCACGGACAGCAAGTGCGCTTTGCATCACCTTAGTCGCTACACGGCCTGCGAAATCGCGTTGAAAGAAACCGACCGCTTGCTTGAGAAGGTAGCGATGGATGAGCCAACGGATCGACATTGGATAGTTACCAAGCAGGGTTTGATGCATGATCATTGAGTGAACAAACCCAAGTAGCGGCATCACAACAGCGACCAGGAGTAGCATCATCCAGATGCGATCCCCCTGATCTTGCCAGAAAGTGGCCCGATCTTGGTTACTAAGGATATCCACAAGCTCACCGAGGTAGCTCAGTAGCGTCACTTCGGCAATCGCAATGGCAGCACTCAATAGCGACATGACTACCAAGGGTAGTTCAAAACCCTTAGTGTAGTGACGGCAAAATCCAACTAAGTCTTTAGGGGGTCTAGTACTTTCTTTATTAGGAAAGGGTTGGGTCAAACGTTCAAACCAGTGGAACATAATCTCTAGCACATGTTTTCGTCAAAAAGAGGCTAATTATTACTGTCTTTTGATAAAAAAGTAAGTAAAATGCGCCGCCCAGGCCAAATAAGAATAACTATCATTTAAGGCCGTTGTAAGAAACTGATAAATTGGATTACTAAATGATGACCCCAAACTCTATTGCAGTGGCGGTACGAAAAGGTTTGTACTTTTCAGTACCTGCGATGGCCCTGGTTGCAACTCAAGCGATTGCAAACACACAACAAGATCAAGACGTTGAGACGATTAAGGTGACGGCGCAGGCGTTGAAGATTGAATCTCCTGCGCAAGAAACTCCACGTTCGGTCTCTGTCATTGATGAGGAGCAACTGCGCGAGCGCGCACCACAGAAACTTGATGAGGCGTTACGTTACACCGCAGGTGTCACTGCACAGCCTTATGGGGCAGATAATGATACCGATTGGTTTAAAGTTCGGGGTTTTGATGCAGCGACTTATCTCGACGGAAATCGCTTATTCCGCGATGGTTACTACACATGGCTTGTAGAACCATACGCACTTGAGGCTGTAGAAGTTGTCAAAGGCCCATCGGCAATATTGTTTGGCGAGTCGGCACCTGGCGGTATTGTCAACGGTGTGCAGAAGAAACCAACTTACACTCCTCAGGGTGAGGTGCGCGTTGAAGTCGGTAACAATGACCTGACAGCATTGGGTTTTGATATTGCAGACAACGCGAATGAAGATGGTACCGTTCGTTATCGCTTAGTCGGTATGCTTAAAGGTAATGATGGTGAGCTTGATGGAACAAACAACGAGCGTATTTATCTTGCTCCAAGCGTAGAGATCGACATTAATGATCGCACGATGCTTACGGTGTTGAGTAGTTATCTTAAAGATGATGGCGTGCCTACTAACCCGTTTTTTCCAGCGGCAGGTACGATTATTGACTCTGATTTTGGAACAATTGACCCGTCTACCAATCTGGGACAGCCTGATTATGATAAATACCAGCGCACTCAGTTCTCTTTTGGTTACAAACTCACACATGAGTATAACGACACGTGGACATTCAACCAGAACCTAAATTATGGTTACAACGAGTTGTTTTTGCGTAGTTCTTATGCGTTTAGTAATAATGATCCATCAGTATCAGAACTAGCGCAGGGCATCGTTTTCCGTGACGGTAAGACTCAGAGCATCACATTTGATAACAATGCGGTGGCAAACTGGTTCCAAGGCAGAAATGAACACACATTACTGCTAGGCTTCGATCTGCAGTATCACCATACTGAGGGCGTGGAGCAGGATGACTACACCTTTGGTAGCATTGATTGGTCTAATCCTGAGTACGGGAATTACACCCCGATTGATAGTTTTTACAACCTTGATCGAGACATCAAAAAATCACAAGCAAGTGTGTATGCTCAGCACCAGTTTAAGTATGCAGACCGCCTAGTCACCTCAATTGGTGCTCGTTATGACTGGGTAAAAACTGAAAACCGTGGCTATGGCTATCTAGAGGACCATTGGGGAATTAATGACGGTCAACCGACATTACTTGATCAAGATGAGTCGCGAAACGATGGACAATTGTCTCTTAATGCAGGTGTGATGTATAAGGCGGATTATGGTCTATCTCCTTATGCGAGTTACTCTGAGTCTTTTGAGGTCATCAGTGTTATCGACCCAATCACAAATGAGATTTACAAGCCTTTGGTGGGTAAGCAGTATGAAGTAGGGGTAAAATACACTCCAGATTTTATCGATGGCTTTGTTAACCTTGCTTACTTTGATATCACCCAAGAAAACGCTTTGGTAACTACACCAGACTTTTCTACCACACAAACGGGTGAAGTTACTTCCAAGGGTATTGAGCTTGATGCTGCAGCTCAGTTAACCGATAGTGTGAAGTTAATCGCCAATTACACTTACACAGATGCGAAAACTGATGAGACTGGTGGCCAAGGCGCTAAGCGTGTTGCTCTTATCCCTGAGCACCAAGCATCAGCATGGGTTAACTATGATGCATTTTCACTTGTTCCGGGCCTAAGTGTCGGTACTGGCGTTCGCTATATCGGTGAATCAAAAGATAACCCAATGGCATCAGATCTGACAGTACCAAGCGTCACCTTACTTGATGCGGCGGTGACTTATGATCTGAACTCGCAATGGCAAGCTCAGCTAAACGTCAACAACCTTCTTGATGAAGAATACATCTCAGGCTGTGACTACTGGTGCTACTACGGTCAGTCACGTTCAGTGGTGTTCAACGTCAACTATCGTTGGTAAAATCTAACAGCCCCTCCTTGAGGGGCTGTTTTTTTCGCTAAGTACCATCAACTAACCCAATAGCACATCTCTATGTATCAACTCTCCAACGTTAAGATGATTCGTGGTGGTCGCACCATTCTCAGTATTGATGACTTGACCATCCCAACCAACGAACTCACCGTGGTACTGGGCCATAATGGTTCAGGAAAATCGACTCTGGTCAGCTTACTGTCTGGTCAGCAAGGACCGGATAGTGGTCACGTTAGCCTGTTTGACAAAGCGGTGACCCAATACGACACAAAGTCGCTAGCCAAACAGGTGGCGTTTTTACCGCAAAAATTGCCGACCTCAGCAGGTTTAACCGTGCGTGAGCTGGTAAAGTTGGGGCGTTTCCCCTGGCGCGGCGCCTTTGGGCGTTGGAAAAAACAAGATAGTGAGATCATAGAGGCAGCCATGGCGCGCACCGGAGTCGATGGTTTTGCACATGCACTGGCTGATGATCTGTCAGGGGGGGAGCGACAACGCGCTTGGGTTTCAATGCTACTGGCACAGCAGTCGCCGATTCTGATCTTGGACGAGCCAACATCCGCGCTTGATGTTCACCACCAGTTCCAGTTACTGGCGCTGCTCTCTGAGCTCAATAAGAGTGAAAATGTTGGCATTATTGTTATCTTGCATGACCTAAATCTCGCCCTGCGCTATGCGACTCACATTGTCGCGCTTAAGCAGGGGGAAATCGCCTTTTCTGGCCATGTTGATGTCTTACATGATGAGGTGCAGTTGTCGAAGTTGTATCACACCCCAATCAAATTGATCCCACACCCTGAGCCGCACCTCAGTCAGCATAAGGTCGCAGTGGTATGCGAGTAATTGCCTTGAACCTTTTCACCCTGTTGGCATTGTCGACTATTTTCAGCGCCGGTGTGATGGCAAATAGCACTGCGGGAATAGTGATTGAGGACGCTCGGGGAGAGCAATATTTTTCAGCACTACCGCAGCGGGTTGTCGTACTCAACTGGGACCTTCTTGAACAAGTTCTGGTTCTTGGAGAGACGCCACTTGCGGCACCAGAGTTGAACAGTTACCGTCAGTGGGTGGTGAAACCGAGCGCCCCTGACTCTATAGAGGAGATCGGCTCGCGCGCAGAGCCGAATCTCGAAAAGATTGCAAGTCTCAAGCCTGATGTCATCTTAGCCGCAACACCGCAAGAAGATTTGCTTGATGTTCTAGAGTCTATTGCTCCTGTGGTGTATCTGCCCAATTTTGAACTGGAGTACGACTCTGCGCAGAGAGCGATGGATAATCTGAAAGTTATTGGTCAGTTACTGGGAAAAAATGAACAGGCCGAGCAAATTATCGATGAGATTGAAGCGGAGTTTTCTAGATTAAGAACGCAGTTAGCGACCCGCTATGCAGAGAATACCGATTTGGTGGTTATGCGTTTTTCAACTTTAAATTCTGTGTTTTTCTATTCTGAGAACTCTACCACTCAATATGTTGTGCGTAAGCTTGGATTTAATAACCCCATCAAGGTGGCGCCACAGGCCTGGGGCGTCAAACAGCAGCGGATTAACCCGCTGCAACACATAGAACAGGGCTATGTTATGTATTTTCGCCCATTCCCTGATGAGCCGAATCTAGCAAGCTCCCGCCTATGGCAGGCGATGCCTTTTGTTCAAGAACATCGATTTAATGGCATTGAACCTGTATGGAATTATGGCGGAGCATACTCTCTGATCTATATGGCGCAGGCCATCACCGATAGCCTGATGGAGATAGAGTAGAGTGACCCGTATAACATCTATAAAACCAGCCAGCTACACCTTAATAGTGCTTGCTATCCTGATATTAGGTATCTTGCATATCCAGCTGGACACCCATTTGAATCTGCTCGAGCAGTGGCGTTTGCTCCGTGAGCCTGGCCACGCTGAGACATTTGCGGACATCTTCTACCTCTATGCACAGTTGCCCCGTCTGTGTATGGCCCTGCTAATTGGTGCCATGCTTGGGTTGGTGGGGAGCTTGATGCAGCAGCTTACCCAAAATAATCTAACGTCACCTCTGACGCTCGGCACTTCTGCTGGTGCATGGTTAGCCTTAGTGATAATGAATATTTGGTTTGTCGACTGGGTAGCCAATTATTCGGCATTCGCCGCGATGATAGGTGCTAGTGTCGCCTTCCTGATCGTGGTCATGATCGCGGGTGTGCGCAATATGACCGGTTTGCCATTGGTCGTATCAGGGATGGTGGTGAATATAATGCTAGGCTCGATTGCCACAGCTTTGGTGCTGTTAAACAACGAGTTTGCGCAGAATGTATTTATGTGGGGGGCAGGGGATCTCACCCAACAGGGCTGGGGGCAGTTCCACTGGTTGCTACCCCGTACTTGGATTGCATTGCTACTGGTCTTTTTTGCCCCGCGTATCCTCTCTATTCTTAAGCTGGGTCAAGATGGCGCTGCCGCGCGTGGATTACCAGTGTTACCGGCCTTTGCTACGTTAATGGTGATAGGGGTATGGTTGGTCTCCGTGTCAATCACCACTGTTGGTATTATTAGCTTTATTGGCCTTCTCACGCCTAATATAGCGCGTGCTAGTGGTGCGAGGACGCCGCGACAAGAGCTGCTTTTGAGTGCGCTATTGGGAAGCTTGTTGCTCATCGCAACAGATAGTTTATCTCTCGGCTTGAGCCTGTGGCTTGAGGATATTGTACCTAGTGGTGTGACCGCAGCAGCTATTGGTGCACCGGCCTTGATCTGGTTTGCTCGTCGTCAGGTCACAGCTCAAGATCAGATTAATCTGTCGATGGTAGGGCGCTCGTCAACGGGACGAAATATTTTCTTGCTCTTAGTTGGCGCTTTGCTTTTGGGCCTTGGTTGTTATTTCTATCTCAGTCTAGATTCACAGGGCTGGGTGCTTGCTGCCCCGAACCAATACCAGTGGCAACTGAGATGGCCTCGGGCATTAACGGCGGTTTCTGTCGGCGTTGCGTTAGCGATTGCGGGTACGTTGTTACAGCGAATTGTTTATAATCCGTTGGCAAGTCCGGATATTCTGGGGGTTTCGTCTGGAGCGACCTTCGCTTTAATCATTAGTGGGATTATTTCAGGCACTGCAATGGCCTCTTTTGGTTGGGGGATTGCGTTTAGCGGCAGCATCGCCGTTCTTGCAGTGTTACTGTTTTTGACCAGAAAACGCCAGTTCGTTCCGTCCAACTTTGTTCTCATAGGTATCGCATTATCGGCTTTGCTTGAGTCATTGGTGCAATTTGCGCTTGCGAAAGGATCAGGTGATAGTTACAAAACACTGCTCTGGCTAACTGGCTCTACCTATCGTACGACCGCAGACCAAGCGCTTGCGCTGGCGACAGTTGTGGTAATACTTGCGATGATCAGTTTGTTGCTCTCGCGCTGGTTCACTCTCATCTCCATTGGTCGTGATTTTTCAGTGGCTCGAGGGCTAAATGCTCGGCTCGTCAATCAGGTTGCGCTTTGCTTGGTGGCGCTCTTGTGCGCTGTGTCTACAGCAACGATGGGCCCGGTTGCCTTTGTCGGGCTTGTCTCTCCTCATATGGCACTCATGCTAGGGGCGCGAACGTTTCAGCCACAGGTGGTGGTTGCGAGCTTGATTGGCTGCAGCTTAATGCTATGGGCTGATTGGTTGGGACAAGTGGTGATTTTTCCGGGACAAATTGCGGCGGGAACCTTAGTTGCGATTCTTGGTAGTGGTTACTTCTTACTGCTAATGCTCACGAGCAAATATCGATAAAGATTGTCTCGACCTGTCGGTAGTTGCCCGATTTAGTTGAAGTTGACACTTCGTCTGCACCTGGGTGTCGTTTCGGTCTAGATCAAAAAACAAAAAGCCAACCACAAACGGGTGGTTGGCACGATATTATGTGAGCTAAACAAGGCTCAAAAACGTCAGTTGCTAGGTCTATACTCGAACTACATACAAATCAGGCTTAGTTGAATCATATGTCTACCTTTCGAGTAAACAAAGTATTAACAAGTAATCTACATTATGCAATTTGCTTTATATAATTTTGTTTGATATTCGATATAGCTCGCGCTTTGCCTACCTCATAGTGACAATCCAATCTACAAGTAGAGTATCTACTAAGCTGAATTTGCGCTCTTTCGGTTCGATTTGATGCTTATTCTTAAGCATTGTATTAATAAAATCATTAGCTTACCTATTTAAAATGCTAAATGATGACAGATTGTAAATTGACTGTTATCACCAAAATTATTATTAAACTAAAAAACTACCGGAAATGGTTTTCGATCCCAAAATAAAGAGGTAGAAATCCACTAAAAATAGGTGACAAAGGTTTCCCGTAATTCTTCTCATTAATAAGACAGACTCAGCGCGCAAAAAGGTTCACTATCGATACAGTTTTCACGCTGGAGACGTAGTGCATGGTGTATCTTCCATTTTGCTGGCGCAGATTAGCTCAGCGGCTAGTTGGACTGCCCTTGCTGCTGTTGGTTATAGGTTGGGATTCAGATGTCGCTAACCATGAAGCGCGTAACCTTGCTCGCGCGCACGCTTTGCTCGAGGCTATTCAAACGGGAAACCAGTCGGCACTGAGGTTTGTTAGCGAGGATTACGTCCAGCATAATCTTAGCGTTCCTGATGGTAAGGCACCGCTGTATCAGATCATTACAGGTATCCCAGTGGGGATCACCGTCGATATTGCCCGCAGTTTTGCCGACGGTGATATCGTGGTGTTGCACAGTGTTTATGATGGCAGCTGGAACCATGGCTTTGCTCAAGTGATCATCGATGTATTTCGCTTTAACAGTCAGGGGTTGATCATCGAACACTGGGATAATATCACAGACCTTGCAGAGGACGGTGATGGCACCAGTCAAACCGACGGCGCTTCAACACCACCGACCGATATAGCACTTACGGGTTATAACCGTCATATCGTGACAGAGCTGGTTCATGAGTTGTTTCTTGGTGGTAATTGGACCAATGTCAGACGTTATTTTGATTTGGAAAACTACGTGCAGCATAGTGTGGATTCGGGCGCAGATGGTAGCTTCTTGATGGAATTGGAAGGTATGACGGATATGCCGTTCTATACCAGTACAGAGTTTATCTATGCCTCGGGCAACTTTGCCTTGGTTATGTCTGAGGGTCCAGACATCACTGGAGAGGATACGCAAAACACTTATGCCTATTTTGATATATTTCGCCTAGAAGCAGGCTTGGTCGTTGAGCATTGGGACGTGATTCAAGTGATCCCGCCTCAGTCTGAGTGGCGCAATAGCAACGGCAAGTGGTAGGTGAATGAGAATAAGATCGCTGTGATCTTATTCTCATTCAATTACACAGTCTGTGTTATTTCTCACTGTGATAAGCCTTAGATACGGCGTAGCTGTCTTCAAACCAGTTCCAGCTTTTCACCTTACCGTCCTCCACATGCACCCGCACCGCCCAGCTAAAGGTGCCAGTATCCACACCCGACTCGTTGACAATCGCGCTCATCGTGCCCATAAAAGCAGCTTGATTGCCATTGGCAAAACTAAAATCGGTTGTCCAACTGGTCACGCTTAGACCAGCACCAAACAGTGGCATAAATTCGTTAAGCACCGTGTCTTTAGACTCCCAATTGCCGATCCAGGGAATATCACTGTCGCCCTCGTTATGCCAAACAAAGTCATCAGCCATCAGGCTATTAAGTGTCTCCATATCACCGGTGCCTGCGGCGATTAGAAAGGCTTCCGCGACCTCGAGCGTTTGTTTGGATTGCATCTCATGCCCATCAGCGAGGGCGTTGGGGAGATGAAGGGTAAACATAAGGGCGAGTAGCCCAAGAGAGCGTGTCAATGTCATTGGGGTATATCCTTGTTCTGGGTATCAATTAGCCACAAGAGTATAGTCAAGAACAAGCAGCTTGATGGAGCACGTCGCATTGACAGTCAAAGTCACCCCCTTTGTCACCACTTATGGTTATAATCGGCCAGCATTGAGCCCATTTATATCTCTTTCGAGTCAAGGACACGCACAGAACGATGACCTCACCCAATATTGAACACATCCATTATTTTATCACTGTAGTGGAAACAGGGTCGTTTACCGCGGCAGGGCGCAAGCTCGGTCGAGACCGCAGCTCCGTTGGCCAGGCGATTGCCAATCTGGAAATTGATTTGGATGTGCAGCTGTTTGAGCGCAATGGTCGTAATATTACCCTTACCCCTGAAGGAGAGTCTCTCTATACCCGCGCTCGAACCTTGTTGCAGGGGTATCAATCGTTTTGTCAATTTAGTCAGAACCTCACATCCGATATAGAGTCATCTTTGACGGTTGGTATTGATAATTTTACTGGCTTTGAAGAGCTTGCCAGTATTGATCGCGCCATGGCATTGAAGTTCCCGGGGTTAACCATTCACTGGCAACGCCACCCAACCGATCAACTGGATGCCCATTTAGAGAGTGGGGCGATAGATGTCGTGTTACGGTTATTTCAAAATCGTGATTTACCTGAGGACTATCACCTGCGCCACGTTGATAACATCACCATGGTGAGTATTGTTCATCGCCAAGCAGAGACAGTGACTATTGTCCATCACTCTGACCTTCGTACAATGCCACTAGTGACTTATCCTGATGCAGAGAAAATCGTTCGTTTTGATCGGTTCGAGCATATTCAAAATACCTTTTCACCGGAGGCTGCACTAGAAATTATTGCTAAAAGACCAGGGTGGGGAATTTTCCCTTTGAAGGCGATTTCCCCCGACAGCCCAAACTATCAACCTATCGATCTAGATACCACGGATGCGATCAATATGCGACGTATTGTGGTTTGGCATCATCGGAAAAAGTTTGGCCAAGCCAAACGATGGTTAATTGAAAACCTAAAATCGCTACTTGAGACTTAATGTGATAGGCATCTCATCAGTTATTTATTATATGTAAAAGCGATACGAATAAAATGTCTTTGCGGGGGTAAATCCCCCGAAAAGGATGGAGTTACGATTAAGAGTTTTGTCTCGAAGTGCATACAATCATGGTCAAATTAGACCACTGATGAAAACTTGGAGCCATACTTATGTCGCTTTCATCCATGCTAAAGTACACCGCCATCGCTTCTGCTATCGCTACGCTGTCAGCATGTACTTCACCCCAAAAAACCTCGTTATTTGCCGAGTCAACAGGTTCACCGATCACACTATTTAGCGCGGCAGACGTTATTACAATGTCTGAAGCCATCGACACTGCCAACGCCGTTGCGGTACAAGACGGGAAGATCCTTGCGGTAGGGCAGCAGGAGCAACTGCTAGCTAAGTACTCGAATACCGATGGCTTTACTCATGACACCTCGTTTGCTGATAAAGTGTTGACTCCAGGCCTGATTGAGCCGCATGCCCACATTTGGCTGTTTGCTTTGGTCGCGAACACTCATTTAATTACTCCTGCAGATTGGGATCTCCCTTGGGGCGATGTTAAGGGTGTGGTAGGCCAAGAGGCTTACTTGGCGCGCCTTAAAGAGCTAGAGGCGAGCTTACCTGAGGGCGAGCCTCTGGTGACATGGGGATGGCATCGATATTTCCACGGTGAGCTTGATCGTTCAATGCTCGATGAGATCAGCACAGAGCGCCCAATCATTGTATGGCAGCGTTCTGTTCATGAGTTGTTCTTTAATACAGCGGCATTCGAAATGCTCAATGTCAAAGCTGAAGACTGGCAAGGTGATGCGAATCACTTCAACTACATGGATTACGAACGTGGTCATGCCTACGAGACAGGATTATATGCTGCCGCACCATTGTTGCTTTCGCAAATTGCGACGCCGGAAAAATTTGCCCAAGGCATAACACGTGCAAATGAATACCTGCAAGCGGGCGGGGTCACGACTGTAGTAGATCCCGGTATGATGCTGTCCGATGATATGGCCGCTGGTATGATCGATATCATGGAGCAGAAGCCGATGTTTGACTACTTCATGATTCCTGCGGGCAATACGTTCTACGATCATATGGATGGCGATGCACAAGGGGCGTTTGAAGCTGTGGAGGCACGAGTCAATGATCCATTGCTCAATGGCGAATATGTCCGTTGGTTGCCAGGGCAAGTTAAACTCTTTGCCGACGGTGCGGCTTATGCCCAGCTTATGATGATGAAGGATGGTTATACCGATGGTCACGACGGGGCATGGATCCAGTACCCAGAGGATCTAGAAAACAGTATGCGCCCGTATTGGCATAACGACTATACAATTACCGTGCATGCCAACGGTGACTACGGTCTAGAAGTAGCGGTGGATATTATGCAGAAGCTCAACGAAGAAAAAGCCCGTCAAGACCACCGCACGAGTTTTCACCACCTTGCGTATACCGATCCTGAGGATATTCAACGCGCAACGGATTTGGGTGCCAACTTTTCGGTTAACCCATTCTACCTCCACGTATTGGGTGAGCAGTATAGTTTAGATGGTATTGGCCCGGAACGTGCCCAGTATACGGCCCGAGGTCGCTCCTTCCTTGATGCGGGAGCCAAACTCTCTTTCCACTCCGATGCGCCAATGGCGCCTGGTCGTCCTCTAGCGCTGGCCTGGACAGCGGTTAACAGAACTGGCCTGTCGGGTAAGGTACTGGGAGAAGCCGAGAAGATGACGATGGAAGAGTCGATGCGCGCTATCACGATTGATGCCGCGTATGCCGCTCGGATAGAGCACCAAGTTGGCAGTATTGATTTAGGTAAGCACGCTAACTTTACCGTCCTCGGACAACACCCTTATACCATCGAGAAAACGAACCCAGAGGCAATCAAGGACATCGATGTGGTTGCCACAGTGTTCAATGGTCAGGTGATTGAAACTGAGAAAGCCTCTCAAGGGTTGGTCATGAGTCAGGAGGGCCAGAATACCCTCGCTATTCTCTCTCGTGTCGATAGCATGCGTGGTACTGGAGACAGCTGCGAAGCCGCAAAGATGTACTCGGAAATACTTGGCGAAATGTAAGCGCAGAGGCGCGAGGTGCACGGACAAAGGAAAGAGAGGTATAGGTGCTCTAATGAGCACTGCATATCACTCGCTACCCGGAACGAAGTGTGACTCGCTCCTCGCCCCCTGCCCCGTCCCTTTATTTTACATTTGAGCAATGGGCTGTTACATTGCGTAACTTTTTTGACCCGGAGTCTTTCGCATCCATGTTTGAATTACGCAGTAACCCCAACGCGTCGGCTCGCGCTGACCTGTTCGCCGGCCTGACGGTGTCTCTGGCTATGGTGCCAGAGGTCGTTGCCTTTACCTTTGTTGCCGCCGTGGATCCTATGGTTGGTCTTTATGCGGCCTTTATTGTTGGCTTTATTGCCGCCATCTTTGGTGGTCGCCCAGGTATGGTCTCGGGAGGCGCTGGTGCCTTGGCCGTTGTGGTGACCGCGCTGGTGGTCCAGCATGGTGTGGAATACTTATTTGCTGCCGTTGTATTGATGGGGCTGATGCAATTGGCGTTTGGCCTGCTTCGCTTTGGCCGCTTTATTGCGCTGGTGCCTTATCCTGTAATGCTTGGCTTTGTTAATGGTTTGGCAATCGTGATCTTCTTGGCTCAACTGCAGCAGTTCCAGACACTAGAAGACGGGCAGTGGCACTGGCTTTCAGGCACTCCGATGCTACTGATGCTTGGCCTAGTGGGGCTGGCCATGGCCATTATTCATTTTCTGCCGCGCTTTAGCCGTACCATTCCTGCCTCATTGGTGGCGATTTTGGTGGTGACCGGCCTAGTTCATGGGCTAGATCTGCAAACGGCAACCGTGATTGATTTTGTTCGCAGCATGTCAGGTAACCCTGCCGCTACGCTTGACGGCACTTTGCCAAGCTTTAGCGTACCAATGGTGCCATTCAATCTAGAGACTCTTGGCATTATCTTCCCTTATGCGCTGATCTTGGCGGCGGTGGGACTGCTGGAATCTTTGCTTACCCTCAACCTTGTCGATGAAATCACCGAAACTCAGGGACAACCAAACCGTGAGTGTGTCGCACAAGGCGCGGCTAATATTGTTTCTGGCTGTTTTGGCGGCATGGGCGGCTGTGCCATGATTGGCCAGAGCATCATCAACCTAAACTCAGGGGGGCGTTCACGCCTATCAGGCGCGACGTGTGCGCTATCCATCCTTGGCTTTATCTTGTTTGGCTCACACCTGATTGAGATGATCCCACTGGCAGCGTTGGTTGGGGTGATGTTTATGGTGGTGCTTGGCACCTTTGAATGGGCAAGCTTGCGCATGATCCGCAAAGTCCCTCGCGCGGATGTGTTTGTGATTGTGCTGGTAACCGTGGTGACTGTGTTCACTGACCTTGCGCTGGCAGTGTTTGTTGGCGTGTTGGTCTCTGCGCTGCGTTTTGCCTGGGATCAAGCAACTCGCCTAACCTTGAGTGAGAGCACAGACAATACGGGTACGGCATATCGCCTAGAGGGCGTGCTATTTTTTGCCTCAGTGACTCATTTTCACAGCTTGTTTGATATCAAAGCAGCGCCTGAGCAAGTCAGTCTCGACCTTAGCCGCGCACGCCTAGCTGATCATTCTGCTCTGGAAGCGATCCATAAGCTAAGTGGCAACTTTAAGGCGCAAGGCAAAAGCCTATATCTGCTCGGGCTGACTGATGAATGTCAGGCTCGCCTAGAGCGTGCGGGTGACCTAGTTCAGGTTCAAGTTGCGGAAGCTTCAGCCTCCGCTTGATGGGGATAGGGCAACCCCCAGAGCGAATCGGTACCTAGGTTCCTAGGTACAAAAAACGCAGATACTGTTTTGGTGTCTGCGTTTTTTTCATCTCAATATAAGTTAACCAACCTTGATACTCGTCAGCTCAAACTGGCTTGGTTGAAGGCATGGGTGACAGTGCAATGAGTGGGTACATAAAATATTCATAGACTTAGGTTACCCTCTCTATCCCCAGCTTAAATAGTCATAGCATGCGGGGAAGCTATAAGGATATTAGGGAAGTCATCGACAATGAAGAGCACACATTTTATCGAAGTAAAGCGTTACATGGAGCGTCAATACTCTCTGCCTGCCGCTTATATCGACAACCTGAAATCAGCACCGCTGAAAGGGTTTCCTAATCAATATGCCGTTCTGGTGGAGGCGTTCGATAAACAGTGGAGCTTATTGGTTGATACCAGCACGTCGAATATCAGTATTAAAGAAGTGAGCTAGTGTATACCCAAGCAAACCTCGCTGAAACTGCACCTTAAGGCCAGTTGGATATATTTACGGCGATAGCGCGCTGGCTTATTCCTCTCTTTTTGGTATTTCTTTTTCAATAGGATTTTCCTATCAAATAGATAGGCAAAGACGAATGTTCAATCGAACTCTGTTATTGCACTATACCTCCATCGGCGCAGGAGAGCGCCTCAATAGACAATAAGAACTTCAAAAGAGAGTAAGATAATGATCAATACGACTATCAAACCATTTTTAGCGACGGCATTTAAAAACGGTGATTTTGTAGAAATCACTGAGCAAGATGTAAAAGGTAAATGGGCAGTGTTCTTCTTCTACCCAGCAGACTTTACTTTCGTATGTCCAACTGAGCTTGGCGACCTTGCTGACCATTATGCAGAGCTTCAAGAGCGCGGCGTTGAGGTGTACTCGGTATCAACTGATACTCACTTCACTCACAAAGCATGGCACGATAGCTCAGACACCATCGGTAAGATCAACTACTACATGGTTGGTGACCAAACTGGCACCATCACCAACAACTTCGGCGTTATGCGCGAAGGTCAAGGCCTTGCAGACCGTGCAACATTCCTAATTGACCCAGAAGGCGTTATCCAAGCGATGGAAATCACTGCAGAAGGCATTGGGCGTGATGCAGAAGATCTGATGCGCAAAGTGAAAGCGGCTCAGTACGTTGCGGCTAACCCAGGTGAAGTTTGCCCTGCTAAATGGAAAGAAGGCGAAGAGACACTGGCTCCTTCTCTAGACCTTGTTGGTAAGATCTAAGATAACCTGAATTCAAGCTTGGGTTGCATGTTCTAAGGTCCTCCTTAACTTAGGGCGTGCAACCACCTATTTTTGCAAACCTCTTTCTAATGAAAGAGGTTTTTTTATGTCTGCTCAATCTTCAATAGGATTTTCCTATCAAATAGATAGGAAAGGACGAATGTAAAATTCAGCCCCGGTATTGCACTATATCTTCATCGGCACAGGAGAGTGCCAAAACAAACAAAAACAAAGAATTAGCGAGTAACTATTATGATCAATACGACTATCAAACCATTCTCAGCAACGGCATTCAAAAACGGTGATTTTGTTGAAATCACAGAGCAAGACGTAAAAGGCAAATGGGCAGTGTTCTTCTTCTACCCAGCAGACTTTACTTTTGTATGTCCAACTGAGCTTGGTGACCTTGCTGACCACTATGCAGAGCTTCAAGAGCGCGGCGTTGAGGTGTACTCAGTATCAACTGATACTCACTTCACTCACAAAGCATGGCATGACAGCTCAGACACCATCGGTAAGATCAACTACTACATGGTTGGCGACCAAACTGGCACAATCACTAACAACTTCGGTGTTATGCGCGAAGGCCAAGGCCTTGCAGACCGTGCCACTTTCCTTGTTGACCCAGAAGGTGTTATCCAAGCAATGGAAATCACTGCAGAAGGCATCGGCCGTGACGCAGAAGACCTGATGCGCAAGGTGAAAGCAGCTCAGTACGTTGCAGCTAACCCAGGTGAAGTTTGCCCAGCAAAATGGAAAGAAGGTGAAGAGACTCTTGCTCCTTCTCTGGACCTAGTTGGCAAAATCTAAGCTTGCTAGAACACGTTTAGGCGAATTATCGCAGTAATATCGCGCGCCCTAGTTGTATTGTTCCCCCATCGACAATCAAAGCTAGGGCGTGCACCCCAAATAAAAAACACAAACATCAAAAGGGCCCATTTTTGTTTTCCCTTTTAAATTCCTTCTGATGTTAGGCAGTCTCAAGATTAGGTATCAGTATGTTAGATCAAGCAATGAAGCAGCAGCTAAAAGCGTATTTAGACAATGTAAAAAACCAAGTGCAATTGGTTCTCAGCCTCGATGACAGCGGCACAGCCGGCAAGCTCCAGTCGCTTGCTGACGACATTGCTTCGCTAAGCAGCAAAATCGATGTGGTTCGAGATGATGCAGCGAGTGAGCGCAAGCCGGTAATGCGTGTGGTTAACCCAGAAAAAGGCACTGCGATTGGCTTTGCTGGCTTGCCAATGGGCCATGAGTTTACCTCGCTAGTACTTGCCCTGCTGCATACTGGTGGCCACCCAATCAAACTGGACGTTGAGACGATCAAGCAAATCGCAGCGCTTAACACGCCACTTGATGTTGAAATCTTCATTTCACTATCGTGTCAAAACTGCCCTGAGGTAGTTCAAGCCTTCAACATGATGGCAGCGATCAATCCGCTGGTTAACGTGACCATGATTGATGGTGCGGTATTCCAAGACGAGGTGAAACAGCGCGATATCATGGCAGTGCCGAGCGTCTTTATTAATGGTCAGCTATTTGGTCAGGGTCGTATGTCGCTTAACGAGATTCTTAATAAGGTCGATACGGGCGCGGCGGAGAAGAAAGCCAATCAGCTTAACGAAACAGCGCCATTTGACGTTCTTGTTGTGGGTGGTGGCCCAGCTGGCTCATCGGCGGCTATTTATGCTGCACGTAAAGGCATTCGCACCGGTGTGGTCGCCGAGCGCTTTGGCGGCCAGGTAATGGATACCATGGCGATTGAAAACTTCATTTCGGTTAAGACAACCACAGGGCCGAAGCTGGTGGCTAGCCTTGAAGAGCACGTTAAAGAGTACGGTGTTGAGGTTATCACCGAGCAGCGCGCTGCCAACATCATTGACGCTGAAGAGACCAACGATGGTTATACCCACGTGGTTCTAGAAAGTGGTGCTGTGCTCAAAGCACGCTCAGTTATCACTAGTACCGGTGCTCGCTGGCGTGAGATGAATGTGCCTGGTGAGCAAGAGTATCGCAACAAAGGGGTTGCCTACTGCCCACACTGTGATGGTCCACTGTTCAAAGGTAAGCGCACTGCCGTGATTGGTGGTGGTAACTCAGGCATTGAAGCAGCCATTGACCTTGCTGGTATTGTTGAGCATGTGACTGTGCTTGAGTTTGCTGACACGCTGCGCGCTGACCAAGTACTTATCGACAAAGCCAACAGCACACCAAATATCGAGATCATCACCATGGCGCAGACTACAGAGGTGCTCGGTGACGGCACTCGCGTAACTGGGCTTGAATATAAAGATCGCAATACCGACGAAATCAAGCAAATTGACCTGGCCGGTATCTTTGTTCAAATCGGTTTGGTGCCAAACAGCGAGTGGTTGAAAGACAGTAAAGTTGCACTTTCATCGCGCGGTGAGATTGAAGTGGATGCGCACGGCGCAACTAGCATGAAAGGCGTATTCGCCGCAGGTGACGTGACTACCGTGCCTTACAAGCAAATTATTATTGCGATGGGCGAGGGAGCGAAAGCGAGCCTAGGTGCCTTTGATTTCTTGATTCGTAATCCAGCTCCAGTAAAAGATGTTGAGGTCGCGTAAGTTACCAATTGAGTGAGTTTCTCACTCTGCAGTGAGAAATTTCGCCAAACTTGTCTGAGCCCACCTTAATTGGTGGGCTCAGCATTTTTGTAGCCTACTAAAGCTGAGTGACGCTCGAGCTTGGCTTTAGTTGCTATCGGGTGAGGATGATACTGGTGTATAAAGCAAGCGCGCTTGCTAGGGCTAGGCAGTTACTTTAATGTATCAATAAGCTTTATAGTCGAGCGCCCATCAAAGCGGAGAAACATGGATATAAAACAGATAGATTGGCAACAAGCGCTGCCGATCCGACATCGAGTATTGTGGCCAAATAAGGCTCCAGAGTTTAGTCGTGTTGAAGGTGACGAAAATGCCATTCATTACGGCGTGTTTGTTGACGGGAACCTAGTGTCTGTCGCTTCGATTTTTATCCACAACAATCAAGCAAGATTGAGAAAGTTTGCAACCCTGACTTCCCAGCAAGGCTGTGGGTTCGGGTCAAACCTCATTGCCCACATCATAGCGGAGCTTAAAGGCAGCAATATCGACCTGCTGTGGTGTGATGCGCGCTCGACTGCTATTGCATTCTATGAGCGGTTTGGGATGAAGCGCTTTGGCGATGAGTTTTACAAGTCTGGCACAGCGTATTTTAAAATGTCCGTTCACCTCAAATAAGACCATGAGAGTGTGACTAGGCATTGTGTGGATCGATACCTTTTCGGCTAGAGGTTTGCGATTAGGTTGATGTATTGACACTCTTTGTTGCGCATTAGAAAAAAGGCTCGAAACTATATTCGAGCCTTTTCAATCATTTGCTAATGAAAATTAAAGATTAATTTTCTCAACAGCCGTTTGAATCGCTGGCGCAATCTGGCGTTTACGAGATGTTACACCAGGTAGGTTCAGCCATTGCTCTGCTTGCTCAGAACCAAATGCTTGGTTGGCTACCTTTGAGTCAGTCGCGTCAATCCAGATAAGGTTCGCTTCACCGTTCTTGGTATCGGTTACCGAGAAAAATAGGTGGTCGAGCTGCTGTGCTTTTTTATGCGCTTGCATAGCTTCGATAAATTCGGCTTTTCTTGCAATCAACTGCTCAGCCGTGATGGTTTCCGCCACGCCGATACCGACTTTCTTACCTGCAAACTCAAAGTTTTTGTAATCCATGGTTAGGATCGTTGCTGCACTCATGTGGCTAAGGTCCGATTTAGCAATCAGCATTTTCTCACCGAAATCATTGATGTCTGCGATGCCCGCTGTTTTGGCTAGTGACTTAGCATATTGGTGGTCATAGCTGGTGGTGGTAGAAGACTCAAGCACCACAGTGTCAGAAAGAATGCCCGCTAGTGTAGTACATGCGATCTCTTTTGGCAGCTCAACGTTCATTTGCGCAGCGCGATCAGCAAGAATCGTCGCCGCTGAGCCCCATGGACGAATATCAATAGTGGCAATTTGGCTCATATTCACCGGACTACCACCGATAGCGTGGTGATCAACGATCGCCACGATGCTCGCTTCATCAATGGTTTTTTGCAGCTGAGTTTTTTGGTTAAAGTCAACTAGGCCCACTTGCTTGCCAGAAAAATCCTCAAGCACTCTTGGCTGTGCGTAATTACAATACTCAAGAGCAAAGGTGCTTTCTGGATTCATTGACTCAGGGACAACGGCTTCTCCGCCGTAGAGGTGCGCTGCGATAATTGCAGACGTTACTGTGTCAGTATCAGGGCTGATATGACCGGTCCAAACTAGGTTTTCGGTGTTATTTAGGCTTGGGTTGCCAAGGTCAAATGCCATTGCAGGTGCTGCAAGTAGAGAAAAAGAGGTAACAAAAAGGGCAGCTTTTTTCACTGGGTCTTCCTTGTGGGATTGCTCGTTGGATACTGAACGTTATGGTAGGCACTGTTTATTAAACAAATATTACAGTAATTGCAGTTTTATTATTGATATAATGGCTGTTTAGGGGGCGTCTGAACAGCCCTTCATCATCGTCTAAACTATTCTCTTGTCCTATTTGAGTTGCAATTGTTTTAGTGTAATCGATATCAGTGGCGTTTCCTTATTTTCCCAATTAGGAAACAATGCTGTGTCCCTTTTATGATACCTGCTCTTTTTCCATAACCATATCTAATGGTGGCCACTATTGTCCCTATTTGATCTAGGATTGGGTATCTAAATTTCTGATATAATTAATTATCTTGTTGTTTGGGGCTTTTAGATATCAGCCGTTAAATGCTTAATAATAAAGTTAAATAACCCATAATTATTATTACTAAGACAAGTACTAGAAACAATGAAGTCTAATATTGAAAGCATGGATTTATAGGTGGGCTGGCGAGCAACATGCTTATCAATCAAGGTGCCAAGGATATGGACAGAAAAATTAAGGCAGTTAAAAGACCTAGTATTAATGGGGTTTACCAATCCCGCAAGAAACAGTCGGGTCTAGCAATAGTCGAAATGTCAGTGGTCGCTTCGTTTTTCTTCTTGCTATTTTTTATCATCGTCGATTTGTCTGTTTTTGGTTACGTCAAACTGACGATGCAAAATGCCGTTCGTGAAGGAACCCGTTACGCCATCACGGGTCGATCAGATCTCGACCCGGACGGTAATGGCGTACGAGAAGCGGCGATACTGGCCAAGGTCAATGAAGCATCACATGGGTATCTTGAACGTCTCATGGAGATCGACGATGTCCGCGTTGAAGACCTTGATGGCAACCCTGTCACCGGTTTTGGTCAGGGTGGAGACATCATTGCCATTCATCTAGATTGCGAGTGGACTTCGATAAGTCCATTTACACATCTGTTTTTGGATGATGGCAAATACACCTTCACCGTGAGCAGTGCAATGCGAAACGAAGCCTTCGAATAAAAGGAGTCTGCTGTGAAAAACAACTTAAGAAAGCATAGCGGCTTTGCGGCCGTAGAAATGGTGCTTTTTACGCCCATTTTGATATTACTTATTGGTGGTATCATTGAGCTTTCGCAATTGCTGTATACCAACAACGTACTAGTAGGGATCGCGCGCGAGGGAGCAAACTTGGTGTCTAGGACAACCACTATGACCCCAGACGAAATCATGTCTATCGTAGCGACAACCTCTGGCCCTCTTGAACTAGAAAATGACGCAATAATATACATCACTCAAATTACTGGCCAGCAGGGTAGTGATCCGTTGGTTATTGAGCAGCACCGCTGGAGCCAGTCAGGCATTGATAAAACAAGTGAAGTTTGGTCTTTATGCCGAGCGTGGACAGACGGTATGTGCAACATGCCAAATACCAGCCCATCACTTAATAACCTTGGTATTAGTCTCGATGCAAACGAGACGATCTACGCCGTTGAAATACATTATCGCTACGCTCCGCTGACAAACTACTTCTACGACAGCAGTTTTATCATTTCTGATATTACATTTTTATAAGGAAATAAAAATGAATTTTAAAACACGTTTTCGGAGCTTAAAAAAAGCCAAAGGTTTAGTTGCTGTACTTGGCGTCATTGCTGCTCCATTTTTGGTGCTTGTTGTTGGGTTTACCATTGATACAGGCCGAGCGTTTTTGGTTCAGGCAAAACTGTTCACTGCCGTCGATGCTGCGGCCATCGCGGCAGCGCGATCCGTGTCAGAGGGAGAGAGTGCTGCTCGTGTTTCGGCGAATAAGTTATTTGCTGCTAATTTGCCCCAAGATTATCACGGTGCAAGCACGACAACACCCAACTTGGCGTTTGCCTATGACGAATCCGGTAATATCTCCATCGATGTCAACGCTTCGGTAGATATGGATACGATGTTCCTTGGTATGATTGGGGTGTCAACCCTTCCTGTGGCTGCCGAGGCACAAACAATTAGGCGTCCCGTGGACCTTGTCCTAGTGGTTGATAACACGACCTCTTTGCGATATGGCTCTGTGGGTGATGTCACGCAGGACGTTATTACGCGCTCTAAAGAATTTATTGGTAACTTCAATGAAAACTTCGACCGAGTAGCATTGGTGAAATTCGCTTTTGGTGCTGAGGTTCCGGTTTCTTTCAGCTCGACACGAGGACATAGTAGAAGTAGCTTGAATTCTGCTATCGACGGCTTTCAATTTGGATCCAGATCCGACCCGCAGTTTACCAACTCATCTGAAGGGATATATCGCGCGCTTGATGCGCTGCGTAACATCAATGACCCGGCCAGTCTCAAGGTGATCGTGTTCTTTACCGATGGCGCCCCAAACACCTTTTCTTCTAACTTCGATTTCACTCGCACCCGCACCAACTATACAGGCTCAATAATTTCAGGAGATAGCAGCTCTGGTACGCCATGGGGACTGTGGAACCATAGATCCGTGAACTCTGACCTATCTGGAACGGCAGACCAAGGCAGTAATATCAGTTCACGCCTTGCCAGCTTGCCTACCTACTATAACGCTCATGACTCAGATGATAATGAATTTAGAGTCCTGAACCCTGATCACTCGAATCGTCCTGTTACCCAGTACCGTCGTCGAAGCCACGATGCCTCGGATCTCTATGATCGTGTCAATCGGGTGTCACGTAACCTTGTTGAAGATATGGCGGAAGCTGCGAGACAAGAGGGGATCTATGTCTTTACGCTAGGTCTAGGCTCTTCATTAACCGGAACTGCGGGGCCTGATAATGAAATTGGCGAAGACTTGTTGTTACGGATGGCAAATGATCCACGAATTCTCGATGATCCCAATCTTGCTAGCGATTACCGAGCAAGCCAATTAGAAGGTGTTTATTGCCATGCGATCGATGAAAGAGCAATCGGACCCTGTTTCGATAAAATGCTGGACGTTATTATTCGACTAACACTCTGATTTTTTGACGAGATGTTTGCTCTTTGGATAGCCGTACATTGAATCAAAACCAGGTATGTTACGCTCCCAGATGGGAGCGCCCTCACCGATATGATTGATCACAGCATCAAGAAATAGCCGAGTACGCTGTGGGAGGTTTCGGTGTGGGTAGACGGCGGATATATCTCGAAAATCAGGGAGAGCAAGGTGAGTCATGATCGGCATCAAGCGACCAGTGGCGACCTCATCGCGGATCAAAAATGCAGGTACTAGAGCAAAGCCTTGCCCGTCGAGGGCATGTTGCATTAGCAGCTCGATATCACTGGTATAGTAGGTAATATTCAGCGGCAACTCTTGTTCTTGAGAGTGGCTATCAAGATATTTCAAATGAGTCTCTCGATAACTATCTACCACGTAACCACCGGCTGGAAGCGAGCTGAGTGCTTCGAGTGATTGAGGTGCGCCATAGCGGGATAAAAAGCTGGGCGCTGCGACTAAAAGTTGTCGGGTGCGGGCAATTGAGCGGGCGATTAGGGAAGAGTCATGCAGCTCACCAGCACGAAAGGCAATATCAAATCCTTCTCCGATGATATCCACCATACGGTTTTCCACTCGCAGCTCGATCAAAACCTCTGGATACTTGTCTTGAAAATCAAGTATCACTGGGCGGAGAAAATTGCGCGCCATTGCTGACATAGTCGCGATTTTCAACATGCCTTTTGGGCGCTGGTGAAAGCGCTTGGCCGCCTCGACCGTTTCAGTTAAGGTCGCACGCAGCTTCTGTGCTCGAATAACCACTTCGCTACCCGCCTCAGTCAGGGCAAAATTACGTGTCGTTCGGTTAAGTAGCCGCACGCCCAGCTCCTGCTCAAGCCGAGTAATTTGCTTAGATACGACAGAGCGGTCAATCTCGCGCAGCTCAGCGGCTTTTGCATAAGAGCCCCGCTCAACCACGTCAAGCAGCAGCAGTAGTCTTCCCGTCAGATCCATCCTTCCTCCTCGCATGATTTGCAACAGCACCACAATAGATTTCGTGCCATTGATGCACAAATGTGCGGTATCAACGGATATTTTTGTCCAGCAATCGCGGCATAAGGCGCCTAGCGAAAGTTTAGAACAAGATCTGAGTGTTATTGATGCCAGTAAGGCACTAATGAGATGCCAGTTTAGGGACTGTTTATCCAGGTCCGCCATCCGCATAATTCCTGACAGAGCAAGACATTGAACAAGAGGAAACCGCTATGACTACTTCACTGAGCAGCGAACAGATTTTGATGGATCTTGAGCGCGAGGCCTATCAGCGTACGCTGGCTCGAGATCTGGTTTGGATGAAGGATATTCATGCACAAGGAGCCTTGATGTTATCTCCTGGGAGTGAGGGGCGGCTGGCGAGCGATGTGTATGAGGATGCACTTGCCGAGCAGCGCGCAAACCCTCAGTCATCAAACGCACAAGACAGCGGGAGTTTTTTCTGGGAGCCAGTATCTGCACAGGTGAGTGCTTCTGACGACATGGGCTGGGTATACGGCGTGATCACCATTACCGATGCTAGCGGTAACAAGCAATTTGGCAAATATGTCTCGGTGTGGATCAAAGAAGAAGACAAATGGAAGGTCGCGGCAGAGATCAGAAACATGAACCAATAAGAGAGGTTTATCATGAAGTTACTAAAATCCCTACTGGTATTCGCCAGCTTGTCAGCCAGTGTAGTAGTGACATCTACGTTTGCTGCTGATGGAAAAACTGAGAGGCAGGGCAGCCTGGCAAAGGAGACGTGTGTGGTAGAAGGAGTTGAGAATATTCGTACTCCCCGCTTTAAAGATACCCCTCAAACTCAGGAAATCATGGCGATGGAGAGGCTACTGTGTCAACAGATTGCTGAGCATGCTTTTGATTCGGTTGGTGAGGGGCTACACGAGCACGGAATCATCTTACTCGAGGGGGGAGATATTCTTTACGGTCGAGATCAGCAAGTGGCGATGTTTAAAGCCTTCATTGGCGAGCAAGGCGCCTATTTGACTTACGAGCCTGCAGAGGCGCATGTTAGTCAGGATGGCACCATGGCCTGGGCGATTGGTTTGGTTAAACTAACCCTACCTGGTGAGGCGACAGAGGTGCAAAAATACGCTTCAGTGTGGGAGAAGGTTGATGGCAAATGGTTAAACGTGCTCGAAATGAGGAATAAGAACCACTAGGTTTAAAGCGCTGACACACACCCAAGTAGGCTTTATCCACTTGGGTGTGTGTATAAGGTTAAAACGCTTGCATGGTAGTGGTGAGTGCAACTCGGGTTGAGAGTGCATGCAGGGCGATATTGTGGATCATTTCATCGACGGTGGTGCAGCAATCAGCAAGGACCGAGATTTGGTATTTTTCTGCCGCTTTTGAAAGCGCAGTATGCGTTACACAGTTTTGCGTCATCATGCCACAGAGCAGTAATTCATCAACATCGTGCTCGCTAAGAACAGGCTCAAGATTGGTCCCTTCAAAACTATCAGCAAAGGTTTTTACTACCACTTCGGCATTCGCTGTGATAGCAGAAATTTCGTTGTGGATCTCCACCCCGTGGGTATCGGCATTGAAAAAGGGAGCCAGCCCTTGCTCTGGATTAGCGATATGTTGAATATTGATCACAGGGATCTGTTGTTCGTTAGCACGCGCGATGGCCTGTTTGATGTTAGCGAGTGTTTGCTGCGTGTTCCAAAGTGGGTATTTACCCTCGGGAAAATAGTCGTTTTGTAAGTCGATAACCAATAGTGCTTTTTTACTCATCTTGTTCTCCTAGCGTTAATTTCTCATCTGAATGTAGGAAGAATATCTTGTCTTGTACCCATCAAAGAAGAGTCTAAAATGACATTAATAGTGTCAAAAACGACAGTGTGCAGGGAGCAATAGTGAAACGTATCGTGATAGGAATTTGTCATTACCCCAATGCATCAAAATCGGCAGTCTTTGGATTAGAAGAGATGCTGATAATGACCAATCACATCTGCCAGCAGCAGGGGATTGAGGTTGAGCTTGTTCCTGTCATTTTTGATGTAGTGACATCTTTACCAGCACATTGTGCCGTGATCGTTTTACCGCCGAGCTCTCAGAGTGACTACTGGCTGGCCCCAGATGCGAATTTGCTCAATTGGCTCAAAGCCCAACATGCCCAGGGAGCTGTAATTGGATCCGCTTGCGCTGGGGCCTTTATTTTGGCCGCTACGGGGTTAGTCGGCCATCGACCAGTTACGACACACTGGGGTTTATCAGAGCTGTTTCAAACGCAGTTTCCTGATGTGACACTAGATACTAACCAAATTCTGATTGACCATGGGGATGTGATCTCGGCTGGAGGGATGATGTCGTGGATCGACCTTGGGTTTGAGCTAGTGGCGAAGTTTACCTCATTAAGCATCATGCGCCAGCTTGGCAAACGACTGGTCGTCGATACTGCTTTACGCGAGCAACGTTTTTATACCCAGTTTAGCCCTTCCTTCCTACACGGTGATCAATCCGTGATAGTCGTGCAGCAGATCATGAGTCAAGACTACCCCAAGCGGCTACTTATTGCTGATCTGGCAAGCCAAGTAAATATGACAGAGCGAACCATGCAGCGACGCTTTGCCAAAGCAACAGGATTGAGCCCCAACCAATACCTCCAGCGATTGAGAGTGCAAAAGGCTTGTGAACTGCTGGAAAACTCTCACTGCGCCTTCGAGCAAATCGCCAACCAAGTTGGTTATGAGGACGCTAGCGCATGTCGCAAGGTGTTTATTAAAACCATGGGATTAACCCCAAGAGAGTTTCGTGCCCGGTTTGTAAGAAGCTAAGGCCTGACATTGTTTGTGTCGCCTCTTTTTCGTCACCGCTGCTTGAGGGATGAAAAGCTGGTGGCTGTTCACTAGGAATGTCGTATCAGTGCCAGTGACGGATATTAGAGTGATCGATATCAAAAAAATAACGACGATTTTATGAATATTTTTATGTATACGTATACATATTGATTTGTTGTCATTCAATAATATGGCTTATAAACAATAAATTATGGGGTTTATGATGGATTTATTTTAATTCATATAAGAATTATTGAATGTATACGTATACCTAAATCTCGATGATAATCCACTTCACCAGTAGGTATTTACGCAGAGTAAATCACCAGAAGGCACTGAGGCGGATAGGTGTTGTTGCGTCAACAACGGCCTTAAACATTGAAACTTTGGGACTGAACTATGAACTTAAAACACATGAGTGAGATTGCGATCCAACGTCGTATTCTTGCTTATTTAGTGCTTCTCGCGGGGCACTTTTTCTACTGCTACAACTTCGTGATCATTGATTATGTTAGACCTTTCATTGTTGAGAGTTACGAAGGGTTAACTCTTGCTCATACGGCACAATTTTATACCTGGCAGTCCGTTGGTGCGCTATTAGGAGCGCTTGTGAGTGCTAAACTGGCCGGAAAGCGTGGCTTGATTTTCGTCACCCTGTTAAACGGTCTTGCGACTATGGTTAACATCGCGATGACGGACTACCTATCATGGGCCATAGCACGCCTTGTGATTGGTTTTTCTTTGGGTGGCTATTTCACGATTGCATTTACGGTGATGACTGGCCTATTCCCAGGCTCTATTCGCGGTAAACTTTCTGCCTTTATGTCGAGCATGTTCTCGGTTGTATTGATCTTTATGGGTTTCTACGCGGCGTACCTATCCAGTATCGATGCACCATGGCAAAACCTAATGATCCTTGGCGGTCTTCCACCTGTGGTGATCGCAGGCCTTATGGCGGTTGTGATCCCAAGTGAAAAAACGGTAGTGGCTTACGGCAGCGAAAACGCGACAGACGGTGATAGAGCGCAAGATGAGAAAAAGGGCAGCTGGGGTGAAATGTTCAGCTCGAAATATCGTCGCATCACCATTACGTGTTTATTGCTATCGGGCCTTAACTTTTATGGCTTTCAGTTCTTTAGTGGCTTTGTAACCACCTACCTCAGCACCGTGAGAATGTTTGATGCACAGACGGTCGGGCTTATCTTTTCGGTTGCAGCCTTCGGTAACCTATTCGGCGGCTGGCTGTGGGGTGCAATCTCAGACAAGTGGGGCCGCAAGGTCAACGCATTTGGTTTCATCCTAGCAGGTGTGATGTCTGCGTCATTCTTTGTTGCGCCTTCTCACGTGGAAATTATGGGCATCAACCTACTGGCGATCCTTGGCCTTCTTTACAACTTCGGTTTGGCTTCAAGCCTAGTGTGGGGCGCGTACTTTATCGAGCTATTCCCCGCGCGCCTTAAAGGCTATGGCGCTGCGCTATTCCACGGCGGTCGAATCATTGGTATGTGGGCGCCTATGGTATTGGTGTTCATTCAGACTCGCACCTCGCTAGAAACCGCAATGTGGGGCTCACCTATCCTTTGGCTAATCGCTGCAGGCGTTTGGTTCACGCTGCCGGAAACGGTTAAAAAAGGCCTATTTAGTAAAGACAAAAATTCACACAAACTGGCGACGGAGAAATAACATGTCACGTTTTCAACCAGCAAAAAAATTAGTAAGAGAGTATTTTGACGCGCTAGAGAAGTGCCCAGCATCAGAAGTGCAATCTGTGATGGACCAGTTCATGTCAGACGACTACGAGTTCCTGGGTAGCTACCCATTTCGTGAGCGCTCTGGGAAGTCGGAAGTCGCTGAAAAAGTGTGGCAACCACTTAAGAGCTCTCTGACGCGTATGCAGCGTCGCCAAGACATCTTTATTGGCGGCCAAAACGAATTTAACGACGAGATCTGGGTGATGAGCATGGGCCACTTTATGGGTCTATTCGATGCAGATTGGCTGGGCATTAAGCATACCGGTAAGGTGCAACACCTTCGCTATACTGAGTTTAGCTGTATTGAAAACGGCAAGATCACCAAAACAGGTCTGTTCCTTGACCTGATTGGATTCATGAATCAAGCCGGCTGTTACCCACTGCCGCCAATGACCGGTAGTCACTTCGTCTACCCAGGTCCTCGTAACCACGATGGCTTGCTTTTTGACGATGCGCCAGCTGAAGAAGGCCTGAAAACTCAAGAAGTCATGAATCTAATGGTGGACGACATCGACCGCCTAAACAAGACCGCGCCATTTGCTGATATGGAAACTCTGCGTGAATGTCTGCGTCTGCGCTGGCAGGAAGATATGATCTGGTATGGCCCTTGTGGTATTGGTGCTCAGTACACGATTCCACGCTACCAGAAAGGTCATCAGATGCCATTCCGTAGCGGCCTGAAAGATAAGGTATTCAATGGTCACGTGTGCCGTTTCGCTGAAGGTAACTTCTCGTGCTTCTTTGGTTGGCCAAACCTATCGAACAAGCCAATTGGCGGCTTCCTTGGCCTGCCTGGTGGTGAGGTGAAAGCGGACATGCAGGTGGTTGATGTCTATTACCGCCAAGACGATAAACTGTCTGAAAACTGGGTATTGATTGATATCCCGTATTGGTTGAAGCAGCAAGGCCTAGACATTCTAGAGCGCACCACTTCAATCACCAATCCATAAGCAAGGCTTAATGCATCATTAAGCCTTTATCGCCGCAAGGATGCGGCTTCTTCTTTGCCCCAGGTCATTAATTCAACAATTGATGACTCAGTAAACCTATTGCCATTGCAAAGCGGCAGCAGGCATAATTTACCCAACCTTGCGTCGATGGGGCTATAACAAGTAGCTTGCTCATCAAATCACACTATTTTGGAGTTATTTGTGTCAAAAAGTAGAAACCCAACCTCGAATGATGTTGCTCGACTCGCCGGGGTTTCACAGGCCACCGTATCACGTGTGCTGAGTGGAAAAGGTTACATCAAGGAAGACACAAAACAGAAGGTGATGGACGCGATTGCCCAACTCAACTATCGCCCTAACGCGTACGCTCGCACCCTCAACAATAGCCGCGCTAATCTGGTTGGAATTCTATTGCCCAGTGCCAACTATTCGATCTATTTAGAGCTGCTTAACCATTTAGTGCAAGCTTGCAAGCAAAAAGGCTATTCGGCGCTGCTTATCCCTGGTGAGCTTAACCAAGAGGAAAATTATTCCATTACCAACTTGCTGCAGTACAAGGTCGATGGAATCATCACCGCCTCTGCCCACCATAAGACCAACCTATATTACGAGTGTAACCTGCTGGGTTTGCCTGTTGTTCAGGTTATGCGGGTTGATGTTGACTCAGAGTGCAGTTATGCCGTGAGTGACAATTATGGGGCAGGTGAGCTGGCAGCCAATGAGATGCTCAAAAGGCGCGGACAAGAGTTGCTCTACATTACCGGTCATCTACCGTCTAAGACTAATGAGGATCGGTATGAGGGCTTTGCCAGCGAAGTCGAGCTGAAACTAGGGTACAGGCCAGAGAGTTTCACTGCCCACTTTGACTATGAAGTATGTAAGTCACTAATACGTAAAAGAGTAAAGCAAAAAGGTATCCCAGACTCCGTGCTGTGTGCGACCGATGTTATTGCTTATGCCTTTATGGATGTGGTTCGGTTCGAGTTCGGCTACCAGGTACCACAAGATGTTCAAGTGATTGGTTACGATGACCTAGAGCAGTCAGCATGCTCAGGCTATCAACTCGCCTCCTTCAGACAGGATATAAAACGCTTGTCCAACGAAGCAGTGTCTCTGCTCGAGCGGCAGATAAACGGCCAAACAGATAAGATTTATAATATTAATGTCTCGGCTAAGTTCATTGAGCGTGGAACATTGAGGGACGTGAGTTAAACCTAGCTCCTAGCTGATGGTGAAGAGTATTTGGCATTAATGAAAAATATAACAAGACACTCATTGTATTGGCACTGTGTCTAATTTCAGGAAGTAGAACGAACCCCAAAATTCGAGCTATCATCTAGTTGTTATGAATGTTTGCATTCTGGTTTTCAGCATCTCTTACCTGATAGGAGTACCATGCTAAACTCCAACCAAATACTGCTGTTTGTCGATGTCGTGCAACAAGGTTCGTTCTCAAAAGCGGCAGCGCTGCATGAGATGGATAACTCGTCGCTCTCAAAACAGATAAAGCGCCTTGAAAGTGATTTGGGTGTACAGCTACTGAATCGTTCTACACGCTCCTTCTCATTGACCTCGGCGGGTGAGGAAATCTTCCAATATGGACAGGCTCTGCGCGACACCTTGCAAGAGATTCAGCTCTCTGCGGATGCCTATCAGGAAAGACCCAAAGGCGTCTTGCGCATCACCTCACCCAGTTATTTTGGTCATCAATATTTACAGCCAGTGATCACCGAGTTTATGCGAGCTCATCCCGATGTTCAGATCCATCACTCGTTAGACGATAGAAAATCTGACATTATCTCTGATCATTACGATCTGGCCTTTCGCCTGAGTAAGTTATCTGACTCGAGCTTGATCGCTAAAACTATCGCTAAATCTCACTTTATCTTGGTGGCGGCAAATTGCTTTGTTGAAGAGTATGGTATGCCTACATCGCCCAAGGCGCTGAATGTCTTGCCAGCGGTTATCTACAGCAATCAAGAGGTGACCTTGGATACGTTTACCATCAGTGAAACGGCCAATGGTGAGGATTTTCAAGAGTACAAAATGCAGGGTCGTTATCGGGTAAATGATGTTCGCACCCTGATTGAAGCGGTCAGAGATGGCGTCGGCTATGCGCGTATTGATGCCTCAAATCTGTTTCGACCGCTCTCAGAGCTTGGGTTGGTCCAGCTGCTGCCAAATCATAGGATAATCTCCGGTGATAAGGCGATTTACGCCCTCTATCCACATCGAAAACAAACTCCGCTGGTTCGATCGTTTATCAGCGCAGTCGAGGCGCACATAGGCAACCCTCCGCGCTGGCTTGAGTATATTGAGGGCAAAACCTAGTTCAAAAAAACAAAACCACCCGCGTAAAATAGCGGGTGGTTCAATGATTCCGTCTTTTGCTAGTTACTACAGGGTAACTAGGACATCTTCAGCGGCAAGGCGAGATTTAGGTAAACCGTAGTTGTAGTCTTGGCCTTCAAGATGATAGCCCATCGCTAGTGCGAACTCACACACATACCCATCAAGTTCTTTTTCGAAGATTTGACCGATCATGTCAGGATCGACGCCCTCCATAGGTGTTGAAGCAATGCCAAGGCGTGCCAACACATGCAGGGTATTACCCAGGGCAATATAGGTTTGCGCCTTAGTCCAGTGGCCATTAAAGCCTGCTGCATCGGTCTGTGACTCAGCAAACCCAAATGCGCCATTGAGCATGTTGTCATACATCTCTGCCGGTAAGTGGCCTGAAGAAACCTCGACATCAACAACCTTGCGGTAATCATCTTTAGTGAACTTTGGGTTATGCGCAAACAAAATAATGTGTGACGCTTCTTTGGCGTGCGGCTGATTAAACTGGTGCATATTGGCGAAAGTGTCATGAAAACGTTGCTTAGCTTCATCACTTTCAATCACGATGAACTTCCATGGCTGTGAGTTAATCGAAGAAGCGGACAAACGGATCGCTTCTTTGATGACATCCATATCTGATGTTGAAATGCGCTTACTTGCATCATATTTCTTTGCTGTATAACGACGATTCAGGTCTTGGATGATTGGATGTGACATGGATAATTCCTCATTGTGTTACCGACGAGGGGCATGTTACTGATCACGGGGAAATAGAAACAGAGCGACTTTGGCCATTCATTATGGATAAATTTGCCCATAATCACTTTTGAATAATCCATGATCTGCTTCTATGTGACAATGTCATGCATCAAGCGCCTTACTCTACGCGGAGCAATTAGAGATCGTTAACGTCTAGTTGTTGTAGGTGGCCCGAACCAGTCGTTATCTAGCTTGCTATACTCAAAGTGATAGAATAGTATCACTTTACGATTCCTTTGGAGCAGCTCTTATGAAAGTAGAACTAGTTACATCGCTTAAACGTCAAGCGACTAAGATCCTCGCAGACCTCCACGATACCAAAGAACCTGTGTTGATTACCGAACATGGTAAGCCATCCGCGTATCTAGTTGATGTTGATGATTATGAGTTTATGCAAAATCGTTTAGCCATTCTGGAGGGTATTGCACGGGGCGAGCGCGCGCTAGCTGACGGTAAAGTCGTGAGTCATGATGAAGCCAAGGACAAAATGTCAAAATGGCTGAAGTAATCTGGACTGAGCCAGCGTTATCTGACCTCAATGATATCGCTGAATACATTGCACTAGAAAATATCGTAGCGGCAAAGCAGTTGGTACAAACCATCTTCTCTAGAGTTGAACGGCTAGAAACCTTCCCAGAGTCAGGTCGTATTCCGCCTGAACTAGAACATTTAAGTTATCGTGAAGTTGTCGTTAATCCATGCCGTGTTTTTTATAAACAGGATGATGGCAAGGTCTTTATTCTGTTTGTAATGCGTGGCGAGAGAGATTTACGTAAGTTCCTTTTGAACAAGCAATAACCTTGGGAGATTAGCGGCTCACAAACGACTATGCCATGATTGTGTCTCACTCTGAGCAAGCCACCTGACAGGTTCTCTGATACAGAAATGTCTGGCAATGTTTCACAAGGGTTTAGTAAGGATAGTTCTTAGCGATGGTATTGTGCCCACTGAGTGAGTCTGTTGAGGCGTTAAAAAAAGGTGAACCTAACGGTTCACCTTTAGTCACAGAAATTAGTTTTTAACGACTAACCGTTATTCAGAATAACTATCAATACTCGGACACGAACAAATCAAGTTTCGGTCGCCATAGACGTTATCCACACGATTCACCGTTGGCCAGTACTTCCAAATATGCGTTGATTGGGTTGGGAAACAACCTAGTTCACGCGAGTACGGGCGCTCCCAACTCTCAGACGCTAAGTCTGCTTGAGTATGTGGGGCGTTAACTAGCGGGTTATTCTCTAGTGGCCACTCTCCAGACTCAACCTTACTCATTTCTTGGCGAATTGCGATCATTGCCTCGCAGAAGCGGTCTAGCTCTTCCAAGTCTTCCGATTCGGTTGGCTCGACCATTAGTGTACCTGCTACTGGGAATGACATGGTTGGCGCGTGGAATCCGTAGTCCATTAGACGCTTAGCAATGTCTTCTTCGCTGATACCAGTTTGCTCTTTGAGCGGGCGAATATCGATGATGCACTCATGCGCAACGCGACCATTGGTGCCTCGGTAGAGGATAGGGTAGTGCGGACGAAGGCGCTCCATCACGTAGTTAGCGTTGAGAATCGCTACCTTAGTAGCGTCAGTCAGGCCCTCTTCGCCCATCATGGCAATGTAGGCCCATGAGATAGGTAGGATTGATGCGCTGCCTAGGTCTGCGGCGGCGACAGCAAAGTCGCTGCCCTCAACACCATTTTCGATGTGCCCTGGCAGGAACGGCGCAAGGTGAGATTTAACACCGATTGGTCCCATGCCTGGACCACCACCACCGTGCGGAATACAGAAGGTTTTGTGCAGGTTTAGGTGCGATACATCAGAGCCGATAAAGCCCGGAGAAGTAAGGCCTACCTGAGCGTTCATGTTTGCTCCGTCGAGGTAAACCTGACCGCCAGCGGCATGAACCATGGCGCATACCTCTTTAACCTGCTCTTCATATACCCCATGAGTTGATGGGTAAGTGATCATGATGCTGGAGAGATTCTCAGCGTGTTTCTCAATTTTTGCCGCCAGATCGTCAATGTCGATGTTGCCATCGTCGTCGCATTTCACTACCACCACCTTCATCGATACCATTGAAGCGGTGGCTGGGTTGGTGCCGTGTGCTGAGCTTGGGATCAAGCACACGTTACGGTGAGCTTCACCACGGCTCTCATGGTAGCGCTGAATCGCAATCAGACCGGCATACTCACCAGAGGCGCCGGAGTTGGGTTGCAGTGAGAACGCATCATATCCCGTTATCTCACACAGCTTCTGCTTGAGATCGGCAGCCAATGCGCTGTAGCCCGCCGCTTGCTCTACTGGAGCATATGGGTGGATCGCGCCAAACTGAGGCCAAGTCACCGGAATCATCTCAGCGGCTGCGTTCAACTTCATGGTACAGCTGCCCAGCGGGATCATGCCGTGGGTGAGAGAGAAATCTTTGTTTTCTAGCTGCTTCAGGTAACGCATCATCTGCGTCTCACTATGGTGGGTATTGAACACCGGGTGCGTGAGGTAGCGCGTGCTGCGTCGACAAGCCTCAGGGATCGAGGCAAATTCGTTATCGGCAATCTCAGCAGAGAGCGCCTGTGCCTGCTCTTTGATATCAAACACAGCGAACAAGACATTGATGTCTTCAATCGTGGTGGTTTCGTCGAAACTGATACCCAGCTGGCCATCGAGCTTACGCAGGTTGATCTCAGCGCTTAGAGCACGCTTGTACAGGGTCTCTGTATTGTCGCCAGTATTGACCGTCAAGGTGTCAAAGAAGCTATTATGAGCAAGTTCGTAACCGGACTTGGTTAGACCTGCAGCCAAGATAGCCGTTAAGTGATGCGTGCGACGGGCAATCGTCTTAAGCCCCTCTTCACCATGATACACCGCGTAGAAGGCGGCCATATTGGCTAGAAGTGCTTGTGCGGTACAGATGTTCGAGGTCGCTTTCTCACGGCGGATGTGCTGCTCACGGGTTTGCATCGCCATACGCAGGGCTTGATTGCCTTTGCTGTCGATAGAAACCCCAATAACACGACCCGGCATGGTACGTTTATGCTTGTCTCGCGTGGCCATAAAGGCGGCGTGTGGACCGCCATAGCCCATAGGCACGCCGAAGCGTTGTGCCGAGCCAATCACCACATCCGCACCCATTTCACCAGCAGGCTTTAGTAGAGCTGAGGCGAGTAGGTCAGTGGCCACAGTGACTAGCGTTTTGTTGGCTTGAGCTTTGGCTATCACGTCAGTGAGGTCGCGAACTTCCCCTGTTGTTCCTGGGTACTGAATCAGCGCACCAAACACATCTTGCTCTGGTAATGTATCCAAAGGAGCAACCACTACCTCAAAGCCGATGTACTTGGCTCGGGTTTTAACTACTTCGAGAGTTTGCGGGTGAACATCATCAGCGACAAAAAATACTTGGCTCTTGCTCTTGCCCGCACGCTTACATAGCGTCATTGCCTCTGCCGCTGCCGTTGCTTCATCAAGTAGCGAGGCGTTGGCGATCTCCATGCCGGTCAGGTCCATCACCATCTGCTGATAATTGAGCAGTGCTTCAAGGCGACCTTGCGAAATCTCTGGCTGATAAGGGGTATAAGCGGTATACCAACCTGGGTTTTCCAGCACGTTACGCAAAATCACGTTTGGCGTCACCGTGTTGTAGTAACCTTGGCCAATAAAGGTACGGTAAACCTTATTCTGCTCGGCAAAGGCACGCATCGATTTGAGCATGTCGGTTTCGCTTTGTGCCTCGGCGAGAGAAAGCGGCTTCTCTAGGCGGATCTGCTGCGGGACCGTTTGATCGATAAGATCATCTAGGCTCTCGGCGTTGATCGCCGCCAGCATTTTGGCTTGATCGGCTAGGTTGGGGCCATTGTGCCTGGCAACAAACTCGTGCTGTGTGCCAAGGCGCTTGAGTAAATCTGTCATCTGTGAACCTCCTCCTGAGGACTTAGCGCTGTCGTGATGGTGAGTTTTAGTTATCTCGCGCTAAGAAAAGCTGCTCTGTCTGCGGTTATTGCTGCTTCACTTACGATAGCCAGTAAGAAACGATCGCCTTAAGAAACAGTTCAGCTCGAGCAGCTTATGTGTGTTTATTCTTCTTCGATCGAGTTGTGATACTCTTCGGCGTCTTTAAGATCGCCAAGCTCTTCTGCATCACTCATTTTAACGCGAACGATCCAGCCACCTTCGTATGGCTCTTCGTTGACCAACTCAGGGCTGTCTTCTAGGTCTTCGTTGATCTCAACAATCTCACCGCTGATCGGTGCATAAATGTCTGACGCTGCCTTCACTGATTCAACCAGTGAGAAGGTGTCGCCTGCAGAGATCTCGTCTTCCACTTCTGGCAGATCGACGAATACTACGTCGCCAAGCATCTGCTGGGCGTGATCAGAAATTCCGATAGTGACCGTGCCATCTCCATTGTCGCGCACCCATTCATGGCTATCTGCAAACTTCAGTGTTTTATCCATTTTCTTGGTCTCCAAACCGTCAATTCTCAGGATTTATAATTCCAACATTCAAGTAACATACGCATAGAGTAGCAAATATTCAAATAAAATTTCCTATAGGAAACAAAATTAAGACATTTTCAAATTCCTGTGCTAATTTCTTTGAACATTAAAATGGATTTTAGCAGTTAACGTTGGTCTTCGATTGGCTGTTGACTGTCTCGATTGAGATGGAGAGAGAGGTATGACACAACAGCAACTGGATGACTATCCATCCATCACACTCGCCAAGCAGACCGCTGATGAGGCGATTGAGCCTTTGCGCCTTGGTGCACGCATTAAAGCGATCCGGCTGGCAATGACGCTGACCTTAGAAGAGGCTAGTCAGCGTACAGGGCTTGCGCGCTCTACACTGAGCAAGATCGAAAACGAGCAGATCTCGCCCACCTTTCAAGCGATGCAAAAACTTGCCCACGGCCTGCAGATTGATATGCCGCAACTCTTTGAACCACAAAGTAAAAACATATCATCTGGCCGCCGGGATATCACCTTGAAAGGGCAGGGAAAACCCCACCCGACACCGACCTATGAACACGAGTTATTGGCCACTCAACTGTCTCGCAAGAAGATGATGCCGTTCAAGAGTAAGGTACGTGCACGGGATATCGCTGAGTACCCAGATTGGGTTCGTCACGACGGTGAGGAGTTTTTGCTTATCCTGTCCGGGTCGGTGTGTTTTTACTCTGAGTTCTATGAACCCTTGCCGCTCAGTGAAGGGGATAGTGTTTACTACGATGCCAATATGGGGCACATGCTCACTTCAACCAGTGAAGAGGATGCTCTAATTTTATGGGTCACATCGAAATAAGCGAAATTTAATTTTGATGCGTGTTTCCAATAGTGTCGTAGAGTTTTTAATGACAAATCAGGCTAACAATCTAGTCACATTGTCTGTACTAATTATGTTTTTTAGACGTTAATTTGGCGGAGAGCTAAAGTCGATACAAAGACAGCTCCAATCTATAATCTCAATGTCCACTATACGAAACACGCGCTACATCGAACGATATTAAGTCAGTTGATCATGGAGAGAGTCATGACTGAACAAGTAAGTGAAGAATTATTGAAAACCCCGTTGTACCAAAGCCACTTAGATGCAGGCGCGAAAATGGTACCGTTTGCTGGCTATGACATGCCAGTCCAGTACCCATTGGGGGTGAAAAAAGAGCACCTTCACACGCGTCAAGCTGCAGGCCTGTTTGATGTTTCCCATATGGGACAGCTGTTGCTGCGAGGTGACACTCGAGCTGAGTTTATGGAAACCTTGGTGCCGGTTGATGTCGTCGGGCTAGAAGTGGGTAAACAGCGTTATGCTTTGTTTACTAACGAGCGAGGCGGGATCCAAGACGATCTTATGATTGCCAATCTTGGCGATGAGCTGTTCATCGTCGTTAACGCTGCGTGTAAATCACAGGATATTGCGCACATAAAAGCGCATCTTCCTGAGAGCCTGACACTGGAAGTCATTGAAGATCGAGCACTGCTTGCTCTGCAAGGACCTAAGGCTGCTGAAGTATTGGCGCGTTTTGCGCCGAGTGTGGCCGAGATGGTGTTTATGGATGTCGCACGCATTGAGATCCAAGGGGTTGAATGCATCGTTTCTCGTAGTGGCTACACCGGCGAAGATGGTTATGAGATCTCCGTGCCGGCCGAGCAAGCAAGTAAACTTGCGGCTGCACTCACCACAGAAGATGAGGTGGAGTGGATTGGCCTAGGTGCTCGTGACTCGCTGCGCCTTGAGTGTGGTTTGTGTCTCTATGGTCACGACCTTGACACAACCACCACGCCTGTCGAGGCAAGCCTACTTTGGGCTATCCAGCCTGTGCGTCGCAAAGGCGGCGAGCGCGAGGGAGGTTTTCCTGGCGCTGAGGTAATCATAGAGCAGATTGTAACCAAGGACGTATCACGTAAACGTGTTGGTCTGGTCGGTCAGACAAAAGCGCCAGTGCGCGAAGGCGTTGAGCTATTCGATGCTGACGGGAATTGTATTGGTGTGGTTACGAGTGGGACAGCGGGACCAAACGCAGGCAAACCCGTTTCAATGGCGTATGTCGCCACCTCGTTTGCTACCATAGGCACAGAAGTGTTCGCCTCAGTACGAGGGAAACTGCTGCCGATGACGGTAGAAAAAATGCCGTTTGTGCCGCAGCGTTATTATCGTGGTTAATAGCTAATAGCTAGGGTGATAATTCAAGCAGTTAAACTAAAAAGAGACTCATATGAGTCTCTTTTTGTTAGCGACTAGCAGGCGACGTTCAGGATCAAATTGAGCTTCATTGGCAACACCGACAGCCGTTCCGTCAAGTGAGCACGGGTGCGGGTCAGCTCTTTGACATTCAGCGCATTATCAACCGAGTGAACATTGAGCTTAACCATCAGTTCGTTACCGACCTTAGTGACCGCGACGACTCTGATGTTGGACTCTAAATCACGATTAATCAGGTTCACTTCTCTCATCACCTTAACTGTGACTTCTTTGCGCGGCGCCATCATTAACATTTCACGAAAGGCGTTTAACAGCATTTCCGATGGTACTTTCAAAAAGTAAAAGCCCATGATCAACATCATAATTGGGTCAGCAAGACCAGCAAAGCGCGCCAATGGTGTGTGGTTTAAGACAAAGGCAGTAATAAAGCCCACCGCGACCGCCAAACTGATCAGCGTATCCATTTTCCATTGCTTGGCTTCAGCTTCAATCAAACCGCTTTTACAGCGGCGTGCGTGCTTGCTGACGTACCACCAACCGATAGCGCAGCCAATCACGTTGATCACACCAAAGATAAAGGCTGTGCCAGTATCGACATCGCGTCCGCCCTCTAGCAAAGAGATCACTGCGGAATAAAGCGAGGTAACGACCAAGCCAAGGATAACCGCGCCCTTCACCGCAATCACTAGCGGCTCGAGTGCTGCTTTACCAAATGGGAAGGCATTGACGGCGGGCTTGGCAATGTAAGCAGCAACCAAAAGAGAAAGCAGTGTCAGTAGTAGACTGATGAGTGAGTATGCACCGTCAAAAATAATGACGAGCGAGCCGACGTACCAGCCCAAGACGACGCCCAGAACCGCAAAACTGAGTGACAAAAATGCTGAAAATTTGAGAATGCGGGTTTCAAGTTGTGAGTTTGACTGCGTCATGGGGGTATTCCGGTGAAAGTTCGCGGCTAATCATGGGTGACTGACACGTAATTCACAACGTTTAATTGATCCGTACAGACAGTTCTCGTCATGATTCAGGTTATTTAGTTCGATAGATCAATAGCTTACTGCAAATCATTGGTGTCAATTAATTTGGCGCTGAGCGCAGGCTAAAAGGTAAACAGGTAATCACTGATCTTATCTGCTAACCACAGCATCCCGGCGTCTTCCGCCAGGCCGGCGGTGGAGAACATACAGAAATCTTCTTGAGTCAGGCCGTAGGTGTGTTTGATCACAGCAAGCTCTTGGCTGCGCAGCTTTGGGCGTATCAGAGGCTCAGGCAGCACTCCCCAGGCACTTTCTTGTACTATAGTGTTGAGCATAAATTCAAAGCTAGAAAAGCCAAGGTACTTCAGGGCAAAAGGCTCAAGCTCTGGGTTCTCTTTTTCATTAAGGTAAACCATGATCGCCTGCATGTGGGCGCGCAGTTGCTCGTCATTCACTCGGCGCAGCATGGCTAACGGGTGATCGCTGCGACACACCGACATCATACGAATCTTACCTAGCGGGTGATACGCAAGTTTGGGATCATCAATGCGCTCATAATCAACACCAAAGGCATAGTCAACCTGTTGAGTTTCGACCAAGTTCGCTAAGTCACCACTAGAGGCAAGAACAAAATTAAATGAGGTGGCCGGGAAGCGCTTATTGAGGGCATGTGCCCACTCTTGCCAAATACTATCTGGAATCGCATCGTCACGAGCGATCCAGCGCTCAGCGATAAACTCACTAGTGGCTTGGGCACAGGTTTGGCGGATCCGCGAGGCCGTCGCAAGCAGGTTTTCACAATCTTTGACAATCGCCTTGCCTGCTTCAGACAGGCTGAGATGATTGCCGGTACGTTCAAATAAGGCCACATCCAGCTCACTCTCGAGCGCTTTGATCGCCATGCTCAGCTTAGTGCGGTTACAATCAAGCTGACGGGCAGCTTGGGAGACCGAACCGGTTGAGGCAACGGTAAAAAAGGCTTCAATTTGAACTAAGTTCATGGTTATCAATATCCTGTAACGAACAAATGTTATACAAACAGTTATGCATGGGTTGTGTATGTTTGATCCTGCCTACGAATTTGGTAGGCACCGCTTGATTATAAAGACAAGTTAGGGTCTAGTTATACCCAAGTAATTCAAGATGTAGAAGGCTACACTCTGAGATTACTTGGTTATAACTCATTGCTCCAATTAGATTCGGGCTTTAGGGAGAGTAAAATGGCATTAGATTGGGATGTTGTCGCTGATACTTGGGAAGAGAACGAGGCTGTACAGACGTTCGCCGACCGAGCGTTTTGTTCACTCAGTGGGGTCGTCGACGTTGCAAACAAAAGCATCCTGGATTTTGGCTGTGGGACAGGGATCCTCAGTCAACAGTTAGCACCAATGGCAAAAAGTATCGTTGCGTTGGATAGCTCTGAAGCAATGATTGAGCAGCTGGATGAGAAACAGCTTAGTAATGTTGAGCCGGTGGTCGATATGCTCACCCGTGGCCTAGTGGCACAACACCCGGCGTTTCGAGGTCAATTTGATCTGGTTGTTGCGTCATCGGTTTGTGGCTTTCTGCCGAACTTTTCTGATGTTTGTGACATTATTTACTCGGTCTTGGATGACAATGGCGTGTTTATCCACTGGGATTGGGAAGCACAGTCCAAAGAAGACGGCCTGACCAAAGATTATGTTGAGCAAGTGCTGTCGTGCGTTGGTTTTGGCCTCGTAACCGTCAAAGATGGCTTTGTGATTGAGACCGAGCAGGGCCCAAAAAAAGTGATGATGGGCATCGCGCGCAAGTAAGCGTTCTCTGATTAATTTCGTTTAAAACCACTTGGAGTCACTGCCAAGTGGTTTTTTTATTGTCTGACGGTATAGTTATCCTTTTCGCCGCCGATACTTGGTTATTCTGTCCTACTCATGGAGCTCTCATTATGAAAAAATGGCTGATGATGATGATCTTACTGTTGATCGGTACCGTTTCTGCTGGGATTGGCTACTACTTGTTTGTCCACCAGAGTGAGTTGGTGGTCGATGAGGTCGAGGAGGCTGAACTTACCCCTATTGAGGGGGAGCCGTCTGTTAATGAGATTGAGCCAGAACGAGAGTCTGAAGCTCAAATACCCATGCCCGAGGAGCCGATACGAGAGTACTATGTGGCAAAGCCGAGAATTGCGGTTAGGGAATCACGCGAAGAGCAAGCTTTTGCTGAGCGCGAGCTATTTCGTGGCGATAAAGTGGTTGTGCTCGAACAGGTACAAGGGTGGGGCCGGATCTCCTCCTATTTTGTTTATCATGAGGGCGGTGAAGAGGTCGCCGAATGGGTCAGACTTGATCAGTTACAATTAGAGCCGCCTGAGATAAGTAAAGAGGAGCGCTATGAAGCCCTGCAGTGGTCAATCCAAGGCTCGGATGATTATTTGCTCTATCAGCAAGCGTTCACGCAATACTCAGATCAATTGATTGAGGAGAAGCGTTGCGATCTGCTCGACTTTGAAGAGAGCAGTGGCTGGATGCGCTCGATTAATTATCCAGACAGGCAGGTTTACTTTGTGTACTGTGGCGGTTTGCTGCCCAGCGACAAGGTGTATCTTGATGTCGAAAATGGCGAAATTTTCGCTCCTTCTTACTAACCTACAGCCTTATTAACTACACAAGTCAGCCTATCAACGGTGGTGAATTCTCTCTGTTGATAGGTCGTCGCTATCAAAACTATCGATATCTTCCATTTCTAATCGGTGCGCCCTATTTATAAACTAAAGACATCAAAACTGATGTATTAGAAAAATGAATAGAGTACTTGTTGTTGAGGGCGGAGCGATGCGCGGCATCTTCGCCAGCGGGGTGTTGGACGCTTTTTTAGCCGCTGAATACCAACCTTTTGACGCCGTGATAGGGGTCTCGGCAGGGGCAGCCAACTTATCTGGTTATTTGGCTGGTAAGGTCGGTCGTAATAAGACCATCATCACCGAGATGGCGACACAAAAACGTTTCTTTGACCCACTGCGATTTTTCAAAGGTGGCAACCTTATTGATGTGAAATGGTTATGGGAGTGCAGTAAAGAGACGCTACCGATAAATATTGATGATGTCGTCAATAATATCCCTTTCTACGTTAGTGTCACGGATATCAATAATGGTCAATCGGACTATTACCAACTTGATGAATTAAACATCGACAAACTGATTGAGGCCACCACGGCGCTGCCATTGGTTTATAAAGACAGCGCCTGTCTAGCGAATTCGTGTTTTATTGACGGTGGTGTCGCTGACTCTATTCCAGTCATAAAGGCTTATCAAATGGGGGCAAAAGAGATCACCGTGATCCTGTCCAAGCCGCTAGGTTATGAAATGAATCAGCAAAAGTTTCCTAACTTAATCAGAAAGTTGATGCCCAATCACAAAGCGGTCGCTGAGGCACTAATCGCTCGTCACAGTTACTATAATAAAACATTAGAGTTTATAAAAAATCCCCCACAGGATGTCACGATACAGGTTATCTCTCCTGATGAGCGATTTAACGTTGGCAGGTTTACTCGAAGTAAAAGCAAATTAGAGCAAGGCTATCAACTGGGCATTGAGGAAGGTAACAAATTTTTGACTAATATCAATATCTGTTAACATTTGCTGGTCTTACAATAAGACTGCTAGTGAGGAAGACTATTATTTTGATTCGTATTTGTTCCGGGCTGAAAAACCACGAGTGGTAAGAAAGCGTTACTCTGCTCGGTATAACAACCAGCCCAATCGTAAGTTAAAAGACTAATTAAGGATGAGAGTATGACTAAGAAACTTACTACGGCTGCTGGTTGCCCAGTTGCACACAATCAGGACACAATGACGGCAGGCAAACGTGGTCCGGCGCTATTGCAAGATGTGTGGCTGCTGGAAAAAATGGCGCACTTTGACCGCGAGGTGATCCCTGAGCGTCGAATGCACGCCAAAGGCTCTGGAGCTTACGGAACCTTTACCGTCACTCACGATATTACCCAATACACCAAGGCGGCCATTTTCTCTCAAATAGGAAAAACCACCGATCTGTTTGCACGCTTTACTACGGTGGCGGGAGAGCGCGGTGCGGCTGATGCTGAGCGTGATATTCGTGGTTTCGCGATCAAGTTCTACACCGAGGAGGGGAACTGGGATTTAGTCGGTAATAACACGCCCGTGTTTTTCCTGCGCGATCCACTCAAATTCCCTGATCTTAACCATGCGGTAAAACGCGACCCTCGCACCAATATGCGCAGTGCTGAGAACAATTGGGACTTTTGGACCTCGCTTCCAGAGGCACTCCATCAGGTGACGATAGTGATGAGTGATCGTGGGATACCGGCGAGCTATCGTCATATGAATGGCTATGGCAGCCACACTTTCAGCCTTATCAATGCCGATAATCAACGGGTTTGGGTGAAATTCCATTTCAAAACCCAACAAGGGATCAAGAACCTAACCGACCAAGAAGCTGAGCGTATTATTGGACAAGATCGTGAGAGCCATCAGCGTGATCTCTACGACAGCATCGAGAATGGTGACTTCCCTAAGTGGATCCTTAAGATCCAGGTTATGACTGAAGAGCAAGCACAAAGCGTTGACTTTAATCCGTTTGATTTAACCAAGGTATGGCCACACAGCGATTTCCCATTGCTGGAAGTCGGGGTACTTGAGCTAAATCGTAATCCTGAAAACTTCTTTGCGGAGGTGGAGCAATCGGCATTTAATCCAGCGGCGGTTGTCCCTGGCATCGGTTTCTCGCCGGATAGAATGCTGCAAGGTCGCCTGTTCTCCTATGGTGATGCACAGCGCTATCGACTTGGGGTTAACCACCACCAAATCCCAGTGAATGCGCCGCGCTGTCCAGTACATAGCTATCACCGAGATGGTGCGATGCGGGTGGATGGCAATTATGGCTCAACCAAAGGTTATGAGCCCAATCAATATGGAGAATGGGCCGAGCAGCCAGAGCATGCCGAACCAGCATTGGATCTCACTGGTGCGGCAGGCCACTGGGATCATCGTGAGGATAGCGACTACTTCACTCAGGCGGGAAACTTGTTCCGCATTATGACGGCTGATGAGCAGCAGCGTCTGTTTGAGAATACCGCGCGCTCATTAGGCGGCGCTTCCAAACCGATACAGCTCAAACACTTGCGCCACACACTGCAAGCTGACCGGGCCTATGCCGAGGGACTAGCCGCCGCGCTGGGTATCGATATAGCACTGGTGGAGGAGAGCTATGAGCCTGCTTAAACACTTGTTGTGTTTCGATCGGTTGTTTTTTGTCTTTGAGCATATCGAAGACTCTGTTAAGCCCATTTATTACTAAGATAGCGTAACCTTAAACAAGCCCAGCACTGACTCGCGTCTCTGCTGGGCTTTTTGCTGACCGCTGCTAATTTTCTCTCAGCGAGCATCGCGTGTTACTATGGCTTCCTCGTAGTATAAGGAAGTTATGTATGCGTCATTTGCACACCAGTGTCCACCCATCGATAGCACATCTCGATCAGGTCTCAATCATCAAACGCGATGCCGCGCGCGCCATCGTGGTCAGTGGTGAGGATATTCTGCTGTTGTATACCGAGCGTTATCACGATTATACCTTACCCGGTGGTGGGATTGACTCTGGCGAAGACAAACTGGCGGCACTCGTGCGAGAACTTGAGGAAGAAACGGGCGCCAATAACATTCATTCGATCAAGCCTTATGGCATCTACGAAGAGTTCCGGCCTTGGTATAAAGATGACGCGGACGTGATGCACATGATCTCCTATTGCTATACCTGCAAGATTGACCGTCAGTTAGGCCAGACGCGCTATGAGGATTATGAGGTCAAAAATGGCATGCAGCCGGTGTGGATGAACATTCATGAGGCGATTGCCCACAACGAACAAACCATGGCTCAGAGCCCGAAAAAAGGCATGAGTATAGAGCGAGAAACCTACCTGCTGCACCGAGTGGCAAAAGAGTTACTATAAATGTTAGTGATTAGACCCATTGAAAAACAAGATGATGACGCAATCAGTCAGATTATTGACCAAGTAGGCCGAGAGTTTGGTGCCATCGGTGATGGCTTTGGCCCATCCGATGCCGAGGTGTCGGCGATGAGCGAACACTACTCAAATGAGCAGGGCGCACGGTATTTTGTCGCTGAGCTCAACAATCAAGTCATTGGGGGTGGCGGGATTGCCGCGTTAAATGACGAGGGAGTCTGTGAGCTAAGAAAGCTGTTTCTGCTGCCCGAGGCGAGAGGAAAAGGGGTTGGCGCCAAGCTGGTAACCGCATGCCTAGATTATGCACAGCAGCAGGGTTACAAGGCTTGCTATCTCGATACGCTGAAAACCATGACGGTCGCGATACGCCTCTACCAACAGTTTGGTTTTGAACCACTAAGCGCGCCTTATTCCGGTACGATTCACTGCGGGTGTGACGTATGGATGCTAAAATCGTTGCAACCCTGTCACGCACTTTAAACCCTGTGGTCATCTTAGTGCGTAATAATCGTTAAGAGGTAATCGCTTGCCATGGAGTAGGGAAGTTGGGTATCAATATGTTACGTAGAATTCTGCTGTTGATGATGGTCTGTCTGTTAGCTGGGTGTGGCGCTCGGCTGCTGTACAGTAATGTCGATTGGTTTGTGGTGGACTACGTAGAGGATTACGTTGAGCTTGAGGGAGAGCAGAAAAGCTGGCTTAAACAGCGTGTCGAGCTCTTGACTCTGTGGCATCGCCACAACGAAATTCCCGATTATATCACCCACCTTGACTTGCTGATCGACCTCGATCTGAATACCTTTACGGCCGAGCAGTTGCAAGAGCAAGAGCAACAAATTCAGCACTTTGGTGAGCGGATCCTTAAAGAGCTTGAACCCCAGCTGGTCACCTTAGTCGGGCAACTTAGTGATCAGCAGGCGAGTGAATTTATGACCAACTTGCGCTCACGCCACAGCAAGTTTCAAAAAAAATACCAATCAATGGACGATGATGAACTGCGCGAAGTCTATGCCGAGCGCGTTACTGAAAATGTCGAGTATTGGTTTGGCTCTGTGACCCCTGAGCAGGAAAAGTTAATCCAACGCTGGGCAAGTGGGGTTGAGGTGACGGTGTCCGACTGGGCGGAGTATCAGACTCAACTGCGTATTGCGATCAAGCAAATGTTGGCCGAGCGACAAGATCCACAAGTGGTGTTGCCAATCTTACAACGCATCCTTTTTCAACCGAGAAGTTATTATTCTGCTGATTTAGAAAGAAAAGTCGCGCATAATCGGCAGGTGATGAGCCAGTATTTGGTTCCGATAGTCAATATGGCCACCGAGCGTCAGTCTCGACATTATCGAGAAGCGCTGATGGATTGGAGAGAGGTGGCCACTGATATTGCACAAAATTAATGGTAAATTTTCGAAAAAGGACGAGTTACTTTGGAATGGACGCTATTGTTTCTTGCTGGATTTGCAGGAGGCATCCTTAACAGTATTGCCGGTGGCGGCAGCTTTATCACTTTCCCCGCGTTGATGATGACAGGGGTCCCCCCTATCTATGCTAACGCAACTAACACCTATGCCTCATGCGCCGGCTACATCAGTGGCACTTGGGGGTTTCGCCAGGATATTGCCCAATCTCGTCGACAGTTGTTTCTGACCATCTTAGGCAGCTTGGTCGGTGGTGCACTTGGCGCGTATTTACTCCTCACCGTTGATGACAGCCAATTTCTCACTGCCATTCCTTGGCTACTCTTGTTTGCGACCTTGTTGTTTATCTTTGGTGCCAAGATCACTGAACTATTGCAGCGAGTTCAAGGCGATGGCGTGAAAAAGGCGGGTTGGGTGTCTTTAGTTATTGCCCTGTGCTTAATTGCGGTCTCGGCCTACGGCGGCTTTTTTAACGCGGGCTTGGGCGTGATTGTACTGAGCTATCTGGTGATTGCTGGCTTTACCGATATCAATCAGATGAACGGCCTCAAACTGCTTATCTCCTCGTGCGTATCACTGATTGCGATTGTGATTTTTGTCGCTGAGGGAGCAATAGATTGGCAGCGCGGCAGTGTCGTTATGTTGGGCACCTTACTCGGTGGCTATGCCGCCGCAAGAGTCTCACGCACCATTAAACAAAGCTATGTGAAGGCATTTGTTGCTGTATTTAGCCTGTCATTGACCGGTTACTTTTTCTACGATGTTTATCTCTAAACCTCGATCACGCTTTAATAAGTTTTGAGGTTTCTTTAGCTTATTCTGAGCCAGTTTATGTCATAGTCAAAGGGTACTAAGTAAGTGTTCACTAAGGTGCTGTTCACAACGCTACAAAGTACCCTTATTCACCAACCCAACGATCCACCTATGCCCCCTTTTCTCGGTCTTTTCCGCATATAGGAGGGGTTATGAATAAGAAACTCGGTCAAGTAATGACAAGCAGTCGCATGGTATCGTTTATCGCGTTCCTATTCGCGACGTTCGCCTGGATACTCAACCTCAAGGCGCTGTTTACCTTCTCACTGATCGCCTGCGTCGCCAGCGCCAGCCTTTATTGGAGCGAGCGACGGCTCGTCAGAGGCGAGAATCGAGAGTCGAGAAGCGAGAAAAAGCTCTAATCTCGTTTCTCTCGACTGACTTCGTCAGAGGCGAGAGTCGAGAGGCGAGAATCGAGAAAAAGCTCTAAACTCGACTCTCAATGCGAGGGGCTTACACTCAGCAAGGAGCCGTTTCTTTACCGAGGACGATCAACACGCGCCCCTCGCAGCGAAGCGATCTCGCCTCTCGCAACGCAGTGATCTCGCCTCTGCCCCCAAGGGCAAAAAAAATCCCCAGATTTGTTTCAATCTTGTTATGATGGTTTTATTCCTGCGTAAACAACAAAAGATAATAAAATGAACGCAATAGAGTTTAGCCAGGTCAGTAAGTGGTATGGTGATTTTCGAGCTTTGAACAATATTAACCTGTCTGTCGCCAAGGGGGAGATCCTCGTTGTGTGTGGGCCGTCTGGCTCGGGTAAGTCGACCTTGATCCGCACCGTTAATGGACTTGAATCGCTCTCTAGTGGGGAGATTCAGGTGCTGCCTTACCTGACGGGGAGCTTGGCAGGCAAGGTGGGCATGGTCTTTCAGCACTTCAACTTATTCCCCCATCTCACCGTGATGCAGAATCTTACTCTCGCGCCGATGCGCACACTCAAGCTTTCACAGGCACAGGCTGAACAGCGCGCGCTGGCATTTCTTGAGCGGGTCAATATCCAAGAGCAGGCGCATAAGTATCCCGTGCAATTGTCGGGTGGTCAGCAGCAGCGGGTAGCGATTGCTCGTTCGCTGTGTATGCAGCCAGAGGTGTTGCTGTTTGATGAGCCGACCTCCGCGCTGGATCCGGAAACCATCCAAGAAGTGCTCGACGTGATGGTCGATCTCGCTCAAGACGGCATTACCATGATGTGTGTCACCCATGAAATGGGCTTCGCGCGCAAAGTCGCGGATCGGGTGATTTTTATGGATGAGGGGCAAATTCTCGAGGTTGCACCACCAGAGCAGCTGTTTGCTGCGCCGAGCCATCCGCGCACCCAGCAATTTCTAAACCAAATCTTGAGCCATTGATGATGAGTCATGTTTTTGTGATGGGTAGAGTGCTAAAGCCGGTTATATCAGCACTATTGCAAATCGCGGTACTGGTGTTGGCGATGGTATGGGTGTTGGACTCCGGCGCTCAGGCTATGGGCTATCGATGGCAGTGGCAGCGCGTGCCAGATTTTATCGCTTTCTACGAGGATGGGCAGTGGTGGTCGGCCGAGTTACTTCAGGGCTTAATGGTAACGTTGAAATTGTCAGCGCTGAGTCTGTTGTTTACCGTTATCTTTGGTCTGACGACGGCACTGCTCAAGTTATCTAGTTCGGTTGTCGGGCGGGCAATAGCGACCAGTTACGTGGAGTTGATCCGCAATACACCGCTGTTAGTGCAGATTTACTTGCTGTATTTCGTCTTTGGTCCAGTGATAGGGCTCGATCGCTTCTCAACCGCTGTATTGGCGTTATCACTGTTTCAAGGGGCCTACACGGCAGAGATCTTGCGCGGTGGATTAAACAGCATTGATCGGGGGCAATTCGAGGCGGCAAGCAGCCTTGGCTTGTCGCGCTTTTATACCTATTTTGATGTGATCTTACCCCAACTGCTCCAGCGCACCTTACCACCAATGACCAACGAGGTGGTGTCTCTGATCAAAAATTCTTCAATCGTCAGTGTCATGGCGATCTTCGATCTGACTACTGAGGGGCGCAATATTGTTTCGGAAACGGCGATGCCATTTGAGATCTGGTTTACCGTCGCCGCGATCTACCTCGTGCTGACGCTATCGCTGTCGGGGCTGTCAGCTTGGCTAGAGCATCGATTAGGCGCGCAGTGGCGCCGTCAATAAACTTCTCATTAAGGAGATAATAATGATTCATAAAGGACTAGGTAATGGGCTCAGAGCGATGGGCAAAAAAGGCTTAACAATAATGCTGACTGCGGTGGTTGGTTTGAGCGCAAGCTTTGCCTCACTGGCAACAGAGACACCAAATTTGGATCAAATCAAGGAGCGTGGGACGCTTCGAGTCGGTATGTCGACCTTTGTGCCTTGGGCGATGCGTGATAAACAAGGTGAGTTGATTGGCTTTGAGATTGATGTTGCCAAGCGCCTGGCTGAGGATTCAGGTTGGCAGGTTGAGTTTGTCCCTACCGCATGGGATGGCATTATTCCAGCGCTGCTGGCCCAAAAGTTTGATGTGATCATCGGTGGTTTGTCAATCACAGAAGAACGTGCTAAGAGTGTGCTTTTCTCAGATCCTTACTCACACTCCGGTATTCAAGTCGCGGCAAGCAAGTCCCTAGCCGGTGATCTGACTGAGTTGAGTGATTACGACTCGCGTCAAATCAAGATCGCGGTTCGTCGCGGCGCTACGCCAGTGCAAGTAGCGCGTGAAACCTTCCCCAAGGCCCGCTTACTGCAATTTGATGATGAGGCACAGGCATTTCAAGAGGTCCTTAATGGTAATGCCCACGCTGTGATTGCCTCAAGCCCGAAACCTGAGCATGAAGCGGTCAAGCACGCCGATAAACTGTTTATCCCGTTTAGTGAGCGCCTAGCTATGGGCAACGAAGCGTTTGCTGTGCGCTTGGGTGAAGAGGACAAAGCGCAGTTCTTTAACCAATGGATTGCGGCGCGAACCGCCGATGGCTGGTTAAAGGAGCGTTATGAGTACTGGTTTGCGACTCTCGATTGGCAAGACCAAGTGGCTCCGGGTCAATAATCAATAGTTGGGTATAAAGATGGATACAAAGCGACGTGGATAAGCGGTCAATGTTGTCTGATCAGGGATCGTTGGCAAAACAGCTGTGGTTTACTCGGCTTAATCGCCTAGATGTGCTGCTACTTGCCTTACTAGCTTTAGGGGGCTTGTGGTTGGTTTATCGCTCATCAATCGGAGTGACCTACCATTGGCAGTGGAGCCGGGCGTTTGACTTGTTGTTCACTCGCCGCGCTGACGGCGGCTTACCCTATTTCTTTCAGGGACTGATTGCCACGCTGCGTCTGAGTCTGTGGGGGATGGTGTTGGCACTGGTGCTAGGCACTTTGCTTGGCGTCGCGCGCTTGTCTGCATTGGCCATTGTGCGTGTTCCGGCCAACCTGTTTGTTCAGTTGGTGCGTAACATTCCCCCTTTAGTGTTTGTATTCATCTTTTACTTCTTTATCTCCAACCAGTTGATCCCACTGCTGGGGCTCGAACAGGTACTCAGAGGCTACCGCGGTGAGCCCAATGCGTTGCAACTCACCCTGTTTGGCCCAGCGAACTTATGGGAAAACCTACTCTCGGGTGTATTGTGTGTTGGATTGTTATCGTCGGCCTATGTTGCAGAGGTGGTACGCTCAGGTCTGATGGCAGTGCCTAAAGGTCAATGGGAGGCAGCTGATTCACTCGGCCTGTCGACTTGGGTCAAATATCGTTTCATCATCGCTCCCCAAGTACTGGCAGCGATTACCCCAGCCTTGGCCGGGCAAGCCATCTCTCTCGTCAAAGACACCTCAATCGTGTCCCTGATCTCGATCCAAGAGATGACCTTCGTCGGCACCGAAATCGCCAATTCCTCAGGCATGATCTTCGAAATCTGGCTAGTGGTCGGCTTAGTCTATTTCTTAATTTGCTTTAGCCTATCCCTAGCCTTCCGCCACCTAGAACAGCGCAGCCTAAAACACTTGAATAAATAGGAACGAGGGTCGGGTTACACTGCGTTCCGAGGCTCGAGGAATCTACCGCGCGCGATAGACCCCTCGCACCTCGTAGGGCGAAGCCCGTACCCGCTCCTCGCCCCTAGAGTCTCGCCCCTGTGTTTTAGTGGTATTTTTTTTACGAGTCAGTAGAATCGTGCCACTTATTGGTAGTGCACAGATAGACAGCGACAAACATATGCCTAAAATTAATTTACATCGACAAGACCACGCCTCTGCGCTAGCTGATGAGATGGATACCGATATGCTAAAGGATAGGCTGGAGCCTCGCTTGGGAAGAGCAAAAAACCGTCTGACTCCAAGTCCTTACATTTCAGATAAAAACCTTAAGCGTCGTTGGGACAAAATCAACAATGCGCAATGGCAGTCGCTGCTACTTGATGATACGACTCGTGAGCAGGCGGATGTTTATAACAAAAACATTGAGTACTTTATTGGTACGGTCAAGATGCCCGTCGGCGTGGCCGGCCCTTTGCGGGTCAATGGCCTGTTTGCCCAAGATGACTACCTAATTCCTCTTGCAACAACGGAAGCGGCGCTGGTGGCCTCATATCACCGCGGATCGCAACTGCTAACGGCTGCGGGTGGTGTCAGCGCAATGTTGCTCAATGAAGGGGTAACCCGCACACCTGGCTTTGCCTTTTATAGCTTGGTCGAGGCCGGACAGTTTGTTGCTTGGGCAGTGACTCAGTACGGCGCCTTTAAGCAGATCGCCGAGGCAACCACATCGCACGGCAAACTCAAAGACATCAATGTCAATATTGAGGGTAACCACGTCTACTTGGTGTTCGAATACCTAACGGGCGATGCCTCGGGACAAAACATGGTAACCATCGCCACCAATGCGGTGTTCGAGTACATCATGGACAACTCACCCGTCTCTCCAGAATTTGCTTTTCTCGATGGCAACCTCTCTGGTGATAAGAAAGCCACCGCACAAACTCTGCGTAGCGTTCGCGGTAAGAAGGTCACGGCGGAGGCGCATATTCCGGCTGAGTTGGTTGAAAAATACCTGCACACCACACCAGAGCGTATGATGCAGTTTGCTCAGATGACCACGGTTGGCGGCACGCTCAGTGGCACCATCGGCATCAATGGTCACTATGCGAATGCTTTAGCTGCGTTATACATTGCCTGTGGTCAGGATGCGGCCTGTGTAGCGGAATCGGCTGTGGGCATGACGCGTCTTGAAGTGGATCGCGATGGTGGACTGTATGCCAGTGTCACCCTACCGAACATCATGGTTGGTACTGTGGGTGGTGGTACAGGCCTACCAACACAAAAAGCTTGTCTTGAGATGATGGGCCTGCACGGCAACGGAAAATCGCAAGCGTTGGCGGAAGTGGCGGCAGCCTTGTGTCTGGCGGGCGAGTTGTCGATTGTGGGCGCTTTTTGTGCGGGCCACTTCTCGCGCGCTCACCACAAACTCGCACGCTAAATGGGCATAGCCGTAACGCGCAGCCTGTGATGTCCTAACTAGCCCAGTAGCGCCTTATCGTATCAACCGCGATAGGGCGCAGATCACCAGGTTTCCTCTAGCGAAAGGCGTGCTTGCCGTGCCTGCATCAGTGAGCACTGCGTAGCCTGCATTAACTCCGCCAACGTCATGTTTGGCTGCTCTTGCAGCATGCGCTGCAGTTTATCCTCTAAGGGCTCAAGCTTGTCTTGATGTTGATTCAATATCGCTTGCACCTTGTTGATGAGAAAATCCACCTCCGTTTTCGCTTGGACCTGATATTGGCGAACAAAGGCATCAATCGCCATCGGGCTACCAACCAGTTGCCAGTTGCGTGAGCGGCGAACTCGCTTTAACTGGCAAGACTGTGCTTCACATAACTGTTTGGCGAGGTCAACTTTCTGCCGCTCAAGGCGGTGTAGCAGGGAAGGTAAAGGGACAGTGATTGGCTCGCAGGGCATAAGTGATAAACCGCATTAGGACGCAAGGGTTAAGCTTAAAAAAGCTCGAGCACACTTGCAACACTAGTTAGGCCCACTTCTGTCCGATACAAGCCTTTGTGTCAATTGAAGCAAGTGACTTATCAGCTAAGCGATGTTGTCATAGCGATAGCGCTGCTTAGGCTCTTGGGTGAAGTATTCGACCAGCTCCCACTCAAATCCGGCACTGTCCCAAAAGTACACACGTTTACGACTGATTTCATCGGCAATTTCACCATTCATTCGATAGCCGCGCTCGAGCAATCGCTCTTTGATTCCCTCTACGTCGGAGACGATCAGTGCCAGGTGATTTACCCCAATATCATAGTAAGGCCGGCGTTGATCCTTGGTGGTGTTTTTTGCGCTGGATTGGTGTAACTGTGGCTCTTGCAGGGCGAGATAGCTCTCGCTGTTGCCAACGTGGGCCCAGCGGTAACTGTCTTGTGGGCTGTTGTCAGCACGTACCTCGAAATCGGGGGCAACGATATCTAAGAATTCAATGGCGGCATCGATGCTCGGTACAGTGATATTGGCATGTTCTAGTTTTGTCATAGCGTGATCCTTATTGATCCTATCCCAGAAAGTGGTTTAACTTGTTACTACTGAGCGTAAAACCTAAACTTAACTTGAGGTCAAGAAGGAATTTGCACTATGTTATCAGTCGGCCAAGTGGCTAAGCGCGCAGACGTTGCTGTGTCTGCGGTGCACTTCTATGAGCGTAAGGGATTAATTGTCTCGACGCGCAACAGCGGCAACCAGCGTCAATACACCAGTGATGTGCTGCGGCGTATTGCGGTGATTAAGATCGCCCAACAAGTGGGCCTATCACTTGATGAAATCAAGCAAGCGATGGCGGTGCTGCCACTTGAGAAAGCGCCGAGTCAGGCGCAGTGGCAGCAGATGAGTCAGCAATGGCGCAGTGAGCTTGAAGCTCGGATTGAGAATATGCACAAGTTGCATCAACAACTCAGTCACTGTATTGGCTGTGGCTGTCTATCGATGAAAAGTTGTCATTTGTACAACCCTGATGATGAGCAGGGGCTAGAAAAAACGGGCCCCACTTTGTGGTAGCCCGTCTTTAAGTTTGCTCACGTTAGCCGCAACATTTCTTAAACTTCTTTCCGCTGCCACAGGGGCAGGGATCATTGCGACCAACCTTGGTTGAGGTGGCAGGGGTATGATTGTCAGTCTGTGGCTCTGGGTCTGGGAAGGTACCGTCAATGTAGTACCACAGGCCATTTTCGCGTACAAAGCGTGAGCGCTCCTCAAGGCAGAACTCTTCACCCTCTTGCTCAAGGTAGGCCTTAAAGGTGACAAAGCCCTCATTGGCATTGTTGCCAGGCTCGCGAGCGACCACCTCGAGATTGACCCAGTTGCTGTGTACCGATTCAGCGATCGCCTCGCGGTCGTCTTGGGCATGACAGCTTGGGTGATAGGTGTTGATGACAAAATCAACCAGATCAAGCACATGAGCACAGTAGCGGGCACGCATGAGTTGCTCAGGGAGTTGGGCGGCGCTGTGCTGTTGGTGGACAAGCTGACAGCAGTTTTGGTAAGGCTTACCACTTTTACATGGGCATGGTTTCATTATGTTGTTCCGGTCGGTGCCGAGGCTAAGAGCTCATTGGTCCAACTGACTGATTGGTCGTAGCAGTGACTTAGGGCCTCGTCTGACAAGCCAAGCTTCAAAGCAAGGCGGTTGAGGCTCGGCCAGTTTGCGCGCTCATAGCTGATGGTGGTTCTTAATATTCGCGCCAGTATGCCACTCCCTTCGGTAAGCGCAAGTTTAACTTCATCATCAACCGGAATGGTCTCGAGCAAATCTTGCATCGGTTGGTCGAGCAGGCTATCAAGCAGCGAGAACATACCGGTCAGAAACGCTGCGCTGGGATCTGCATGGGTTCGATTGGCCAGCAGCTCACAAAAGCGTGCCCGTTGAACCGACAGCCGATAGAGGTAGTCTGGTTTAGTATCGCGTGTTGAAGCGATCGCGACTAGGGCAACAAACTTTCTCAAGCGTTCTTCACCAAGGTAAACCAGTGCTTGGTGGAAAGACTTGATCCGCACACTGACCAAAAAAGACGAGTTAACGTAGGTCAGTAGCTTATACGACAATGAGACATCCTGAGCGAAGATGGCTTCTACGGCTTTGTAGTCAATGTGGCTTTGTGATAATGCTTTACACAGCTGAACAACGGCAATAAACGATGGCTCAAGCGCTTTGCGCTGGATCATCTCTGGCTTGCTAAAAAAGTAGCCCTGGAAATAATCAAATCCAGCTTGGTGGGCAAGCTCAAATTCCTCATGGGTCTCGACTTTTTCCGCCAGAAAGCGGATATTGGACTCGGAGTATCGGTCAATATAAATACGTGCCTTGTCGATAGACATCGACTGTATATCAAACTTAATGATCGCAATATAAGGTAGAAAGGCTCGCCATGCTTTGCTCGGCACAAAGTCATCGAGAGCGATGATATAACCTTCGGCCGCGAGCTCTCGCACTGCACTGAGCAACTCAGGTGTGGGCGGGCAGTCCTCAAGGATCTCGATCACCAGATTTTTTCGTGGAAACAGAGTCGGCACGCGATTAATCAGGCTTTGATAGGGAAAATTAACAAAGCCAAAGCTATCGCCCAGCGAGCTGTAATGGGTGGACAAAAAGTGGTCAGATAGTAAGCGACTGGTCGCCAGCTCAGGGTCAACCTCAGGAAAGGTGTTATTGGGCCCGTCACGAAAAAGCAGTTCGTAACCAATGGTGTGTTTTGACCGATCTAAGATTGGTTGCCTGGCGATATAAGAGTACTTCAAGAGTCAGCTTAGGTTATTTGTCGATGCCTATACTATACTCGAATCAATTATTTTGTTTAGTTACAAATACTTAAATTGATCACATTTTCTTACGTTATCGATGTTAAAACTGTCTAATGACAGGGTTTGTTGATCGATTCGTAGTATATAACCCAGTTCCCCCCAGTCACCGATTACCACACGACGCGCTTGTTTATCGCCTAATTCAAAGCGGTGGATAGCCGGTCTGTGGGTGTGGCCATGGATCATCAGGGTGACATCGTGCTGGGTCATTACGCGCTCGACCTCACTTTGCGTCACATCCATGATTTCAAGCGATTTGGTTTGCTTATCGTGTTTGATGTCGCCCTTGATCTTGGCGACGATCCGCTCACGCAGCGCGAACGGCAGGTGATTGAACAGCCACTGTAACCACGGCTGATGTACTTTACGTCGATAATTCAGGTAGGCCTGATCTTGAGTACATAGGGTATCACCGTGCAGCACCACAGCGCGCTGGCCATAAAGCTCAATAACGGCCTCATCGTCAAGCAGCGTTACCCCAGTCTCTTTGGCAAAGCGCTTGCCAACCAGAAAGTCGCGATTGCCCTTGGTGAAAAAACACGGTACACCGGCTTGGGTTAGCGTTTGGAAGGCTTCAATAATCGAGCGAGCAAACGGCGAAGGGTCATCGTCTCCGGTCCAAAAATCGAACAAGTCGCCAAGCACATAAACGGCATCGGCTTGTGGCGCTTCTTCTTCTAATAAACGAAAGAAAGCTTGGTTGAGCTCAGGAACCTTTGGAGAGAGGTGAAGATCGGAGATAAACAGTGTGGTCATAGTCGATACGTCAATAGATGGGGCGGCGTTGCCACCCCAGTCTTTTAATTATTCTTCAATAATTATTCTTCAATAGTTGTGCCGGTGATCACAACGTCTTCAAGAGGAACATCTTGGTGCATGCCGTAAGAGCCTGTGCTCACGCCTTTGATCTTGTTGACGACATCCATGCCTTCAACCACTTCGCCAAATACACAGTAGCCCCAGCCATCTAGGCTTTCGCTACGGAAATCTAGGAAGGTGTTGTCGTTAACGTTGATAAAGAACTGCGAGCTTGCTGAGTGCGGCTCCATAGTACGTGCCATCGCTAGCGTGCCGACTTTGTTGCTCAGGCCGTTGTTTGCTTCGTTCTTGATTGGCTCGCGAGAAGTCTTCTCACGCAGACCAGATTCCATGCCGCCGCCTTGGACCATGAAACCGTCGATAACACGGTGGAATAGAGTGTTGTCGTAGAAACCATCACGACAGTACTGAAGGAAGTTGGCGCTAGTGATTGGCGCTTTCTCTTCGTTTAGTTGGATTTTGATGTCACCAAAATTAGTGTGAAGGGTGATCATGATGATGTCCTTTAGTCATGTATGTGTTTTAAGAGTAGCGATTCTATCGTAACTACCTTGATAATCCTATGTGAAAAAGTCCACTTTGGCACAAAATCCTAACGCTTCTGCTGCGATTTTAGGCGATAGAGGATTACTTAACCACGGCCGAGTTGCTATACTAGCGACCAGTTTTTTCACACACCAATATTAGATAGCGATCATGTTAAAAATATACAATTCCCTTACACGCCAGAAAGAGCAATTCAAGCCAATCGAAGCCGGCAAGGTCGGCATGTATGTGTGTGGGGTAACCATTTACGATCTCTGTCATATTGGTCACGGTCGTACCTTCGTGTCATTTGACGTTGTATCGCGTTACCTGCGCTACCTTGGCTACGACTTGAACTTCGTACGTAACATCACAGACATCGATGACAAGATCATCAAACGTGCCGCTGAAAACGGCGAGTCATGTGAAGCGCTAACCGAGCGTTTGATCGCAGAGATGCACGCGGACTTTGATGCGCTGAACATGGCACGTCCAAATGTTGAGCCACGTGCAACTGATTACATCCAAGAGATCATTGATCTGGTTGAAAAGCTCATTGAGCGCGGTTTTGCTTATGTGGCGGACAATGGCGATGTGATGTTTGAGGTGAGCAAGTACGATGAGTACGGCAAGCTTTCTAAGCAAGACCTTGACCAGCTACAAGCCGGCGCACGTGTTAGCGTTGAAGTGACTAAGCGTAGCCCACTGGACTTTGTATTGTGGAAGATGTCTAAACCAGGTGAGCCAACATGGGAATCGCCATGGGGTCCAGGTCGTCCGGGTTGGCATATTGAGTGTTCTGCGATGAACTCATCGATTCTGGGCAACCACTTTGATATCCACGGCGGTGGCTCTGATCTGCAGTTCCCTCACCACGAGAACGAGATTGCTCAATCGTGCTGTGCACACGGCACCCAGTATGTGAATACTTGGATGCACAGCGGCATGGTGATGGTGGATCGTGAGAAGATGTCCAAATCACTGGGTAACTTCTTCACCATTCGTGACGTACTGGGTCACTATGATGCAGAAACTGTGCGCTACTTCCTGATGTCAGGTCACTACCGCAGCCAGCTAAACTACAGTGAAGACAACCTAAACCAAGCTCGCGCCTCTCTAGAGCGTCTGTACACGTCACTGCGTGGCCTTGATACTTCGGTTGAGGCAAGCGGTGGTGAAGAGTACGTGACTCGCTTTGAAGCGGCAATGAATGATGACTTCAATACGCCTGAAGCCTACTCAGTGCTGTTTGATCTTGCGCGTGAAATCAACCGCGTGAAAGCAGAAGACCAGGCGGCAGCCAACGCGCTGGGCGCGATGATGGTCAAGCTTGCTGACGTGATTGGTATTTTGTACCAAGATCCAGAGGCCTTCTTGAAAGGTGATGCTGGCAGTGATGATGAAGTGGCTGAGATTGAGGCGCTGATCAAATTGCGTAACGATTCACGTGCAGCTAAAGACTGGGCGAACGCGGATATGGCGCGCGACAAGCTGACCGAGATGGGCATCGTGCTTGAAGACGGTGCAGAAGGCACGACTTGGCGTCGTAAGTAATTGGCGTCGTAAGTCATCAAGATAAAAAAGGGCTGAGATTCAGCCCTTTTTCTTAATCAGTCAAAATCAATTTCAAGTTTCAAAAGGTAAGTCTCTGTGGCTCAGATGTATTTTTATTACTCGGCAATGAATGCGGGTAAGTCCACCACACTTCTTCAATCCTCGTTTAACTACCAAGAGCGTGGCATGAATCCACTGATCTATACCGCGGCGTTAGACGACCGTTATGGTGTGGGTAAAGTGAGCTCACGTATTGGCTTGCAGGCGGATGCGCAGCTGTTTGGTGAGGCCACCGATCTGTTTGCTGAGATCACGGAGTTAAATAACGCCGAGCCGCGTCACTGCATCTTGATCGATGAGTGTCAGTTTTTGAGTAAAGATCAGGTGTACCAGCTGACGGAAGTGGTGGATAAACTCAATATCCCAGTGCTGTGTTATGGCTTGCGCACCGATTTTATGGGTGAGCTATTTGAGGGCAGCCGACACTTGCTCGCGTGGGCTGACAAGCTGATTGAACTGAAGACGGTGTGTCACTGTGGGCGTAAAGCGAACATGGTGATCCGCATGGATGAGCACGGCAACCCAATTAAGCACGGTGATCAGGTCGCGATTGGCGGTAATGACCGCTATGTCTCTGTGTGTCGTCAGCACTATAAACAGATGCTCGACAAGTAATTCGTTAGTCAATTTGCAATAAAAAACGGAGCCTGAGGCTCCGTTTTTTATTGCAAGGTAATCAAAGATTAACGAGCACGGAAGACGATGCGACCTTTAGATAGATCGTATGGAGTCATCTCTACAGTTACTTTGTCACCAGTAAGAATACGGATGTAGTTCTTACGCATTTTACCTGAGATGTGTGCTGTCACTACGTGGCCATTTTCTAGCTCAACACGGAACATAGTGTTTGGAAGAGTGTCAAGGACAGTGCCTTGCATCTCGATTACGTCTTCTTTAGCCATTTAATCCTCTTTTGTAAATGGTGTGTTTTGCACCCTCAAGCATGGGCACAAAAGCAGAATAAATAAAGTTGAGGCGTATTCTACCCTTGCCAACGACGATTTACTAGCCTTTGATGGCGCTGAAAGCGGACTTTATAGTTCATTGCCGGGCATTCATCGATTTGATAGCCAAGATAAAGCCAGGGTTTGCGTCGTTGACGGCAAAACTCAATCTGTTTTAAAACCGCCAGCGTGCCGAGCGAGAGTGGGTGATCGGGGTCGAAAAAAGTGTAAAACGCGCTGCCACACTGGGGCATTAGGTCTGTGACTGCGACGGCCACTAGGCGATCGTGCTCGTACACGTGCAAAAACTTGGGTTTAAGCCACTTGCAGTGGGAGAACTTGAAAAAGTCCTCTTTTTTCGGTGGGTACATGGTCCCATCACGGTGACGGGCCTCAATATAGCGACTGTAGAGATCAAACCAGTTGTCATCGAGCTCAGCGCGCATAATGGCGCGCAGATGTGAGGCTTTTTTTAATAAGCGCTTTTGACTTTGCGAGGGTTTGAAATCACCCACCGAGATGCGGATCGCTTCACAGGCTTTGCAATTGGCACAGTGGGGCTTATAGATCACCTCACCGCTGCGACGAAAGCCATTGGCGAGCAGCAGTTGGTAGCCTTCTGGTGAGTGGTTAGGCTCATCCAGTGCAACTGCCATGCGCTCTTTAAGCCCAGGCAAGTAAGCGCAGTTGTGCGGCGCAGTTAGGCCAATTCTAATGTGATACAAGTCTGAATTCATTTCGTCCTACAGCAAAGTAACATCTGCAATATTAACATCTAGAAAAAAAGCATCCGCTAGCAAACCCATTCTTTCAAGCTAGTCGATCAATCGAGACTGATCCATTGCGCTGCAAAGCATTGCTTATCGGTAGTCTCGGCTTGTAGTTTCTCAAGTTGGGCGATAAATGCTTCACGCGACAGCTCCAAGGCTCCGAGAGACTCAAGGTGTGGGTTCATGACTTGGCAGTCGATCAGCTCGCCCCCGTAACGTGCGAAGTGCTGACAAAAGTACCACAGAGCAATCTTAGACGCATTGGTTTGCAAGTTAAACATCGACTCGCCACAAAATAGCCGGCCAATAGATAAGCCATACAACCCGCCAACCAAACGCTCTTGATGCCACACCTCAACCGAGTGACAGTGACCAAGGCTTGCAAGGGCCTTATAGGCCGCTTGCATCTCCGGGTGTATCCAAGTCTCATCGAAGCTGCGGGTGGAGGCGCATAGGCTGATAACCTGCTCGGTCGCGCGATTAATCGAGATCTGATAGCCATGCTTACGCTGAAACTTCTTGACGCTTTTTGAGGGCTTGAAAGTTTTTGGTGCAAACACTGCTCGCGGAGCAGGGCTCCACCACAATAGTGGCTCTCCTGGGCCATACCAAGGGAATATACCGCTTTGGTAGGCTCTGAGTAGGCGCTGCGGAGAGAGATCCCCCCCAAAGGCGAGCAAGCCGTTCGGATCGTCTAACGCATCAAACGGGGAGGGGAACTCATGTGAATCTGGCGCAAGTTCAGTTAAATAGAAGCTCATATCAAGGTCGGCTAGGCTAACGATGGCACGATAGTATTAAGTTTTGCCCGAAATGCCAACTTAACCAGTCGTCAGCTTGAGTTTACGCGACAATTTCTTGATTGATAGCGAGGTTCGGCGCTGGAGTTATCCAGGCTTTTTGGGTAGTCTGCATCAACCAACAATGAATACTCACTGCTGCCCTCCCTTATCCAGCAGTAGACCTAAGGGAATAATTAGTTAATGGAAAGCTTGACCTTAAATCCGATCCAACGCGTCAATGGCGTTGTAAACCTTCCTGGCTCGAAAAGTGTTTCTAACCGTGCGTTGCTGCTTGCCGCACTGGCAAAGGGCACCACACGTTTAACCAACCTACTTGACAGTGATGATATTCGTCACATGCTCAATGCGCTGACTAAACTCGGTGTGACTTATCGTTTGTCGCAAGACAAAACGGTGTGTGAAGTCGATGGGCTAGGGCGTCCATTTGAAGCCAGTGAAGCACAAGAGCTGTTTTTGGGTAATGCTGGTACAGCGATGCGTCCACTCGCGGCGGCATTGTGTCTTGGTCAGGGTGAGTACATCTTGACGGGTGAGCCACGCATGAAAGAGCGTCCGATCGGTCATTTGGTCGATGCATTGCGTGAAGCGGGTGCTGAGATTGAGTATCTTGAAAATACCGATTATCCGCCATTGAAGATTTCAGCCACTGGGCTTAAAGCGGGCAGCGTGTCAATTGATGGCTCGATTTCAAGTCAGTTCTTAACCGCTTTCTTGATGGCTGCGCCATTGGCTGAGGGTGAGGTGACAATTAATATCGTTGGCGAATTGGTGTCCAAACCCTACATCGATATCACCTTGCATATCATGAAGCAGTTCGGTGTTGAGGTGGTCAATAATGACTACCAGCAGTTTGTTATTCCGACAGGTCAGCACTACGTGGCACCGGGTGACTTCTTAGTCGAAGGTGATGCTTCTTCAGCCTCTTACTTCCTCGCGGCTGCAGCAATCAAGGGTGGCGAAATCAAGGTCACTGGTATTGGCAAAAACAGCATTCAAGGTGATATCCAGTTTGCGGATGCACTCGAGAAAATGGGCGCAGAGATTGAGTGGGGCGACGACTACGTGATTTCGCGTGTCGGTGAGCTTAACGCGATCGATATGGACTACAACCATATCCCAGATGCGGCGATGACGATCGCCACAACCGCCTTGTTTGCCAAGGGAACCACGGCGATCCGTAACGTCTACAACTGGCGAGTCAAAGAGACCGATCGCCTTGCTGCGATGGCGACGGAATTGCGTAAAGTTGGTGCAGAAGTTGAAGAGGGTGAAGACTACCTGCTAGTCACGCCAACCGCCGAGCTTAAGCACGCTGCGATTGATACTTATGATGATCACCGCATTGCGATGTGTTTCTCGCTGGTGGCACTGAGCGATACCCCGGTCACCATCAATGACCCGGGCTGTACCTCGAAGACATTCCCTGACTATTTTGACAAGCTAGCACAGCTGAGCTGCTAGTCATTCAGGTGATAAAAAAGGAGGGCAAAGCGTCCCTCCTTTTTGCTTTGTGTGGTTATTTTTCAAGCGTGAATTCTTTTGATAGATGGTGCGCTAAGTATTTGAACATATTAAACACAGCAGTGGTATTTGGGGTAGGAAGCCCCTTGTCATCTAGGAAGTATTCGCCCTTGAAAATTAGGACACCCTCTTTTTCTTCGACGGTGTCAGCGCGCATACCTTCGATGTAGTCATCGTGTTCTTGGATAACTTGGTTGGCAATCAAGAGTAGGTCGAATTGCGAGATAACTTTCTTATCACTCATGTGTTGGGGTTCCCTAAAGTAATTGATGGCGGCAAGTTTAGAAAAATCTGTCGTGGGACTCAACCGATTTGATGAGCTTACTGGGCTATAAACGACACGTGAGTGAAATTAGTTAAAAAATATCAACTACGCAGATGAAAATGCTACGTATATAAAGAGGGAATCCCTCACGTGGTACAGCTGCAGAGGATTGCCGAAATGTCCAGCAGTCGGAAGTTTTTTTGCAAAAAGATATTGATCTTCTGAAAATCTCGCTCAATAGTAAAAAAAGAACGCATTATTGAGTATGCCGTACCGTAACGGCGTGCCTGAAATAGAGAATATAAATCGTATGGGTAAATCACTGGTTATTGTGGAGTCGCCAGCTAAGGCGAAGACCATCAATAAATACCTAGGTAAAGACTTTGTGGTGAAGTCGAGTGTCGGTCACGTGCGTGATCTACCGACTGCAGGGCAGAGCACTGGGCAGAAAAAAGCAGCCGCAGTTTCTACTAAGGGGATGAGCCCTGAAGAGAAAGCGCGCGTCAAAAAAGAGAAAGACCGCAAAGCGCTGATCAAAAAAATGGGTATCGACCCTTACAACGAGTGGGAAGCAAACTATCAGATCCTACCGGGCAAGGAGAAGGTTGTCTCTGAGCTACAAAAACTGGCGGAAGATGCAGATTACGTTTATCTCGCAACCGATTTGGACCGTGAGGGAGAGGCTATCGCTTGGCACCTTCGCGAGATCATCGGTGGCGATGAAGAGCGATACAAACGCGTAGTATTTAATGAAATCACTAAAAACGCGATCCAGCAGGCGTTCGAGCAACCGGGCGAGCTGAATATTGATGGAGTCAATGCGCAGCAGGCACGTCGTTTTATGGACCGCGTGGTAGGCTTTATGGTGTCGCCACTGTTGTGGAAAAAGGTCGCACGTGGTTTATCAGCTGGCCGTGTTCAATCGGTCGCGGTGAAGCTTTTGGTTGAGCGTGAGCGTGAGATCAAGGCGTTTGTTCCTGAAGAATTCTGGGATGTACATGCCGATACGCTAACGCAGGACAAGACCAATTTCCGCCTACAAGTGGCGCAAAAAGACGGCACTGCGTTTAAGCCAGTCAACGAGGCTGAAACCAAGGCGGCAATGAGCGTGTTGGAGAAGGCCGCTTACGAAGTGTGTAAGCGTGAAGACCGTCCAACCAGCAGCAAGCCATCTGCGCCTTACATCACCTCGACACTGCAGCAAGCGGCTAGTACCCGCTTGGGCTACGGCGTGAAAAAGACCATGATGCTCGCTCAGCGCCTCTATGAGGCGGGTTACATCACCTATATGCGTACTGACTCGACTAACCTGAGCAAAGAGGCTGTAGAGGCCGCACGCGAGTTTATCAACAGTGAGTTTGGTGACGCTTACTTGCCTGCTAAGCCACTGGTTTATGGCAGCAAAGAGGGCGCACAAGAGGCGCACGAGGCGATCCGTCCATCCGATGTGGCTGTCAAGGCAGACGATCTGAAAGGTATGGAAGCGGATGCGCACAAACTGTACTCGCTTATCTGGAATCAGTTCGTTGCGTGTCAGATGACGCCAGCGAAATACGACTCGACCACAGTGAGCGTTAAAGCTGCCGAGTTTACCCTCAAAGCCAAGGGCCGTATCCTTAAGTTTGATGGTTGGACACGCGTTCAGCGCCCACTAGGTAAAAATGAAGATCAGATTCTGCCTGCGGTGCAGGTGGGTGATACGCTGGATTTGCAAAACCTTGATCCTAAGCAGCACTTTACTAAGCCACCGGCACGTTTTACTGAAGCGGCCTTGGTTAAAGAGCTTGAGAAGCGTGGCATTGGCCGTCCTTCGACCTATGCATCGATCATCTCAACGATCCAAGATCGTGGTTACGTTAAAGTTGATCAGCGTCGTTTCTATGCAGAGAAGATGGGTGAGATCGTCACCGATCGTCTCGATGACAGCTTCGATGATCTGATGAACTATGACTTCACAGCGCGCATGGAAGAGAAACTCGACCAAATCGCGGAAGGTGAGGTGAATTGGAAACACATGCTGGATAACTTCTTCGGCGACTTCACTGATGAGCTACAAAAAGCGGAGTTGGATGAAGGCGAAGGTGGCATGAAGCCAAACCACATTGTGATGACCGATATTGAGTGTCCGACTTGTTCACGCCCAATGGGGATCCGCACGGCATCAACGGGTGTATTCCTCGGTTGTTCTGGTTATTCTCTGCCGCCAAAAGAGCGCTGTAAGACGACCATCAACCTTGGCGATGAAGAAGGCATCATCAACGTGCTTGAGGAAGACGTTGAGACGGCGGCACTGCGCGCCAAGAAGCGTTGTCCAATCTGTGAAACCGCGATGGACGCTTACCTTATCGATGACAAACGCAAGCTGCACGTGTGTGGTAACAACCCTAACTGTGAAGGCTATGTGGTTGAGCATGGTGAATACAAGGTTAAGGGTTACGATGGTCCAGTTGTTGAGTGTGATAAGTGTGGTTCTGACATGGTGCTTAAGAATGGCCGTTTCGGTAAGTACATGGACTGCACCAATGAAAACTGTAAGAACACGCGTAAAATTCTGAAAAATGGTGAAGTTGCGCCACCGAAAGAGGATCCGGTGCACTTCCCTGAGTTGCCATGTGCCAACTCTGATGCGTACTTTGTGCTGCGTGATGGCGCGTCAGGCCTGTTTATGGCGGCGAGTAACTTCCCGAAATCGCGTGAAACACGTGCGCCTTTGGTTGAGGAGCTTGCGCGCTTTAAAGACCGCATCTCGCCGAAGTTCCACTACCTTGCTGAAGCGCCAACGCATGACCCAGATGGTCGCCCTGCGGTTGTTCGTTTTAGCCGCAAGACCAAGGAAAACTACATCCGCTCAGAAGATGATGGTAAGCCTTCTGGCTGGACAGGTTTGTACATTGACGGTAAGTGGGAAATCACCGACAAGCGTAAAAAACCTAAAAAATAACCACCATTTGTAAACATCAGGGCGGCCAGTTGGTCGCCCTGTTTTTTATGTTGCGATTGTATGAAAGTTACATTGCATAAATGTAACTGATATCTAAAAAAACACAGGTATGTCCACTGTTGAATAAAATTTGTGACCACCGACACTGACGCTGCTAGTAATTTTTCTTCATAATAGGCGCTCTTAAGCACACAAGGTGCTTAATGGTGTCAAAAAAACCGCTCTTTTCCATTTTTTCGCATATAACGACTCGGTCTTACTCTTCCCAAGACGGAGCAAATTCCATTGAAGAATGTTATCGCTGAAGAGCTATGGATAGGCGGCTGGCTTATTTTTGACACAAGGTGATGCTTGTGGGACGAAACACGTATTAACAAAATCAAACCACGTGTCTCAGTTTGCAAGCGATGCCCTACAAACGTGTATTCCTGTTCCCCTCACTTTTTCAAAACAGGGTACGCGTTAAATGATAAATATAAATATGGAGAGAAAACTATGGCTGGTGTTTTAGGGATGATCCTCGCTGGTGGAGAAGGCTCACGTCTTATGCCTCTTACCGAAACACGTACTAAACCTGCTGTTCCCTTTGGCGGTAGCTACCGATTAATTGATTTCGCACTGAACAACTTCCGTAACGCTGACCTAATGAAGGTTTACGTATTGACTCAGTTCAAATCACAATCTCTATACGTGCACATGAAAAAAGGTTGGAACCCAACCAGCATCACTGGACGCTTTATCGATCTTATCCCTGCGCAGATGCGTGATGGTAAGCGTTGGTACGAGGGTACGGCAGATGCAATCTACCAAAACGTTGGCTTTATCAAGCTTGAAGATCCGGACCAAGTGGCTATTTTTGGCTCTGATCATATTTACAAGATGGATATTCGTCAGATGCTTGATTTCCATAAGGAAAAGAAAGCAAGTCTGACCGTTTCAGCGCTGCGTATGCCGCTGGCTGAGGCGTCATCGTTTGGTGTTATCGAGGTGGATGAAAATGGCAAAATGATTGGTTTTGAAGAAAAACCTGCCAATCCTAAGCCAATCCCTGGCCACCCAGATATGGCTTTGGTTTCAATGGGTAACTACATTTTTGAAACCGAGTGTCTATGTAGCGAGCTGCATGAAGATGCGAAAAACTCTGAGTCAAGCCATGACTTTGGTAAAGACATTATTCCAAAGCTTTACCCAAGTGGCGACGTGTATGTTTACGACTTCTCAACCAATGATATCCCAGGTGAGAAGCCACAAACTTACTGGCGTGATGTGGGTACGATTGGGTCTTACTGGTCAGCGCACATGGACTTGCTTGAGGAAGATGCTCCGTTTTCGCTTTACAATCGCAACTGGCAGTTGCATACCTACTACCCTCCATTCCCACCGGCGACCTTTGTTGATGCCGATCACCGCAAGGTGAAGATCACCGATAGTTTGGTCTCAGGGGGAAGTTATATCCAAGGATCAACGATTTACAAATCGGTTCTTGGTTATCGCACCAACATTGCTTCTGGTACAACCGTGTCTGAATCTGTTATTTTAGGTGATGTGAAAATTGGCGCAGGATGTAAAATCCGTCGCACCATCATCGATAAAGACGTTGAAATCGCACCAGGCACCGTCATCGGCGAAGATCTCGAGTTGGACGCAAAACGCTTCCACGTTTCTTCTGAAGGCATTGTCGTGATTGCGAAAGGAAGTAAAGTAGGATACTAAAGTGGAAAAACTAAATCTCTGGTTTCCCGTTTCAGAGGCACAAGGACTAGTGAAAAGTGGCGGCTTGGCGGATGTAGCCAAGGCGCTGCCGAAAGCGTTGCAAGAGCTGGGGCACGAGGTGGCGATCGTGCTGCCTGCGTATCGCAGCGTCCCCCATGTTTCAGACACTCAGGTGATCTTAGAAACTGAGCTGAACCATTGGCCGCACACCAGCTATTGCGTGCGCAAGACCCAACTTGACGGCGTCGATGTGTATTTGATCGACTGCCCTCAGTATTTCGACCGACCAGAGCTCTATGCAGAGAACAACCATGCTTATCACGACAATGGTGAGCGCTTTAGCTTCTTCTGTGCAGCAAGCCTAGACGTGTTGCCGAAGCTGGATATTCGCCCTGACATTGTGCATGCGAATGACTGGCATACTGGCTTTGTTCCGTTTCTGCTCAAAACGCGTTACCGTGAAGACCCGTTTTTTCACTCCATGAAGAGTGTACTTACGGTGCACAATGCACTGTTTAAAGGGATATTCCACTACCATCAGGTGCAGAATATTCCTGAGCTTAACTTATCGGGTATGGAGTTCCTTCAGTATGGTCACGATCAAGTGAGTATGTTGCGTGCGGGAATTGCCTTTGCCGATAAGATCAATGCGGTCAGCCCAAACTATGCTTCCGAGCTGCTCACTCCTCTGGGTGCGCACGGTATGGTGGATGATTTTGTTCATCGTGCCTCGGATCTGCATGGCATTGTTAATGGTTGTGACTACTCGGAGTGGGAGCCGTCGCAAGACGAGTTCTTACCGACACCGTATACCAGTGATGCGGCCTCTTTGCAGAAGGGTAAAGCCGATGCGAAGCACACACTTCAGCAAGAGGTGGGGCTGCCGGTTGGCGATAAACCCATGTTTGGTATGGTATGTCGTCTAAGCCATCAAAAGGGTTTCTCTTACTTGCTGCCAATCATTGAGAAGTTCCTGAACAATGATGTTCAGGTGGTGATCATCGGTACTGGCGAGGCGGAGATTGCTTCTTGGCTGCGCAGCATTGCTCAGAATTATCCAAACAAGTTTGCGTTTCTTGAGGCGTACAGTAATCGCTTTGCGCACCTGATTGAAGCTGGCTCTGATTTCTTCTTGATGCCATCTGAGTTTGAGGCGTGTGGTCTAAATCAGATTTATAGTATGGCCTATGGTACGCTGCCGATTGTGCGTGAAGTGGGTGGCCTGAAAGATACTGTTGTCGATTATGATCTGCATCCAGAGCAGGCGACAGGCTTTAGCTTCAACGAGCCAACGCCGGAAGCACTGTTAGTTGCAATGCAGCGTGCATTGCTATTTATGCTTCAAGATCCACAAGGGTTTGTTAAAGTTCAGCAGCGAGCGATGTCTCAAGACTTTAGCTGGCAAGAATCAGCCCACCAGTACATCAAGATGTACCAGTTGGCAATCAAGCAATAAGCTGCGGAAATTACGTTATTATTCAAGGGCTGAATCTCGATTCAGCCCTTGCTGTATCTGCGTTTGAGCAATTGCTAGTTACAAATATTGGTAGGGCGTTTGTAAGGGTTTTATGCTAGGATTTTGGGTGAGTTCGTTATTGGTAATACAGAGACATGTCAGATAGTTTGCTTTTTCACAAGACATTTAAACATCCAACCAGCAAGGAGTGGGTGGTCTTTGTCCATGGAGCAGGCGGCAGCTCGTCAATTTGGTTTAAGCAGATAAAATCTTATCGCGAGCATTTCAACTTGCTTTTGGTCGACCTGCGCGGTCATGGTAAGTCCAATCAGTTCATCAAAGATATCATCACCAACCACTACACCTTTAAGGACGTCACCAAGGATGTTTTGAAAGTGCTCGATCACCTGAGCATTTCATCGGCGCACTTTGTCGGTATGTCGCTTGGGACGATTATTGTCCGTAATGTGGCTGAACTAGAGGCACCACGTGTGCGCAGCATGGTGTTAGGAGGCGCTGTAACCCGCCTTAACGCCCGTTCTCAGGTGTTGGTTAAGCTCGGTGACATGAGCAAGAACTTCCTGCCTTACATGTGGCTATACAGCTTATTTGCCTATATCGTCATGCCGCAGCGCAGTCAGCGCGAATCACGGCATATGTTTGTACGTGAAGCCAAGAAGCTGTGTCAAAAAGAGTTTAAGCGTTGGTTTAAACTAGCCACAGACGTTAACCCACTGATGCGTTATTTTCGTGATCGAGAATTACCGATCCCGACCCTGTACTTGATGGGTGAGCGTGACTACATGTTCATCAAGCCGGTGCGGGAGATGGTATCACTCCATGCCCAGAGTGAGCTGCTCGAAATCGAGAACTGTGGTCATGTGTGTAACGTCGAGCGTCCTGAAGAGTTTAACGCCTACTCCATCTCATTTATTAAGCGTCACTCATTGGTGTAATTTAGCACTTCTAGCTCGATTAATGTGGTGCCGGTGCGCCGCATTGCCAGCAAGCGCCAAACTGACCCTCATTGTGCTCCTGACACTCACTGCATTGCCATCCAGCGAGCCCAGCTTGCTGTTGAGTTAAATAGCGCTCAATCAAGCGCTCAGCGGCCATTTTATCGTCGTCATTAAACAGCCAGACATGGGGAAAGGTTTCTTCGTTGAATGGCAGCTCACCCTGTAAGCCAAACAGACCATCGCCGCGCACCTCACAGTGGATCTGGTGTTGCTGGAGCATCTGCGCGACGATATGGGCTTCTGGCGGGTGTTTAGCAAAGTAAATCTTCATTGAGGTCCTTATTTTGTAGCCGTGACATTACGTCTGCGCTCAACGAAATTCATTACCCATTTCATCAGCACTGGGAATAATCCGAGCAGGGCAAATGAGACCAGTACCGAAGGTGACACAATACCCGCTAACGAGTCAATCTGCGCCAGTTGAGTACCGGCGTTAAGATACACCGCTGTGCCCGGCAACATACCAATTTGACTAAACAGGTAGAAACGACCGATAGACAAGGGGGTCAGACCCATCAGTAAGTTGATTAGGAAGAAGGGGAACACTGGGATTAGACGTAATGATAGCAAGTAGAGCGCGCCGTCTTTCTCAATGCCTTTGTTGATGGTGCCTAACTTGTCACCAAACTTGCCCTGAACCCAGTCACGCAGCAAAAAGCGGCTACTGAGAAAGGCAAGCGTTGCGCCAATACTACTAGCAAAAGATACTAGGACTAAACTGGTCCAAAAACCAAATAGCGCCGCACCGAGTAGGGTAACCACCGCAGCCCCAGGCACGGAAAAGGCGGTAATGCCGACATAAGCAAAGAAGTAAATTGCCGCCGCAGTGACAAAATTAGCGTCGATAAAGCTACGCAGCGCCGCCTGCTGCTCTTTAGCATTCTCAAGCGTCAGATACTGACCAAACTGTGTCGCTAGGGTTACAATGATGGCTATCAAAACCACACCCAATATCACTTTCGTATTAAGAAACTTTTTCATCACTCTAATCCCTGTTTTCGCTGCAATATATCGTAATTGAATGACTATAAAGACAGGATAGGATCGAAATTTCTTTCACTCCAAAAAAAAGGAGGGCGAGGAGCGAGTACGGGCTTGCGCCCTGCGGGGAGCGAGGAGTTTACCGCGTGTGGAGATTCCTCGAGCCTCGGAACGGAGTGAAACTCGAACCCCGCTCCCTGGGTTTAGGGCGAGGTTCGAGTACGGGCTAATACCCTACGTGGAGCGAGGAGTTTGTCGCGTGTGGAGACTCCTCGCACCTCGGAACGAAGTGAAACCCGTAGCGTAACGTCCCCGCCCCTGTGGTTTATATGAGCTTGATGGTAGCAGTTTCTGGTGTTGCGGCGCCTAGGCGTTCGCTGACTGGGCCTGGAGATGAGTTACCGATGGATACTTGGTAGTTGCCTTTGCGCCAGACTTTTTCACCTTTTGAGTTGATGACTTTGAGCTGCTCAGCATCAACCGTGAAGGTGACCACCTTTTTCTCGCCTTGCTTAAGTGCGATACGTTGGAAACCTTTGAGGCTGGTGTGTGGCAGGTTATCTGTCACGTTTTCTGGGCTGATGTAGAGCTGGACTACCTCTTCAATGTCGTACTCGCCGGTGTTCTCGACTTTAACTTGTACCTGCAAGCTGTCTTCTTGGCCAAGTTTGTCAGACTCTAGTGCCAACTGCTTGAAGTTAGTCTCTGAGTAGGTCAAACCAAAGCCGAATGGGAACATTGGCTCTTTAGTCATGTACTTATAAGTACGTCCCTGCATTGAGTAGTCTTCATAGTCAGGCAACTGAGCGATGTTTTTCGGGAAGGTGATCGGTAGATGGCCTGATGGCGACACATCACCAAACAGAACGTCAGCAACTGCGTTACCGCCTTGCTCACCTGGGTACCAGATTTGCAAGATAGCATCAGCGTGCTCTTCGATACCCTCAAGAGAAACAGGGCTGCCGCTCGCCACTACAAGCACGAGTGGACCTTTTTTCTTCTCGATGATTTGGTTGAGGTAGTTGATCTGGTTTTGTGGCAGTTTGAGATCTTCTTTATCACCAATGTGCGCAGAAGCAATCGCATCGACCTCTTCACCCTCAAAGTCAGCGCTCAAGCCAACGACTGCGATAGTCACGTCGGCACTAGCAGCGACATTTGGCGCCCAGTTTTTCGGGTTAAGGTTGTCATTGAACGGCAGGGCACCGCTGCGGTAGTTAAGTGACGTACCGAGTGATACCGCCTCAGAAATACCGCCCAGGATGGTGACTAGATTAGGGCTGATGCCGTAGTAGTTACCCATCAACATATCTGCAGAGTTTGCGAACGGTCCAGTGACGTAAGGGACTTTGATGTCCTTAGACAGCGGTAGGATGTTGTTGTCGTTTTTCAGCAGAACAATCGACTTTTGTGCCACCTTGCGTGCTAGCTCACGGTGCTCTTCGCTGTTAATGACTGAAGGCGGGATTTGATTGTACGGGTTAACGCTTTGGTCTGCGTCAAACATACCGAGCTTAAAGCGTGTTTTGAAAAGTTGCTCAGTACGCAGGGTAATTAGCTCTTCAGATACTAAACCTTGCTCTACCGCTTCGGTTAGGTGGTGGTAGCTGTAGCCACAGTTAAGCTCAACGCCGGCATCCAGAGCAACTGCTGATGCTTCTGCTGCGGTCTCTCGGTATTTAAGCTTTTCAAAGATACCGTGGATCGCGCCACAATCGGATACAACGTGCCCGTCAAAGCCCCATTGATCTCTTAGGATGTCTTGCAGCAAGAAGTGGCTGGCGTTGGCAGGCTTGTCAAACACAGCGTTGTAGGCAGCCATGACCGTTTCGACGTTAGCATCTTTAACCAGTGCCTCAAAAGCAGGCAGGTAGGTTTCATGCAGGTCCTGCTCAGTTGGAATCGCGTTGAAGTGGTGTCTTGACGCCTCTGGGCCTGAGTGTACCGCGTAGTGTTTTGCCGTCGCTGCTGATTTTAGGTAGTTAGGATCATCACCTTGTAAGCCCTGCACAAAGGCGACACCAATTTGCGAGGTCAAGAATGGGTCTTCACCGTAAGTTTCTTGTCCTCGTCCCCAGCGTGGGTCACGGAAGATGTTGACGTTTGGTGTCCAGAAAGTCAGCCCCGCGTACTGGCTGTGGTTACCCATGGATTGAGAGATAGAAAACTTGGCTCTTGCCTCAGTAGAAATAGCGCTGGCAACCTCTTTGGCCAGTTCGGCATCAAAGGTAGCGGCAAGACCAATAGCTTGAGGGAAGATCGTGGCTTTACCATTACGCGCCACGCCATGCAGGGCTTCATTCCACCAGTTGTAAGACGGAACCTCAAGGCGAGGAATGGCCGGTGCGTCATTGAGCAGTTGGCTGACTTTTTCTTCCAATGTCATCTGTGACACAAGGATTTCAGCACGTTTTTCGATTGGCAATGTGTGATCTTGAAACGAGAGGTCAATCTCTTGAGCAGAGACACACGCGGCTCCCATCCCAACAAGGGCAATTGATTTTTGTAACTTCTTCATTAATTGGTTCCTACGACAAGTAAGTAATGGTTAACCTTAGTGATGCTTTGGTTAACAAAATACCATTAATTCATCGAGGTATATTTGTTTTTTTTCACAATTGAATTGCTATAAATAATTATTGTGAGTTCGGTCGCGAAGTGGGAGCTGGTGGGTAAGTAGAAACTGCTCTGTTAGCATTCAAGCTAATGAAAGTTATCCATAATTTGAAGTTAGATATACCCACAGATCAAAAAAGCCAGCGAGTCGCTGGCTTGAATCTAAGTAATGAATAGCTAGTTTTCTAAAGGTTTAGCAAAGCTGGTTAGCTAGGGCATCACGTTGTTGCTGTGGGATCACTGACCAGTGCGTGCCTCTAAGTGCTCCCTCTAGAGAGTAGAGCAGTTCAAGGTTAACTGGTACGGTGTGGGTTTCCTGAATCGCGCGATAAGCGTTAACAGAGCCTGCTTGTTCGAGCTCAGAAACACTGCCGATCCCCGCTTTTTTCAGCATTCTTTCCGTTGCAAGGCGCAGATTAGGTAAATCTTTAAGACGCTGCGGCTTGGCGGTTTCTTGCTTAATTTTGTCCTTTTTCGCGGCATCGAGTGCCACGGTTGCCATCTCAAGTAGACGCTGGGGATTTTCTAGGCAATCTTCGGCGAGTTGAAAATACTTGGTAACAACAGGAAAGCCTTTCTTCTCATAAACATAAGGTTCAAGGCCCTTGGCGGTAATTTCTGCATCAAGTTGACTACATTTGCGAATGTGCAAACGATTGCGCACGATAAGTGCAAACATTGCGTCATCGACAAAAACGCCAAATCCGCCAAACATTGAACGTGACTTTACGCTGCCTAACTGCTCAAACAAGCGCATTGAGTCTTTTAAAATTGGTCTATCCATGGTTTTGTAAATCTCGGTAATGAAACAACAGCCACCTAAATTCAGGCCCGAGAATTTAGCGAAACCGACCCTACACCTACTAATAACAGCTAAATGCAGTGTCCTTTCACCATCGGCAACCCCGCTACCTTTCTTCAACTACGAGAGTTTTCACTCAAGTAATTGAAGGGTAAGGCCGGAGGCTTTGCGTCCCACCCTTTCAGATGGTTTGCCCTGTGCGTGGCATAGACAAAATCATAATAAAAAGCTGGATAGGTATCACATATCCAACAACCATAATGTGACGCCGATTCCAAAAAAGACTAGCCAACTTCTGTCAATTGCACACTAAATGCAGGAATATCTAACTTTGGTACACAAATTAACCTAAATGACTGATATCTTTAACAGTTAGACGTTCCACGATTTCAGGGTGCATCTCAAAAACTCGCTTATCATGTTCCTTGTTTTTGATTCGCTCGAGGAGGATCTCGAAGGCATTCTTACCCACGCGTCGTTTTGGTTGGTGTACGGTGGTCAGTGGCGGAGAGAAGTACTCGGCCAGCTCGATATTGTCATAACCGATCACCGACATATCTTCGGGAATACGAATACCGTTTTCTTGCAAGCGACTCATAAGGCCGAGTGCCATGGTGTCATTAAAACAGAATACCGCGGTCGGCTTTTCATCCATTGCAGCGATCTTGTCCGCAGCAAGGACGGCAGTATCACACTCAAAATTGCCCTCAAGGATCCAATCCTCAACCACATTGAGGTTCGCCTCATCCATCGCGCGACGGAAGCCGCTAATACGCTCCATACACGCCGCCTTTTCAAAGTGGCCGCTAAGGCAAGCAATCTTTTGATGGCCCTTGTCGATAAGGAATTTGGTTGCGAGGTAACCGCCTTCTTCTGAGTTATCGATGATTTTGTCAGCTTGTGAGGTCTCAGGGCCCCAGTCCATGATCACTTTTGGAATGTTAGGGTGGCTGTCGAGCATCTCGTTGAGCTCTTCAGTCAGATCAGAGCACATCACCAGGATACCATCGACACGTTTCTCAGCCAGCATGCGAATATAGTCGCGCTGTTTCTCGTAGATGCCACCCGTGTTGCACAAAATTAGCGTGTAGCCCTGACGGTAACAATAGCTCTCAACACCATCGATGACCTCAGAGAAAAATAGGTTAGTGGACTGAGTGACGAGCATGCCGATGGTGCGGGTTGAGTTACACTTCAAACTACGCGCTACCGCACTAGGAGCATAGTTAAGCTCCTTAACTGCTTGGTTTACTTTTTCTTGGGTAGCTTCAGCAACGAATCGAGTCTTATTGATAACGTGCGATACCGTTGTGGTAGAGACACCTGCAAGACGTGCGACATCTTTAATAGTGGCCATTGGTGTGTTCCTTAATTGTACTTATGGTTACCGCACAGATCTCAAGCGTTCGAACGTATCATGGTGAGGGAAATGCGGTATTCGCTAAGGGGTAAATAAAAAAACCGCTTTCACGAAAGCGGCTAAAAATATCCGAACATTTTAGACTGCTATCGTTTACGGTGCAAACTTAATCGCCAGCTGGACTAACTTTCCTCACCCAATAAATATAGGCAGTCCAGCTCGAGAAAGGCGACCAGTAACTCACTCACTGCGGCATAGAACCCAAACTCGTCACGTTTTTTGCATAAAGTACGAAATTGGGGTACCCAAGTGAGCAGATGCTGGCGGATAAACTGCTCCTGCTCGGCAAAAGCCTGCTCGAGGTGGCGCTCTTGCTCAAGTTCGTTCGAGCGAATGATAAGATTGCCAAGAAAATCGAGCTCAACACCGAGATGATCTGGGGGCTCGTTTAGGCCGTGGGAAACTTGGATGTTGTGCTCAGCGAGGATTTGCTTCATCTCAAGAGCGGGCTGACCATTGAGCATATGTTCAGGATCTAGATATACCGAGGCATAAGGTAGCGCCCCTTCTTTATCAGATTTAAGGAACAAGTCACAAAAATCTGCAGCGAGTTCCAATTTAGCGTCTTCTCGGTCTTGTAGGCGATTGAGTGTATCAATAAAGTTCGCCACGGGTTGCTTTAACTGTAGGTTCTCTCCCAAGCCACTTAGAAATGCGCGAATTTCTGGGCTTTGATACTGGGCAAGATCTTTGTCGTCCAACTCTCGACTGAACAGGCTTGAGAGCCACCAGTAGATCTCCGCTCGCTTATCATTAAACGCTTTCACTTCTTCAATCACGATCAACCCCACATCTCGTTCACTATGTTGATAAGTATAACTAATTTCTAAATAGTGGCATGGAGCAATAATGAGAGTAATAGACCAGCATTTCTAAGAGGCCTGACGTAATCGATTGTTAGTATAAATAAAAATGCCGCCCGATGAGAGGGCGGCATTTTTGCTGTTTACTGACTTACTTGTTGAAGACACCAAACTGCTTAGCAGCGTAGGCGACCCGCTCTTTGGGTTTCGGGTATTCCGCGGGGAGCTCAAGATTCTCAATATGCTGCAATCGCGGCAACAATCCACTGCCGTTGGCAATCTGTATTGCTAATCCCGGGCGAGCATTGAGCTCCAGTACCATTGGTCCTTCTTCTTTATCCAGAACCATATCAGTGCCCATATAACCAAGCCCAGTCATCTCCCAGGCACTCGCAGCAAGTTCAAGCAGACGCTCCCAGTGTGGGACTTGCAGTTGACTGAGCTCTTGACCAGTGTCTGGGTGGTGCTCAACCGGTTGGTCAAACTGTACTGCGCGGACAGCGCGCCCTGTGGCGATATCAATGCCTATCCCGACGGCGCCTTGGTGCAAGTTTGCTTTGCCATCTGAAGCGGTGGTTGAACAGCGCATCATGGCCATGACAGGGTAACCTTTGAACACGATGATCCGTACATCAGGCACACCCTCAACGCTGTAGCCATCAAAGCAGTCATCGAACTTAATCAAGTTCTCCACCACGGCCACGTCGTTTTTACCACCGAGCGAGAACAGGCCAGCAAGCGTGTTACTGATATGGCGCTCAACATCCTCTTCATTGATGGTAGAGCCAGAGGGCTTGGTGTAGACGCCATCCTGGTGAGAAATAACCACTAGGATGCCCTTACCACCACTACCTTGAGCAGGTTTGATCACAAAGCCCGGCCACTCCTTGACCATGTTGTGGATTCGCTTTACATCCGCCTGGGTAGAGATGGTGCCAATCAGTTTTGGCACGGTACACCCAGCAGCTTCAGCAATGATCTTGGTCTTAAGCTTATCATCCACCAAAGGGTATTTAGAGCGATCGTTATAGCGGCCAATGTAACTGTGGTTACGTTGGTTCATGCCCATGATCCCTTTGGCGCGCAGTTTACCGGGTGAGGTTAAACGTGAAAACATCGTTTAGTCCTCCGTTAGCGGTTTGAAGCGACGCAGCTCAGTTAGACGATAGCCAGTGTAAGTACCAAGGAGCAAGATTCCGCCAAGTACAACAAACTGCAGACCGATAAAGTTAAACGTTAGGTGCTGGACATAGCTGTTGGTCATCGCCAAGTACACAAGCACAGCGGTCAATAGTGAGCCACCACCTTGGAGCATAACCTCTTTAGCGCCTTCCTCTTCCCACAGGATTGACATACGCTCAATCGTCCATGACAGGATGATCATTGGGAAGAAGGTGATTGATAAGCCCTCAGTTAGGCCGATACGGAAGGCGACAACGGTAAACACTGAGATAATCATGATTACCGTGATGATCACTGCCGAGATCCGAGCAACCAGCAGCAAGTTAAGCCGTGAAAGGTAACTACGGATTACAAGGCCAGTACCGACAATTAGTAGGAAGCCGACAATACCCGTCACAAGCTGGGTTTGAACAAACGCTACCGCAATCAGAACGGGCATAAAGGTACCCGAGGTCTTTAGACCGATGATCACGCGCAAGAACACGACAATAAGGGCGCCAATCGGGATCAGCATGATGGTCTTGAACATTGCCTGCTCTTCCAGCGGAAGGCTGTGAATCGAGAGGTTTAGCAGGCCATCGGCGTCGACTTTATTGTTGGTTGCCGTCTGAGCTGAGACCTCTTGGGCAATCATAGAGAACAGGACTTGGCTGTTACTGCCACCAATCAGATCCAGAAGCGAGACATTCGATTCGTCCCAAATCAGAATATTTGGCGCCATTCCTTGAACGCCAGACTGTGGGTTAAACAGCTGCCACTGCTTGCCATCCCAAACCTGGTTCATTGGCTGAATACTTTGACGGCGGCGGCCGTCTTCAAGCTCAATCACACCGGCAATTTTGCTCGGCACACCGGCATAAGCGAGGATCTTATCAACCGCTTCGACTTTAGGCATGTCGTTGAGGATCAGTGCGGCGTTTTGACTGTCACTGTCGTTAAGCGACTTAATCAATTCACGAGTAAAGGTAATGTCGTCTGCAGAGCGCTGTTTGGAACGGTCGATCAAAGCTAGTGCAGCGGCTTCAACAGGACCGCTGAAGGTTGGTTTGCCACGCTCACCTTGCGGTGGAATAGGCTCGACATCGGCATTCGGGTCAACTAAGAACTGAGTTTTGTAGTAGATGGTCTGCGGGCCAGTGGCTTCACGAATTGACCACTCCGCACGGCGACCTGCATCGGTCTGCAGATAAGAAACACCGTAGCCCTGAGACGATGCTGATTCACTGATCAACGTATAGCCAGGCTGAGTATGTGGTGCGGCGAGTGAGGCTTTAATTGGCTCACCTTTACCAGAAAACTCGATACGTGCTTCGATATCCCATACTTGACGTGTCTCCCCGGGCGTCCAGGGCACACCGTAGGTTTGGTGTCTAAGCACACTAAGTACAATCCCAGCCGTAACCAACAGGACGACAGAGATATAGAATGGAATTTTAGACGTCATAAGTTACCTTGTTATTGTTGTTTACGTTCCGTATGAATGTAATCTTTGCTCACATCAACAAGTGCGATGTCACGAATAAAATCACGACCAAGCAGCACTGGATGAGTCATATGAGAGCGATTGGCGAGCGTAAATTGTGTTTTCTCGTGGATGTCACCTAGACGCACCCACAGGTCAATCACATAACGACGCTCACTGTCTGCATTGCTCGATTGACGGATCTTTGCCATTCGAGCCACCGGTGCTTCTACTTTTACTGGCTCAGATGACGCGTCCTCAATCTTCTGGCCTTTTGAGTCCGCAATGTGGAAACGAACCCAGCGCTTACCGTTACGCTCAAACTGCTCAATATCGGCAGCATTAAGGGAGGAGATTGAAGCGCCAGTGTCAACGCGCGCGTTTAACTCTGTTTCGAGGTTATCAAAAGTCACGCGTTCAACCCCACCAAGTACTACCTCGTAGGGTTCTCTCGGTGTCAGGTCGATAGTTTCTGCCACTTCGACTTCTTGCTCTTCCGTCTCAAGCACTACTTGTTGCTCAAGCCCTGCCTCTTCAAGACGCAGATCCCACGTGTAGTTTAGCTCTGCAATCTCGTATTCCAGACTTTCAATGTAGTCGCTCTGGTTGGAAATTTGTAGCTCTAAACGATTAATTTTGTTAACAATCGCAAGCTGAGATGATTTAACTTGCTCAAGAGTTTGCTCATGGAGAGCGACGTGATCTGTCGTTGCACATCCGGATAAGCCAACGGCTACGAGTGCAGGGAAAAGTCTTGAAGTCATTTTAGTTTGTTATTGATAAACCCGAGTAGCGCGAGTTTACCCCATAAAAAGGAAGGCGAAAAGCCTTCCTTTGGTTGTGATGTGTGCTAGAGCAAGAGTTAAGTTAAGTTTTTGTCAATTATGACTTATTTGCTACAAGGATTGCTCTTCTTGGTGCTGGGTAACCCTCGACGGTTTTACTCGGGTCATTCGGGTCTAAATAGTCCGGCAAAGAGTTATGGGTCATCCACTCTGTGGTGCGCTGCTCGCCAACTGATGTGGTGTTTTCATCGACAATACGCACGTTAACGAAACCGACCTGCTCAAGCCAAACTTTGAGTGCTTTCGCGGATGGGAAGAAGTAGACATTACGCATCTGAGCGTAGCGATCAACAGGCACCAGCACCGCGTTTTCGTCTCCCTCGATAACCAAGGTCTCAAGGATAAGTTCACCACCAGAAACAAGCTGATCTTTCAATTGGATAAGGTGATCAAGCGGTGAGCGGCGGTGATAGAGCACGCCCATGCTAAACACGGTATCGAAGGCCTCAAGTTTCGGCAGTTGCTCAATGCCCAGCGGCAATAGGTGCGCGCGCTGATCATCACCCATCAGTTTGCGAATCGCCTCAAACTGGATTAAAAACAGGTGCGAAGGGTCTATACCGACACACAGGCGAGCACCCTCACCCAACATGCGCCACATGTGATAACCGTTACCACAGCCAACATCCAGCACTGAGCGGTTTTTCAGTGGTGTGATGTGCGGCAGTACGCGATCCCACTTCCAATCACTGCGCCACTCGGTATCAATGTGGATACCGTGAACATGGTACGGGCCTTTACGCCATGGATGGAAGGTACGCAGCAGGTTCTCAAGCTTTTTCAGCTCACCGATAGGCATTGGTGTGTCGTTACCCACTTCAACTTTATCGGTCAGATTGATTTGATCAGGTTGGCCACTTGGGATCTTGTTCAGGGCACGAACCCAGCGCGCGAAGTCGCCATGCTCTGCATTTTGCCAATCGGTTAATTGCTGCGGTAGGGTATTGAGCCAAGGCTGTAAGCGGGTGTCTTGTGCAATCAATTGGTAGAAGTTGGCAAAATTAAACATAGTGGTTGAACCCAAAAAATCAGAATGTGGTCCCTAGCATCAAAGTGATACTTGCTGCTTGGCTAGGGGGCTTAGCAGCAAGAGAGAATTATTTAATGGCGAACATCGAGCCAAAGTTAAAACACTGGAACCAGACTTCGAAGCTCGAGTAGCCGATCTGTTCAAAGCGCTGCTTGTGCATCGCCACGGAGTCAGGGCGCATGACGTTCTCGATCGCGCTGCGTTTTTGGCTGATCTCAAGCTCGCTGTAGCCATTCGCACGTTTAAAGTCGTGGTGCAGATCAATCAGTAACTCGTTGGAGACGGTGTCTTCAAAGACAAACTTCTCTGACACGATCAAGATGCCACCTGGGCGCAGACCTTTATGGATCTTCGCCAGTAGCGCAAAGCGGTCTTCAGGTGACAGAAATTGCAGAGTGAAGTTGAGCACCACCACTGAGGCATTACTGATTTCAATCTCACGAATATCAGCCTCAACCACCTCAACTGGCGTATCACTGCGATAAGCGTTTACATGCAGTTTACAGCGCTCCACCATCGCGGGTGAGTTATCAACTGCAATGATCTCACAGCCTTCTTGGTGAATATGACGGCGCATAGACAAGGTAGCCGCGCCAAGCGAGCAGCCAAGGTCATAAACCCGCGTATTGGGTTTGACAAAGCGCTCTGCGAGCATGCCAATCGCTGAGATGATATTACTGTAGCCAGGTACCGAGCGTTGAATCATATCTGGAAAGACTTCGACCACGCGCTCATCAAAAGTGAAATCACCGATCTTATCGATTGGCGCAGAAAATATCGTGTCTTTATTACTCATACTGACTCTCGCTGTACACTAGCCTGACCACCTTTTATTAGTGGCAAAAAAAGGCGCGTATTTTACGGTAAAAATCCAAGTTGCTCAATGACTTCATTTTAGCCACTTTTTGCTTGTCCACTCGGTTAAGTTTTAAAGGACATTTCTCCTTTCAATATTGTACCGCGGGTAATGTGGACTATGCTCAAGATAGCAAAGGAATTTTTTGCGCTTATCTATTGAACTGTAAGTGGATTTTTTCAGTCCTACCCATGCGTGTCAGCCACGTTGGAGTAGTCAAGTTAGGGAGAACGGATTGTGAGAAAGCGTTTGTTGGTAACGGTAACACTGCTATTTTGTTGGAGCGGTATCGCATCGGCGATTGATGTCCCCAGTCCTCCGGAGCTCAGTGCCAAAGGGTATGTGCTAATGGATTATCACTCTGAGGTGGTGATCGCTGAGCAAAATGGTGATGCCGCCTTAGCGCCGGCTAGTTTGACCAAACTGATGACTGCCTACGTGGTCGGGCAAGAAATCTTGGCTCAGCGTCTGGATTGGCAAGACACGGTAACGGTGAGCGTAAACGCCTGGTCACAAAAATTTCCTGAGTCGTCCAAGATGTTTATTGCCCCTAAAGATCAAATTAGCGTGGCTAATTTAATGCGCGGGGTCATTGTTCAGTCGGGAAATGATGCCTGTGTTGCTCTCGCCGAGCATGTCGCGGGCAGTGAGGCCGCGTTTGTCAGTTTAATGAATGAGTGGGCCGATAATCTCGGTATGTACGATACCCGCTTTATCAACTCACATGGTCTGGATGCCGAGGGTATTCAAACTACCCCGCGTGATATGGCGCTGCTGATGAAAAACATCATTGAAGATGTGCCTGAAGTTTATCAAATCTATAGCGAAAAGCAGTTCACTTGGAATGACATCAAACAGTACAACCGCAACAGCCTATTGTGGGATAACGCGGTTAATGTCGATGGTGGCAAAACGGGCTACACATCAAATGCGGGTTACAGCTTGGTCAGCTCGGCCATCGACGGCGACAATCGACTCATCTCGGTGGTGATGGGCACCAATAGCAAAGATGCTAGGGCAAGCCAGTCGAGAAACCTGCTCAGCTACGGTTTTCGCTTTTATACCACAGTGAAGATTGCTGACCGAGGTGATGTCGAGTCGAAGGTTCGTGTATGGAAAGGCGATATTAACCAAATTGATGCTGGCTTTGATAAAGACGCCTATATTACTTTCCCGCGCAATAAACGCAGAACCCTAGAGCGCACTGTTGTGCTTAATGAACCTTTGATGGCACCAATTGGCTTGGGGCAAGAGGTGGGTCAAATAATCTGGACAGACGACGAAGAGGTGGTGGTCAGCTACCCACTAGTCAGCGCTCAGGCTGTCGAAGAGGGCAACTGGTTTAGCAAGCTTTGGGACGGCACGGTGTTGTGGTTTAAGTCTTTGTTTGCCTCGTTTTTGGCCAGTTGATGAGTTAGGGCAAAGTACAAGCCTAAAACAAGTCAAATTGTGAACTTGCGTTGCTCTCTAGCAAAGGAACTATCGGCGGCAGTTTATTGGCTTCCATTGTATTCTCCAGCGCCTGATATAGCGACAGCGCCAGCTCTGGCGCGAGAACATTGTCCGGGGTGTGGATCATTAAATAGGGTTGGATCCCCTGCGATATCCAAGCGGGGATCTTATTCAACCAAGGTGTATAAAAGTCGAGGTTTTCGTCCAGTTCTGGATGACCAATGAAGCGGATCATAGGTCTGGAGGCCGTAGCGATTGCATGGACCGGAACCTTAGGTTTTTTCTGGTGAGCATCGACGACCGCCGGTGTGGTGGGCGGGGCGGCGAACACCGGGCGACTGTCCATAATCACACGGTCAATTTTTTGCTCGATAAGCCAATGGTTAAGGGCTAGCTCTTCAGGCCCTTTGGCAAAGAATATCGGATGACGGACTTCAACGCCTAGTGGCAGTTCACGTGGGAAAGCGTGGCAAAAGGTTTTTAGCTGCTCTAAGTGCTCAAAACCAAACGAGGCTGGAAGCTGTATCGTCCATTGACCGACTTTTTCGACTACGGGTGCCATGGCGCTAAGAAAATCATTAAGCTCTCCTCGGCAATTGTGCAGCAGTTGCCTGTGAGTGATTTGCTGCGGCAATTTGAAGGTAAAACGAAAGTCGTCTGGGGTCGCATCGCGCCAGTTGCGCGCAGTAGCTAGGTTGGGCGTGGCATAAAACGTGGTATTGCCCTCCACAGTGTGAAAATACTGCGCATATTTTGCCAAGCGCTCGGCAGGCTTGGTGCCTTTGCCGTAAACGGTGTGCTGCCACTGGTTATGTGACCATAGCGTTAGGCCAAGTCTGAGCGGATAGTCTTTCATTTGGTTTCACTCTGTGAATGGTTCACCTAATCTACGTCATATCGACCTGCTTTTCACCCCTCATCGGCTCTATATCTCCTCATCAATTATCGGTATAATCGCGGCAAATTTTGCCTTTCTGGTAGGCTTTTGCACACTTAATAAGCTAATTGCTACCAGTTCGGTATAAAACACACCAAATTGTAAACTGAATGGTCGATTTCATCGGGCTTTCAGCGTATAAATGGAACTTTGAACCATCGGCAAATGAGTGCTGGTGGAGAGTCATCAACAAATTTTAAGATATTGGGAATTTCATTATGCGTACCCATTACTGTGGTCACCTGAACAAGTCCCTGGCAGGACAAACTGTAGAACTGTGCGGCTGGGTTAATCGTCGTCGTGATTTAGGCGGTCTAATTTTCATCGATATGCGAGATCGCGAAGGTGTCGTTCAGGTAGTCGTTGACCCAGATATGGCGGAAGCATACGAAGTTGCAAACCAACTGCGTAACGAATTCTGTATCAAGCTAACGGGTGAAGTGCGCGTACGTCCAGAGAGCCAAGTCAACAAAGATATGGCAACCGGTGAAGTTGAAATCATTGCCAAAGGCCTTGAGATCATCAACCGTGCTGACGTTCTGCCACTCGACTTCAACCAAAACAACAGCGAAGAGCAGCGCCTTAAGTTCCGCTACCTTGATCTGCGCCGCCCTGAAATGAGCGACCGCATCAAGCTGCGTGCAAAAGCGTCAAGCTTCGTGCGTCGTTTCCTAGACGACAACGGCTTCCTAGACATCGAAACGCCAGTACTGACCAAAGCGACCCCAGAGGGTGCACGTGACTACTTGGTGCCAAGCCGCGTACACAAAGGCAGCTTCTACGCATTGCCTCAGTCGCCACAGCTATTCAAGCAGCTACTGATGATGTCAGGCTTCGATCGCTACTACCAAATCGTTAAGTGTTTCCGTGACGAAGACTTGCGTGCTGACCGTCAGCCAGAGTTCACCCAGATCGATATCGAAACCTCGTTCATGAGTGCGGAAGAAGTGCGTGCAACGACTGAGCAGATGGTTCGCGACATGTGGCAAGAGCTACTGAACGTTGACCTTGGTCAGTTCCCAATCATGCCATTCTCTGAAGCGATGCGTCGCTTTGGTTCAGACAAGCCAGACCTACGTAACCCACTTGAGTTGGTTGACGTGGCTGATCTAGTGAAAGACGTTGAATTCAAAGTCTTCTCTGGCCCTGCAAACGACGAGAAAGGTCGCGTTGCTGTGATCCGCGTACCTGGCGGCGCTAAACTGACACGTAAGCAAATCGACAGCTACGGTGAGTTCGTTGGCATCTACGGTGCGAAAGGCCTAGCGTGGATGAAGGTCAACGATCGCGCTGCTGGCATGGAAGGCATCCAGTCTCCAGTGGCTAAGTTCCTAAATGAAGAGGTGATCAACGGCATTCTTGAGCGCACTGGCGCTGAGTCTGGCGACATCATCCTATTTGGTGCGGACAAAGCAAACGTCGTTGCAGAAGCGATGGGCGCGCTGCGTCTTAAGCTAGGTAACGACCTTGAGCTGACTGACACTACAGCATGGGCTCCACTATGGGTAGTAGACTTCCCAATGTTCGAGGAAGACGACGAGGGTAACCTGCACGCGATGCACCACCCATTCACTTCACCACTGGGTGTGAGCGCAGAAGAGCTGAAGGCGAACCCTGCAGCGGCTAGCTCAAACGCATACGACATGGTTATCAACGGCTACGAAGTGGGCGGCGGTTCTGTACGTATCCACAACGCTGAGATGCAGTCTGCGGTATTCGATATCCTAGGTATTGATGCGCAGGAGCAACGCGCGAAGTTCGGCTTCCTACTGGATGCTCTAAAATACGGCACACCACCACACGCAGGTCTAGCATTCGGTCTTGACCGCCTAGTGATGCTACTGTGTGGCACAGAAAACATCCGTGACGTAATTGCGTTCCCGAAAACAACCGCAGCTTCGTGTCTGCTAACAGACGCACCAAGTGTGGCAAACCCAGCTGCGCTTGAAGAGCTAGCGATTACGGTTGCTGCCGCGAAAGAGAAAGATGCTGAGTAATTGTTAAGTTATTCGGATTGATTTGAGCCCACTCCCGAGGAGTGGGCTTTTTTATGAGGGAAGTAAAGAGAAGAGGACTCTATATCGTCACAAGGGAGAGGCATGGTTGTAAATCGCGGTGCAGCTAACTTTTGCTCCGACCTAATCCCAATAAGGTGGCGTGCCATAGTATTCCGAAAGGTAATCAATAAACGCACGAACCTTAGGGGCAAGCAATCGTGAGCTAGGATAAACCGCCCAAATCGCAGAATTATCCACCAAGCTGAAATCCTCCAGCACTTGGACGAGGCTACCATCACTCAAGTGTTGATAAGCAATCCAGGTAGCACACATCGCGATACCCATGCCATCGGCTGCCGCATCTCTTACTGCTTCACCATGGTCAACCCTAATCTTCCCCTTTACTTTGATGTGCTGCACGCCTTCAGGGGTATCGAAAGCCCAAGACTCAAGACCCGTTTGATTGATACACATGTGCTGTTTAAGCTCAGAAGGGTGTCTTGGTATGCCATGCTCGGCAATATAGGCAGGTGATGCACACATAATACGTTTATCCGTTGCGAGCTTTCTGGCGATTAACGTGGAGTCTTTTAAGTCCGCGTTGCGAATTGCCACATCAAACCCTCCTTCGACTAAGTCGACCATTGAGTCCGTTAGGCGAATATCGACACTGAGGTCATCATATTGCGCCAGAAAACCCTTCAATGCAGGGATCAAGTGCATACGCCCAAAAGAGGCTGGAGCCGTCACCCTTAACGTGCCTTTTGGGTAAGCTTTCCCTTTCCCCACAGCTGCTTGCGCAGTATCGACACTACTTATGATCTCCTCTGCATAGGGAAGTAGCGCTTCTCCCTCTTCGGTGAGTGAGACCCTCCGCGTTGTGCGGTGAATCAATCTTGCTCCCATGTTTTCTTCCAGTTTATTGAGATGCATACTGGCAACGGGTGCAGAGAGGCCGAGTTCTTTACCCGCTTGACTGATGTTGTGCGTAGAGGCAACGCGCACAAACAACCGAAGGTGATCAATGTTCACTAATAGTTCCTACATTTCAGATGTGGCACAAGTACATGATTGCTTGTTGTTATCTACAAACAAGGATAAGTATCAGCCAAGGCATTGGCAATGTAACTCGCTCAAGGCACTGCTCAGTTCAGTGTTGGAGACGCACAATCTCTCATATCTCAACTAACCCCAAAGGGTTGTTTGATTAGACTTTGCCCACGTTGGTTAATGGAGTGTTAATCCTTTATGGGCAACGAAACCAGTTACTTAGCCTGATTATTGGGTATTCTTATAGTTGATAATTCCATTTGGTTATCAATATCTCGAATATGATCATATTTTCATCCTTCAACACAGCTCATCTCTCCGTATAATTCGCGACAGAAATATATTGTTACACTCTGGAATGACGTTGAGACCCTAATAATGAATACATTTACTGAAAAACAGTTAACTAAAGCGACTCTGAAAATTACCCTAGCTATCTTCGCTGTTGCTATCGCTATCTCGGCAACCGACGCTAATGCAGCTTGGCAGACCAGCGGCGAGACAAACTCGATGACTAGCAAAGCACAACACTTCATGATGAGTGATTCTGTAACCAGCCTTAAGCCTATGGCTCGTCCATAGATTGGCATTGAGTAATGAATGTGTAGTAGGTTAGGGCGTTTGGCTTATATTTAGCCCGGTCCAATATGCTCTATATCAGAAGAAATATAAAGACAGAATGCCCTTTGGATCTTAATTTGAAATTGTTCTGAAGTATTACGGCACAGCTTGAAACATAGGGTAATCCCTTTCTGTCAGCGGCGTTCGACTTCCTAATACATGTTGTTCCGAGTAGGCGTACTTTTCCAATTAGAACCGCCACAGACAAACACCTGGTTACGTCTGAGCACACTCAGAAAGAACTATCGAATGTTATTTTGCTTCTTAAACCGTCGAACTTTAGTCCGCATGTTTTTCATTGGTGCAGATGTATTTAACTGAATCATGCGACCTAGAGTGTAATTTTCATACCATGGTTCGCCATACAGAACACCATTATCTAAGCGAGAAATGAGCTGCAAAATTTTGGTAACAGTATTGTCGAGTTCATTCAATAGATCTCGATAGGGCACGTTGTCATATTGGCGATGAAAATGTTGGGCAAGCAAACCAAGCCCGCTCCATTTGAACCCTGTTTCAGGGAAATCAATCTTCTCGTTATTTTCTGAGAGTGTTTGCCACTTGAGAACCAAATTTCCCCACCCAACTAAGTACGCTACTGTGTCAGATATTGTAATTTCAGTTCCTTTGATATTACCTTCAACGCCAACTTTTTTAGCCCACTCTTCGGGGATTGAGTCATAATCTACCATTAGTTTATTGAAGATATCGATAATGGCTTGTTGAAGCTCCTCTTTGGAGGTTGAAATCGTCGACATATTCGCTCCCTGCGGGTTTGAGTGCTTAGCGCATCTTCATCATACTCGCGTTAAGTGAAAGCTTAAAGCCACAGCTTCTATTGTGTTTAAGCTCAATTGCAATGATGTTTTTATACAAAGTACGCTCCCGTTTCGCGCTAGCAGCTGCACAGTTGCGATACGAACTTAACATGACTTAGTTTTGCTTACACCTCGATAGTGTCTGTAGAATCGGTGGAGATTGGCAGTGATCACTGCTTTGTGCAATGATAAGTATATAAATTACCTATCGTATTTATATTTAAGTTGCTTCCTCCTTTGTCAGGGAGCTAATTTTGAACACAAACCACTCAGGTGATTGATTGTGAAATATTTGTTGTTACTGTTGCTTGTACCCCTCTCTATTTCTGCTAGTGAAGACCAAAAGGGTTCAAGTTACGAAAAGAGATTTCTTGAAATCAGTAATTATTCTTCTGTGGATGGAGTATGGGAAGGAAAGTACACTCTTCAACACGTATCTCAAGCATTTCTTGACTTGGTAAATGAGCCTATTAATCAAGAAATCGCGGTTAGAATTTCCGTACAAAGAAACTCTGCTAAAGTTGAGATTCAACGCTCTCCAGGCGAGGAATGGGAAATATTGGACGGTCAAACTAGTTATCTATCTGATACTCTTGGCTGGCATGTAATTATTGCTCGTGAGGGTGGAGTTTGGGTAGAACGAATATGGTACTCATTTTCCCGAACTCAAGAAAATTCAGGCTCTTTAGCTGTCACCAGAACCGTTCACAATTGGTATGATGATGGCGATCCGAAACATATAGAGTACTTTAGTGTTTTCGGTGAAGGTAAATTACTAAGAGATTAACAAAACTTGGCTAGTTAGCTGCGTACTTTTCCATTCTTTATGGCTTCCTGTTAGTTGTTTTGTAGCGAATTATAGGCATAAGTGTATGAAGTGTAACAAAGTCTTATTTGGTGTTTAGTAGTGGATATTTAAAAGTTTTACTGATCATGATAACATTAGCTTGTGAGAATTAATTTATATTTATTGTTATATGTTGTTTTTTGGTAATGCTATGGTTAGGTTTTTTGCGCTATTTGCAGTAATTGCTTGTTTTTCATTTTCTAGCTACTTTTCAACTGTAGATGCTGGATTTGGTGCCAAATGTATAGGTATGAATTGTATCATTAGTGCATCTGCTTCTATTGTTTCTATATTAACTGGAGTAATGTTAATTGTTGTTATAGTAAAGGTGCCTAGACTAGCTACGTTTAATACACAAGCTCCTGCAGGTTTATTGAGGAGGTTCGCGTCATTTATGTTAGACTTCTTCGTTCTATTGACCGTTTTTACTCCAATTGCGTCAGTGATAATGGTTCTTGTTGAGTATTACCATACTGGTAACTTTAGTTGGACTTTTAGAAGAGATTACCTCCGTGATAGTGACTATTGGTTTATTGCGTTAAGTATATTGTTCTATTTTGTTTATGTTGCATATTATTTTTATTATTATGCAAGTAAATGTAAGCCTACTCTTGGTCAATTAATTTTTGGATTCAATGTTGTAGCTATAGAAGGTGAAATGACATCGACGATGGCGATTAAGAGGGTTATATTATCTATTTTAGGGGTTTCTCTATTCCCAATATCTGCGCTTTATGGCTTAGTGAATGATAGAGTGTTTTGGTGGGATTCTGGGAGTGATTCTATAGCCGTACTAACAACAAGTTCCAATCTGTAGTGGATGAGTTGATATGGCTCTTTCATAAGAGGTTTTTCTGTACGCAAGATTATGCAAAATATATCGAGTTAAGTATCTGTACTAACTCATTTTTGTCCAAAACCTTGCAGACTGAGGTTGTGGCACGGTTTGGCCCCTTTTACCAGCGATACCAAGCGTCACAAATCACAGTGAGGTTGTTTGGCATACTTTTCTAATCTGATTATGGCTATTGTTGTCGGGCCTGACCAAGTGGTGGTATTCGGAGGGATGATTGTGGCGTTGGTTTTCATTACCCACTTTGACATGAGAAGCTGAAGAAACAGCACCATTATGCTAATCAAAGCCCCAATGTTATCGCTTGGGGCTTTTACTTTATGGGTTACCACTCAATCGCTGAACCATCGAATACGCGGAAAGTGCCTGAAGTCTCTAACGTTATAGATTCGGCAACATTAATGATTCCAGCAACACTTTCTTGTGGTGTGAATGTCGCGTCTTGGCCGCCCATGTCAGTTTGTACCCAGCCAGGGTGAACAGCCACGGTTTTAACACCTTGCTCTGCTAGGTTTTTTGCTGCCGATACGAGGATCTGATTAAGTGCTGCTTTTGATGTGCGGTAGCTGTACATGTTACCTGAACCATTATCACCGATACTTGCAACGCGAGTCGAAATACCAACGATGGTTTTATGCTCACTGGCAGCTACATTTTCTCTTAACGCTTGAATAAGCAGAGCAGGCGCTACGGCGTTAACATTCAGAACTTCTAACCATTTTGATTGGGTCATTTCACCCAGTTTTGCACACTCGTCACCCAGTACACCAGCGTTTAGGATCAGGTGATCAATTGCTCGACCTTCAAGGGTTTTCCCGAGTTCGTTGATGTCTTTCTCTGAAGTCACATCAAGCTTTAGTAGCTCAACATGACCTACAGTCGACAGCTCAAGCAACTGGCTTGCTTGTTGCGGAGCACGACAAGCTGCTAGCACTTTCCAGCCTTTATCAAGATACTGACGAACAAACTCTAAACCAAGACCACGATTTGCACCGGTAATAAGTACAGTAGACATTTTTCTTCCTCATCTGTTGAGATGACGCAAGTGTAGAACGCCTTATTCTTAATAGTATTTAATAAAGAAGAATATCCACCCAAATTCGACATTGTCGAATCTAAACTTAGTTGCTAAGAACAGAGTTACTTACTGAGGAATACCGAAGCAAAGTGCTCAAGACGAGGTTGATCGAGCTCGTTTGAATGCCCGCTAATGCCTGCGACAGCGGCTAGGCTACCATCAATGTATAGTGGGATTGCCAAGCAATTGAGGTTCGCCTCTGCTTGCTCTAAATCAAGTGCAAAACCCTGTTGTTTTACTTTCAGTAGCTCTTGCTCAAGCGGATTATTGATTTGCTCTTTGGTACGTAACTCACGCAATAGATCGTCATCGAACGCCAAGAACACTTTACCAATAGCAGAAGAGGTAAGCCCTTCACGCTGGCCTCGCGGGCTGCGTATGGTAAGCGGATTGTTGCGTTCTATCGCATCAATATATAAATATTCTTGCGCGCCACTTTTAACTGCTAGATAAGCGGTGTTATTGGTTAGGTCCGCCATACGTCGCAGTAGAGAAGAGAAGTGGGTTCTAATCGTTTCATCTTTTTGCTCGAGTGGTTTAGAGAGCTCGCGTAAACGCAGACCGAGACTGTAGCTATGTTTGCTCTTTGTGACATACCCCAGCGAGCACAGCGTTGCTAGTAGCCCATGAACCGTGGTCTTACTCAACTCTACTTGTTGACTGATATCTTGCAGAGAAAGCGGTTCTTGATGCATAGAGAGCACCTCAAGAATGGCAAAGGTGCGCTCGACAGACTGAATATTGCGGGTTTCTTTCGCCATGTTGTTTTTCTGTGTTGGATAGACATCTAGAGTATATCCTTGCGTTGTATGTACTTGCAGTTTTTTAATCGCTGATGTGTCACCAAGGCAAATGAATACTTGGCTAAAAATCAGAGGGTTAGGGCAGTAGGCTATTGCTTTTCCATATGTTTTCCCACCCTAACAGATCCTATGTTGACTATGTTCACCAGATCGGAGTTGTGCACAGGTGTGCTGGCGGGCATGTAACACAGAGGTGCTTTAAAGATTGTTAGGGGCTCTTTAGAAACAATACAGTCGCCAAAGTATTATTCGTTAGCGACTGTTCAATAAGATACACCATTTATTTCTGCTTCGAGAATCTTGCCTGATAAGGCGTCAACTCATTCCCTTCCATCGTTAAGGGTGTATAGAGGTTGGGTCTACGACCTCTGATCCAGCGTCTGCCTGTGCACATATTCAGATCTTTCGCATTGAGATCGGCAATAACCATATCATTATCAACGCAGTCAGTTTCAGCGAGAATATCGCCATAGGGGTTGAGCACCATCGCATTACCCGTTCTGACTTCATCCATATCAACCCCAACGCCGTTACTAAAGATCAGGAACATGCCGTTGTCATGGGCACGTGCGGGTAGCCAGCGCATCAACCACTCTCTTCCTTTAGAGCCTTGCATTTCAGAACGAATTAAATCTGGGTTTTGCTTACGATTATGCCAAAGCTGGGGATCGATCAACCCCATCGCATTAGGGCTGCGAGAGTTCGTGCCACCTGTTTGATGAGGCGCAACTAGGATATCAGCTCCTTTTAATGCAGTTATTCGAACATTCTCGACCAAATTATTGTCCCAGCAAATCAGGATTCCGACACGGCACCCATGTGGTGTGTCAAATACAGTGTATTCACTACCACTTTTCATGTGTTCACTGACAAACGTATGCAGCTTTCTGTGTTTAGCTATCTGACCATCAGGCATTGCCATGACATAAGAGTTGTAAAGATTTCCGTCCTTGTCTTTTTCAATCAGACCTGCACCGATGCTGAGTTGATATTTTCGAGACATTTCTAGCAAGCGTTGAGAAGTTTCTCCTTGCGGTATGGACTCCGACAACTCATCGATCTGTGACTTTTGCAGTCTTGAAACATGCCAGTAACCAGTAACGCACATTTCAGGGAAGACAAGGATTTTTACTCCTTGTTTAGCCGCCTGTTCTACATAACTTTGAATGATCGATAAGTTGTAGTTTTTATCGTTCGCATGGTGGTTAAATTGAACAGTGGCAACACGGATATCTTTCATGACGGATCCTTTTCCTTAGTGAATATCCATCATCTTAAAAACCTCATTCGATTCCGTATAATGAATATATTTCTCACATACAATGAGCAATTGGAATGGATTTGGGTGATTTACGTGCATTCTGTCAATTAGCGCAAGAGGGTAATTATCGAGTAGCTTCAGAGCACTTACACATTACTCAGTCGGCTTTAACCAAGAAGATTCAACGTCTTGAGGCTTTTTGTGGCGTGGTTTTATTTGAAAGAGGAAGACAAGGGGCCAGTTTGACGGCGGCAGGAGTGACTCTTTTACCGGAAGCTCAGCGACTGGTTTCCAGTTTTGATTCTTATAAAGGGCTAACCCGACAAGTTGCCAAGGGCATTGCAGGAAACCTCAATATAGGTTTTGGTATATCTACTTATCACCTTGCACCAGATTACATTGCAAAGTTTAAACAACACTACCCAGAGATCCACATCACGCTCAATGATATACCATCTCAAAACCAGTCGAAGGCGTTGCTTTCGGGAGAACTTCAGCTCAGCTTTAGTCGACTTCCAACTATTGCTCCTTTGAGGGGGTTAAAGCTCTCAACAGATCAGTTAGTGATAGCGACGCATAGGAGCCAAATCGTAGACCAAAGCCAATTGTGGTCCTCGTTAGAAGTCATTGATTATTTACAGCTAAATCCTGCAAGAGGCATGGGTTTAAGCCAGCAAATAAGCATGCTTTTGGCGGAGCATGAGAAAAAACTGACTGTTGCTCAAGAGGCTGATGATATTCAAACACTGTTGGCGCTAGTATCTGCAAACTTAGGCTTCGCTATTCTGCCAGCAAGTGTAAAGCATATTGCGAATGAGCATGTTGTTTTTTGGGAGCTATCTGGAGAAAGCAGCTCGTGGGATGTCGGTCTAATTTGGAATGAACAGTTAGAGAGCTTTGCAAAAGATAACTTCATTCAATTCGTGGAGAACATTCAAATTGAATGTGGATGATTTTAACGGTGCGCTACAACTCACTTATGCCCAGAAATGAGTTACTTCTAGGCAAAAGGCCTACGAAAGTAGGCCTATAGAGGATTCTCAAAAAACTCACTCAAACTGCAACTTTAGGCTAGCGAAGAACAAGTATAAATATCAGATGCTTACCACAACCTTTCCGATTGCTTGACCACTTGCGAGGCGATCGTGCGCTTTACCTGCCTCTTCAAGAGAAAACACTTCTGAATCCAAAACAGGTTTTAGTTCATCGGCTTCAACAATCTGAGCAAGTGCTTTTAGAATTTTACCGTGCTCTGCACGACCCACGTTGTAAATCATCGGTAGCAGCATGAAGACAACGTGCAGTGATAGACCTTTCATGTGAACCATAGTCAGGTCTTGCTCATGTAGGCTGAGCGTTGTCGCGATCTGGCCATTGAGCTTCACCGCTTCGATTGAATTGTTCAGATTTGCTCCGCCGACTGAGTCGAAGATTAGGTCAAAACCTGCGCCCGCAGTGTGTTTTTCAACGTAATCCGCCACCGACTCAGATTTAAAATCGATCGCCGTTGCGCCCAAATCGCTAATTAAGTCAACTTGTTCACCGGCTGCACCTGTCGCAAAAACTTCAGCGCCCAAATGACGTGCAAGTTGCAGAGCGATGTGACCTACACCACCGGCGCCGCCGTGCACTAACACCTTTTGGCCAGCAGTAATACCCGCGCGAACCAGGCCCTCATAGGCGGTGATACCAACCAAAGGTAGGGCAGCGGCTTCTCGCATTGAGAGGTTTTTCGGTTTGTGTGCAATCAGCTCAACATCTGCCAGCATGTATTCAGCGAGTGAGCCCTGAAGCTCGCCAAGTCCACCCGCACAGCCATACACTTCATCTCCGACAGCATACTCAGTAACTCCCTCGCCAACGAACTCCACAGTACCCGCAAAGTCCATACCCAGCACGCCCGGCAGCTTTGGATGGAATGGCAGTGCTTCACCCATTTCTCGCAGCATCATGTCAATGGTGTTGACACTCGATGCAGCAACCTTAACAACGACGTGTCCAGGTTTTGCCTCAGGCATTGGGAGTTCTGCAGTTTCAAATACGTCTGTACCGCCGAATTTGCGAATTACTGTAGCTTTCATGGATAACGACCTCTGTGATGTTTTGTCAGTGGTGCGTAGTATAAACATTGGCATGAATTTGATAATAAGCCCTAATGTACAATCAGTATTAAGGATTTATTAATAATATGCCAAGTTACCTCGATGCTACTGTGTCTCAGTTCAAGTGGTATGACAGACAACCCGTTAGAGTTCCTTACGTTGCCTTGCCCGTAAATACATTAAGTGTATACGCTTTGTTAATTCCATCCTCTAGAAGCCCAAGCAGATATCATCGAAGCTAGTATCCTGCTCGTATTCAGCAGGATACTGCTATGGATGCTTGGGGAATTACTCAGCTAGATCCAATACTCGCATCTCATCTTTACCCGGTAGCTCGCGATTAGCACGCATATACGCTGCCATTAGGTCGGTCATCATCATATCAGTGCGCTCTTCTATGTTAGCGCCTTCAACGAAAGTCAGGAAACCATCACCACCATCGGCGATAAAGTTGTTAGCAACGACGCGATAGCTCTGCTCCGGTTTAATCGCTTCTCCGTGAAGTGTCATACTGACCACACGACTGCCAACGGTGCGTGAGCTGTCGTAGCGCATTTCAAAACCTGCAGATACCTGCAGCACGCCGTTGGTCAAGCCTGCCGAGTGTTCCATCAGATCTTTTAACTGGTTGCCAGTGAGATCCATCGCCATTGCAGTATTTGGGAAAGGGAAGACGCTGAGGATATCACCTAGTGTGACAGTACCAGCTTCGATATCGTTGCGCAGCGCACCGCTGTTCATAAAGCCGATATCGGCATTTTCAAATGCGAACAGGGTGGCATCTGCACTGATGTTGCCCATCGGTGACGACTGACCGTAAGCACGAGTCAGTACCTCGTCGGTATCGATAACCTTTTGCTTAGCAATCACTTCAACGTTTTGCTTCCACTTATCGATCACCTCTTGGGTTTCTGGTTGTGGCGTCCATTCATCGGCCCAAAGCGTCTTGAGTTCAAACTCGTAGCCGCGAATAGTGCGGTTTTCCTCATCAAAATCGAGCACAAGTTTACCCGCATTGATGCCATAGCCGTCAGTAGACACGATAAGGGTATCGTTAACCTCAATAGGCTCTGGGGTGCCGACGTGGGCGTGACCTGTCACTAAGATGTCAAGGCCAGTAACTTGCTTCGCGGTCTCGATGTCTTTATCCAGAGCGCGACGCACATCTGTGGTGCCCTCACTGGATTGACGCGCCGGAGTGCCTTGGTGCATAAGCGCTATGGTAATATCGACTTGTGAGCGCAGCTCATCAAGGTACGTTTGCAGGTACTCTATCTCGTCACGTGCTTCTAAGTTCTGGCGCTGAGCAGCAGAGACAGTGTCATAAAAGGCAAACTTGCCATGCAGGCCAATGACACCAAAGCGAATACCGTCTTTTTCTATAATGGTATACGGCTTGTCCCAGACCGGCTTGTCTGAGTTTTCAAAGAAGACATTTCCCAACAGCAGTTCGAAGTCTGCCTTGGCAAGCTGTACCAGCATGTTGTCCCAACCATAGTCGAACTCATGGTTACCGATAGAGGCGACATCGTAGTTCATGGTATTCATGATATCGATGATTGCTTCGCCCTTGGTTAGGCTACAGAGGTAAGGGCCTGAGAAGTAGTCTCCGGCATCAACAAAGATAGAGGCAGGGTTTGCCGCTTTTTCCTGCGCACTCCATGCAGCGATGTTGGCAAAGCCTCCTACTGGACGTTCACCATCGACATAGCGGGCGATAAATGGTTCAGAGTGAGCGTGGATATCATTGGTGTAGAGGATGGTGACATCTTTTGCCAGTGCAGCGCCACTTGTCGCGGCCAGTAGTGAAACCAGTAAGGTCTTTTTCATCGTATCTTGTCTTGTAACGTTGGAAATCGAGGCGCAAAGTTTACGAACAGGTCGCCTTAAAAGTGTGATATAGATCACGCCATGAACGTTTGCGCAAACGATAAAATAAAAAAATACACTTTTTGTTGCTGTGAAATATGAAGCTAGTTGATCTAAACGTCTGCAAAAATAACCGATGTGAGAATTTCGGTATCACCAATGCCGATGGTTTTTACGGGCCCGTTTATCGCCTCGGCTTTCGCGCTTATCATTGCCAAAAGTGTGACTCTTATCCTCCCGTGTTAGATAACCACGGCTTCACTCAAATCTGGAGTCACATCGCAGAAAAAATAGGCAAGCTGACGGCGAAAATCTGCCCATATTGTGCCGGTGAAACGCAAAAAAGATTCGGTTCATCGACTAATGGAAAGGCACGTTATCGTTGTAAATCCTGCTCTAGGACCTATTCGCGTTGGAGTCCCAAGCAAGAGTTCGCGACAATTGTGCCTAAATTAACGCAGCACCTAAAAGGGAGTGATGATTGGTTGTGTTATGTAAATAATGTCGTGCTACAGCGGAACCAGATCGATAGACAGCTAATGCAACTGAGTAGCCAGGCTCAACAGCAACGATATGACGAGCAACCTGCTCAGCGCGTTGCGACTTTGGCTTTTACCATACCGTACAAAGGGATGCATCAAGGGGAGCAAAACCGGATGTGGGTGCTTTGGAGTTGTGATGTGGATAGTGGCAAAGTCTTGCTAGTGACCAGCAATTGGTGTCCATTTCTATTGACCGAGGATAGTCTTTATCAATACTCACAACCAAACTCTGAGTCGCTGGAACACCATAGCTCAGCGGAGGTGAAGGCGTTAGAGGCAGCCGAGAAACGCAGTCAACAATTTCTGCAACGCTCTCAGTTTGACTTGATTAACTATGGTCCTAGCCCTCTCCATGCCAAGACTGAGGCAATCGCTAAACCTGTTTTAACTGCACACGCTCACTGGCGCGCGTTACATGCTCTCGGACATGGTCGCCTTAAGGGGGAGCACTATTTGTATCATGAGGTTTTTCTGCGCGGCGCTTGTATGACTCAGTTCGCTGAGCAGGTCAGGCTGGGAGAGTGCCGGATCTTCTATGTTTCAGGCCAAAATGATGGATTGTTCGGAGAGCTTGTCGATAGTAAGACGCTAGGCTGGTGGCAAAATCGCTGGTATCTTTTTCGCCAGGGTGATCAAGAATACGCTGTGACTGCCTTGGTACCGAGTGTTTCGCTCAGAGACACTGCCAAGGCAACACTGGCCCCGTGTTATCAGTTTGCCGATTTATTGCAACAGCAGGGCTGGCTCGAAGTCTTCAAACAGACATCACCATCAAGAGTGAATGCACTTCTTCAGTGCTTGGCGACACGGTTTAACCAGGACAAAGGCGCTGATTAACCTAGTACATTGCCTCTGTGGATTGCACTAGATTAATAAGCAAAAGACTTCCTAACGCTCTCTGCTAAGCTTCATCGCTAAACCGTTACCAACAAAGATTAATATGCCTTGGATGATCAACTGGTCATAAAATGGGATACCCATCAGGTTCAGACCACTGGTTAAGATAGCTAAGATAGCTACACCCAGAACCGTTCTAAATATCGACCCTTCACCGCCAAACATGCTGGTGCCACCCAGTACTACGCCACCAATGATGATCAGGAGGATCGTGTCACCGACGCCGGGAATCGCGTTGCCAAGGTTAATGATACTGATCATGCCTGCAACACCCGCCAATAAGCCGGCCACCACATACACAGAGGCCTCAGTGCGCTCTGTATTGATGCCGGTGTATTTGGCGGCTGAACGATTGCTGCCGAGTAAATAGACTTGTCGTCCCCAGGTACTCAACGCCAGCACGCCAATCGAGACAACGGTAAGCGCTATCGCAATCCAAGCAACAGCGGGCAGACCCAAAAAGGTCATAAAGCTAAAGTCTAGAATAGCGAAGGGGGTGCCTTTAACCGCGATACCTTTTGAGATCAAAAATGCGATACCACGAGCAATTAACTGTGTGCCCATGGTGGTGATAAAGGGATTGAGCTTGCAATAACCAATCAAAAAACCATTGAGCAGCCCAAATGCCAATCCCACTCCAAGCGCGGCGATAACGCCTAGCGTTACACTCTGCGTTTCTGCCATAACCGTACCGGCGATAACGGCGCTGGCAGAAATCACCGTGGCGATAGACAGGTCAATCCCCCCGGTCAGGAATACTAGGGTCATGCCGATCGCCGCGATCATGATGACTGAGTTGGAAATCATGATCGATTCAACATTCCCGGAGGTGAGGAAAAACGGAGAAAGCGAAGAGAACCCAACCAGCAGCACAATAATGATCGGCACGGCTGGATATTGTTTAAAAAAACCAAGGACTCCGAGTGATGCCTTGCTCTCGCGCCCGCTACCTTTTACCACGTTTTCCATAACTACCTCCGAGTAAGGTTAGTGCGTGCTATTTCGCGCCCCAAATGACTGACTTATTGGCCTCAATATCATCTGTGGTATAGAAGTTACCCGGAATAACATTGTTCATATCTACGGGCTCTCCGTTGATTAACGCCGTGGCAACTTTGACGGTTTTAATCCCGGTTCCATTGGTGTCCATTGCGACGATACCATCCGCATTGCCAGACAGCGTGGCTTGATAACCATCGTTACTGCCGTTGACGCCGGTCACCACCACATGGTCAGCTGAGCCTTTTGGTTGGATCTTATTCAGGTCACGAAGTACGGTCTCGACACTAGGGATGTGGGTATCGGTTGCAGCGAATACCGCCTTGATGTTTGGATTGGCTTGGAAGGCATTTTGAGTCGCCGCCAGCGCGCGAGCGGAATCCCAGTCGGTCGGCATCGCGATCACTTCGACGTTCTTGAGCCCTTTCAACGCGTCGTTAAAGCCTTTACTTCGGTCGATGCCATTTTGGTCATTGAGTGCGCCAAGCAGTTCAAGGATAACTATTTTCTCATCAGTATCTTTAAACTGTTCAGCGGTGTATTGACCGGCAAGGTAACCATCGGTAATTGAGTCAGGACCAACATAAGCATCAACAGCGCGGCTATCAGGGAGCGCGCGGTCATAAGCGACAATCGGGATACCGCGTCGTTTAGCGCCAATCAATGCCCGCTCGATGGTATTTTGGTCAACAGCACAGACTAAGATAGCATCCACTTTCTGTGTTACTAGTGATTGGATCTGAGAGTTTTGCGCTTGAGCATCGCCATCCGCCACAACCTCAATGATCTTGTAGCCTTTTTGCTCCGCTTCCGCCTTAATCGCATCGATGACAGCGACGCGACTCTCGAACAATTGATCAACAGACAGACCGAGCGTGATCTCTTTGGCCATAGCAAAGCCAGACATGGTAAACAGTGAAGCGGCAGCAATTAACCCAATTACTCTTTTGTTGTTCGTTTTCATAGTAACCTCATTTCACGTTGTGGGTAGGCTTTGAGAAGCGGAGCGGATTCGCTTGGCTCGCTCTTCTAAAACCGATTTTTGTTGCCGCATGACCGACAGCTTGTCAATCACGACAGCGACTAGGAGCACAACACCTTTGACGATGTCGTAGACATAGGGGGAGGCGTTTAATAGGTTGAGACCGTTGTCGATCAGCACCAAGAATATCGCCCCAATAACACTGCCTAGGACGGTTCCAGTGCCGCCGGACAGTTTGGTGCCTCCAAGCACGACCGCCGCGATCACGGTAAACTCAATCCCGATACCAATTCCTGACTGAAGGCCACCGACGCGCGCCAGTAGGATCAGTGCTGCAATCCCGGTTGTGACGCCGCCAATCAGATAGACCAACATGGTGATCTGCTTGACCGGCAGGTTCGACTCACGGGCAGACTGCTCTGAGTTACCAATGGCTTTGACATACAGACCAAACCGAGTTCGATTGAAGAGGTAAGCCCCGGCAATCAGGGTGAGAAACATTAGGATGATTGGCATGGGAATCCCGAGTAGCGAGCCATTACCCAAAAAGCCCATTTCTCGTGGCACGGGTATGTTCTTCGCTTCGGTTAGGTGGATCGCCATACCGCGATACATGGTGTAAGTCGCGAGGGTGGTGATCAGCGGTGAGATCTTAAAGCGAACAATTAGGAACCCATTGAGATAGCCGAGGATGCAGGCAAACGACATTGATGCGCTGAAGGCGATAAAGTAGGAGTTGGTCATCATCATCAGTTGCGCAAACAGCGAAGAGGTAAAAAACAGTATCGCACCGACTGAAATATCGATCCCCGCCGTGCAGATAATGAAGGTCATGCCCACGGCCATAATCGCGGTGACACTCGACTGAACCAAAATCGATTGAAAATTCGCTGCCGACAAAAATGACGCTGACACCAAAGATAAAACAATACACATGACAAAGGTCGCACCAGCGATCGGCAGCCAGTTGTATTGCGAGAGTGCTTTTTTGATCGAATCCATTTAATTGCTCCTAGGCTGACTTCTGTTCATAAGCGGAGCTTGCCGCAAGGGAAATGATCTTGGCCGGATCAAACTCTGAGCGTTCAAACTCACCCACGATATGACCGGTGCGCATCACCAGAATGCGATGACTGAGCTCGAGAAGTTCGGGTAAGTCGGACGATACCAGCAGCACCGAGACACCCGATTTAGCTAGGGCCGCAATGCGGTTATGGATATCGAACTTGGCGCCGATATCTACCCCCTTTGTCGGTTCATCGAGAATGCAAACACTCGGCTGTGTGGCGAGCCAACGCGCGAGCAGGACCTTTTGCTGGTTTCCGCCACTTAGGTTGGCGACGGCTGAATCTATCGAAGGGACAGAGATGTTCTGCTCATCGGCGATCTTGTCAGCACTTTGATACTCACCTTTGAAGCCAAACCCTTTGATTTTGCGCTGGACAAATCGAGTAATCGCTGCCGCTGAGATGTTTTCTTTTACTGAACGTACAGGGAATAGGCCGTGCGAGCGCCTGTCTTCGGTGAGGTAACACAGACCACGCTGCATAGACTCCTTAACAGAGCGCTTATTCATCGGCACGCCGTCGACAGAAACCAACCCAGTTGACTCTATAAGGCCAACGATCGCCTCAGCCACTTCGGTTCGACCTGCCCCCATCAGTCCAGCAATTCCGAGGATCTCCCCTTGGTGAAGGTTAAAGGAGATATCGTCGAAATAGTAAGAGCTTAAGCGGTCAACGCTTAGCTTTACCTTTTCGCTGTGTGGCGAGAGATTAATTCGTGACTCCTCAATGGTTCGACCTACCATCAATTGCTCTAACTCTTTGCGTGGCGTGTTCGCCAATAGGTCGCTGCCAACCTGTTTACCATCACGAAGACAAATGAACTTATCACTCATGCGATAGATCTCATCCATAAAGTGAGAGATGAAGATCATCGCGATGCCTTGCTGTTTTAGGCGGTTCATCAAATCAAACAGTCGGTCACGCTCCGGGGCGGTAAGGGAGGTGGTCGGCTCATCGAGGATCAACACGTTTTGCGCGTGGAGCAGGGCCTTGGCGATTTCAACGATCTGTTGTTTACCGGCGCCGAGAGATTCGACTTTTTGCCCGGTTTCTATCGAAATACCAAGGTTGTCTAACTGCTCCTGGGCAATCTTGTGGCAGGCTTGCCAATCGACTTTTGAGGCACTGCCTGGCAGATCACTAATGCAGATGTTTTCAGCGACATTCAGCGTTTCGAATAGGCTAAGTTCTTGGTGAACGGCCCCGATACCGTGGGTACGGCCATCAATCTTGTCAACCTTCTCACCTCGGACAAATATCTCACCTTGGTTGGGCTCGAGCAGCCCACAAATCATATTCTTGGTGGTGGATTTGCCTGCGCCGTTTTCTCCCACCAAGGCAACGATTTCACCAGGATAGATATCAAAAGAGACATTACTGACCACAGTTTTTCCAGAAAAACTTTTCGCCAGCCCTCGAACGGATAATACAGGTTTGCATGTTTCACTAGGCATATCTAAGCGCCTCCTGCTTCAATCGATAACCTTTATTGAGACAATACTTCACCGTCCGACACACCCTTAATGTGGTCGTAATGCCTCAGCATAATATGATCATTACCAAGCCTAATTGGTGCTACCAATACTCTAAAACTGAGATAAATCGTCAGTGTTTCTATTTCAGCTATTCTACTAAAAGCATAGGAATTATTGGGTGACCAATGTCCAACTTATTGGTCAATAAATAGACAGGAGTGCAATAATTGGTAGTACCAATAAAGAGCGAGGTAGGGTAGGGGCTTGCAGTCAACTCCCGAGGATAAGCTAGGACTTTTTGTCCAGATTCCAGGACAGTCTCATTGGATATACTTCATCGGGTATAAGGTGATGTGAAATGGATGAGGCGCTGAGACCTCATCCGATTTTATTAGAGAGTATTTGATTAAATTTGACTACTTGCGGTAATGCTTGATGAGCTCATTTAACTTAACCACCAACGCACGGTATTCAGTATCTTGGTTCATCACAAACTCACGGATCAATTTGCCTGCGTGCTCTTGGAACTCAATATAGCCGTCAAAACGCGGGCGCATCGAGCCTAGATCGAGTGTCTTGAGTGTGTTTTTGAAGAAGTTGTTACTGTTGTCGTTGGTATGCTTGTCCATCCAGGCCTGTCTGTGACCAGGCTGACCAGCCTGATCAAAGAAAATCGTTTTTTGGAAATCTCCCGCTGCAGTCATCTGAATAAACTTCGCCGCCACCTCTGGGTGCTTACATTTCGATGAGATAGACAGACCCACACCACCGATCATACTGCCGTTTGGCGCACCTGTATCTGAAGGCATTTCGTCAAAAATCACCACATTCTCTAGGTAGCCATCCCTCGCGTAGTTTGAATAGCCATAAATCAACGGCGTATAGGCGATTTCATCCGTGCAGGCCATCTTGTCAAGCAGTTGAATAGGGTCACTGTCGAACGAGATCTTATGTGCTTTACTCAGTACTCGGTTAAGTAGCTTGAGCACCTGTTCACCGACCTCAAGGTCGAGATCGGATCCGTCGCTCCAAACTGTCTTATCTGAAAGCTGAGAACACAGGGTATAAAAGCTCGAGTACGCGTGAACTGGTACAAACGGTATCCCAATCACAGGGGAGGGCTGTGCTTGGCTTTCCAGGCTGTCTGCGAGCGAAAATACGTCAGACCAAGTTTGTGGTATCGCCTGACCGTACTTATCCATCAAGTCTTTTCGATAAGCAGAAACCTGAGCGGCAGCGTCTGCGGGTAAAGCCCATTGATGCCCTTCCCAGTGGTAACTCTCAAAGCTTCGGCCAACGGAATTCTGTTTTTGATCTTCAATAAACTCTTGTGGCAGAAGTTGGTCAAGAGGCAATAAGAGTTCTTGCTCGTAAGCCACACCAATATGTGGGTGGTCGATCATGATGAAATCGTATTTGCTGGCCAGTTGATCGAGTGGAAACAGCTCAAAGTCGGCCAGCGATCTTGCATCCCATGAAATCTCTACATCATCGTGCTGTTTGGCAAATTCAGTCGTCGCGGCAATCAGTGGCTTGAGCCCTCTGTCATGAGACCACGTCATTCCTTTTAACTTAATCATTGTAAACTCCGGTTAATTTTAAACGCTTGTAACTTTTGATATCTCATCCGGCTCCGCTTTGAGCCAGACTTAGGCTCACAGAATGATTTGGTTGGTGTGAGCCCCTAAAAGCGGTGCTGGCTTGCTTGAGGTTAGGTATTCGCCATCAAGTCGAATTGGACAGCGGGTCGTTTTGATCGGATCACCACCGATGACGTCGACGGTCTGCAGTGGTTCAAGTGCTTTAAAGCCTTCTTCCTCTAACAGTCGACTCCAATCCAAGATTTCAGCACACCAAACGTCTCTCGCCTCGAGCACTTCTAGCCAAGCGCTGGTGGAGCGCTGTTTTACCGCATCGGCGACGATCGCTTTGATTTTGTCTCGCTGTTGAAAGGCATCATCTTGAGTGAATTGAGTCAGTGCTTCACATTCTAATAGCTCTGCCAGCAGGCTAATCGGCATCATAGCCAGAGCCAGATAGCCGTCTGTAGTTTTATAGATGCCGTAAGGCGCAGCGCCGTAGATGTTGGCATTGGCAATGTTACTTCGAGACGGCTCTTTATTGTCATTGGCATAGGCGGTGAGCTGTTCGAACTGAAGATCAAACGCGCTGCTCATCAGATCAACTTCGATAAGGCTGCCCTTACCGGTTATTCCTCTGCGAATAATGGCGGCCAAGATGCCTTGGACTAGATTGCCACTGGTGACAATATCTAATACCGGAAGACCGACCGGGGTTGGGTTGTGCTCACCATCACCAGATAGCCAGGTAAGTCCAGACAGCGATTGAACCAACAAGTCTTGACCTGGCTTATCGCGCCATGGCCCCTTGTCACCATAGCCCGACACTGAGCCATAAATTATCTTAGGATTGAGCTGTGATACCACGGCGTAATCTAGGCCGATTCTCTCCATCACACCGGGTCTAAAGTTATGGATCATCACGTCTGCGGTTGAGATGAGTTTCTTAACTTGCTCAAGGTCCGATTCAGATTTTAGGTTAAGCGCGACGCTTTTTTTGTTGCGATTAAAGGTGTGGAATAACAGACTGTTGTCACCGATTCTCTGGTCATTAATTGCCAGATTTCGACATAAGTCACCCACGCCAGGGCGCTCAATCTTAATCACCTCAGCGCCCAAGTCTGCTAATCGCAGTGCAGCTGCGGGGCCCGATAAAAAGTTGGCAAAATCAAGAACGGTAATGCCTTCAAGTGGTAGTGTTTCCATGGATCATTTCCTTTTAATAACTTGGCGATGCGAGGCCAACAGCTCCTGGTGGGCGAGACAGTTCTTCGGCTATCTTGCGCAAAATGTTAAGCGTGTCCTCTGAGTTAAATGCTTTCTGATTTGTTCGTTTTCGCTGATGTTGTAGGCCTCGTAAGCGCTTGGTTCCTATGGTTGCAGCAAAGCCCATCTAGGCCCCTTTTCTCACTAGCTGTCACCTCTAAAATCAGCGACTTTTACATGGCATTTCGCTTCGATTAAAAACTACCACATCACCCTCATATTTAATCGTGATCTCTATCATGATTTTTCATATATAAACATAATTTTTATATATAAAGCGTAAGCGAGTGAGTTTTAGCTGGAATTTGACTTGCTAATAATGCCTGGCGAAGTGACCAGTTATGCACTGGGTTACGGGCTAAAGTATTTTTATGATGTCTACGGAATTAAAGATGGGGTAAACTCAGATTCAATCGGTGCTGGGCATTACTTTTCAGCTATTTATAAGTTCTAGCTAGATATTAATCTGACATCAAAGCGGCCCCCAAATTCGAGTCTAGGTTATTTGTGGGTTGCTTAACCTCGCTTTAGTGATGACGCTATAACCTTCAAAAAAAAGGGGTAGCACAAAGCATACCCCAAAGGTTTTGCTGTGTTTTATTCTGGTGTAGGCATAGGGATTAGGTCAGGAGAAATAACCAGGTTTGCCTGCGTAGCGGCTTGAATCTCATCGATGCTGAACTCAGGTGCCAACTCGGTGAGCACCATCTGGTTATTAATGATCGATATCACGCCCATCTCGGTGACTATCAGGTCAACTTGGCCAACTGCGGTCAGGGGTAGTGAGCAGTGTTGGAGCAGCTTTGGCTGCCCTTTGACGGTGTGCTCCATGGCGACAATCACTTTTTTGGCGCCGACAACCAGATCCATTGCCCCGCCCATGCCGGGCACCATTTGGCCGGGAATAATCCAGTTGGCCAGGTTGCCTCGCTCATCGACTTGTAGCGCTCCGAGCACCGTCGCATCGACATGACCACCGCGAATAATCGCGAACGAGTCAGCACTATTGAAATAGCAACTGCCGGCAATGGCTGTGATAGGCTGACCACCTGCGTTAACTAGGTCTGCATCCGCATGTTGCTCACTGGCTAAAGCGTCGATACCGAGCAAGCCATTTTCACCCTGAAGCAGCAGCTCAACGTCTTTATCGACCTCATTAGCGACCAGTGAGGGAAGACCAATGCCGAGATTGACGATATCACCGTCCTGCATCTCTTGCGCGACTCGCCATGCAATGCGACGTCGAATCGTGTGTTTATCGAGTTGTGTCGTCATTAGGACTCCTCCACAAAGATATAGTCGATATATAAGCTGGGGGTGTGCACTGCCTCGGGTTCGATCTCCCCAAGGGCCACTAACTGCTCTGGTTCGACGATGACAGTGCCTGCAGCTGTCGCCATCAACGGGTTAAAATTTTGGCTGGTTTTTTTGTAAAAGACATTGCCACGCTGATCGACCACCGAACCGCGTATCAGTGCTAGGTCAGCTTTAAGAGGCTTTTCGAGTAAAAAAGCCTGCCCATCTACCTCAATAACGGGCTTGTTTTCAGCAACAATCGTCCCGAGCCCCGTCGGGGTTAATACACCGCCCAATCCGGCCCCAGCGCTGCGAATTCGCTCTGCAAGGGTGCCTTGCGGCACCAGTTCCACCTCAAGTGTCCCTTGATTCATCTGTCTGCCCGTTTCTGGGTTGGTGCCAATGTGCGAGGCATAGAGCTTCTTGACCCTTTGGCTGGCGATGAGTCGACTGGCTCCTTTGCCAGGCGAGCCAGTATCGGTGCTGATCAGAGTGATGTCTTTGATACCGGACTCAAGCACCAGGTCGATTAGCTTTTCCGGTGCACCAGTGGCCATAAACCCGCCAATCATGATCGTCATACCATCATGAAGAAGGGGAGTGATCTGCTCTTTTGTGGCTGATTTTTTCATCATGTTTACCCCTAGTAACAACGTTTTACTATCATCGCGGTGCCCATACCACCGCCAATACAAAGAGACGCCAGTCCATAATCGCAACGCGTGCGCTGCAGTTGATGGACGAGGGTGGTGACAATTCTGTTGCCAGAGGCACCGACCGGATGACCCAGTGCGATCGCACCGCCGCAGACATTGCTACGCTCAAGGATCCACGGCTCATCGACATTATGCTGACGGGTCAGTGAGCGGATCACGCCGAGGGCTTGGGCAGCGAATGCCTCATTGAGCTCGAAAAGGTCGATATCTTCTATCGCCATATCGGCCTTGGTGAGGGTATTTGCGATGGCTGAGACCGGGCCAAGCCCCATTACCTCGGGCGCTATCGCCCCTTGCCCATATTCAATAAGCTCAGCGATTGGCGTGAGGTTATGCCTTTTAAGTGCGCTACCGGAAACCAATAAGATCGCGGAGGCGCCATCGTTGATCCCAGAGGCGTTTCCGGCGGTGACACTGCCATTTTTATCAAAGGCAGGGGCTAAGTTTTGTAGGGCCTGATAGGTACAGTCAGCTCTTGGGTATTCATCTTGAGTGACATTGATTTGGCGCTTGCGTAGATTAGTAGTGACTGGCGCAATCTCGGCATCAAAATAATTCATCTCAATTGCTTGAGCAGCCTTGCGCTGACTATCGAGCGCAAAGGCATCTTGTTCCTCACGAGAGATACCTAGCTGAGTTGCGATGTTTTCTGCGGTGACCCCCATGTGGTAATGGTGAAAGGCATCGGTCAAGCCATCTTTTAGAATGCTGTCCTCAAGACCTTGGTGCCCAAGCCGATAGCCACGACGAGCCTGACCTGAGGTGGTGTAACAGGCATTAGACATGCTCTCCATGCCGCAGGTAAGGACGATGTCCGAATCACCGGCGCGGATGTGGCTGGCCGCGTCCATAATTGCCCGCATGCCACTGCCACAAATCATGTTGATGGTATAGGCGGGGACAGATTCGGGCAGGCCTGCTCGGATTGCCGCTTGTCGGCCGGGTCCCATTCCCGTACCGCCAGTTAAAACGCTGCCCACAATCACTTCATCAATATGGTCCAAGGGAAGCTCAACTTGGTCAAGGGTTGCTCGCATCGCAGCTGCTCCCAACTCTACGCCAGACAGCGAACTCAGCGCACCATTGAAGTTACCAATCGGGGTGCGCTTGGCTGCCACGATAAAAATACGTTCCATGTCGATTCTCCAGTGTCGGTTTTAAGGCCAGTGTAGGGAGTCACGCCTCACCGCGATATAGGCAGGAAATCAAAGCGGCTTTGCATAAATGCAAGCACCGAGCACAGGGTCAATCACACATTGAGAACGAGTAAGTGGGTATGGTGGCGGTAGGTCAACTTAGGAGAGATGGTTATGCTAAATCGTATCGCTTGTGCCCCTTGCTGTTGGGGCGTTGAATTTGCGTCCAATGAGACCAACCCAAGCTGGGGAAAGGTATTAATGGATGCCAGTGACAGTGGTTATCATGGGATAGAGTTAGGGCCAGATGGCTACTTTCCGCTCGAAAAGGGACTGCTGCGCAGTGCCTGCCAAGTGCGAGGCCTTGAGGTTTGTGCTGGAAAGATTGAGCTACCCTTTGCAGATACATTGCAGATGAGCTCGATTCTGGATGAGGTGGCACACATTTGTCAGCACTTAGCTTCATTAGAGGTCAAGACCTTGCTGATCATGGAAGGGGTCCACAGCCAACGCTCCGGACACCGAGATCACTCAGCAACCGCGATACGTTTAACGGTCAAGCAAAAGCAGCAGTTGAACGACAACCTAGATGCGATCATTTCGATCGCAAACAAGTATGGTTTGCGCTGCCTGCTACACCCTGGGGTTGGCGGCTATATTCGCTATCAAGACGAGATTGACTTTGTTCTCCATCAGCTCCCTGAGTCTCGTTTAGGCCTGTGTTTGGACGTGGGGCATGCTTTTCTCGATGGTATGGATCCGGTGAGCATCATTCATCAATATGGGCGCCGAATTGAGCATGTTCACCTGAAAGACATATCGATGCAGAAGCGGCGTTTGGCAGTACGTGACAGGCTGGAGTGGGTCGACGCCTACAGTCAAGGCATCGTTACTCCTTTGGGGGAGGGGGATATCCAGCTTAGCCAGATTATTGAGGCACTAAATCAGTTGGATTATCAGGGCTGGCTGGTGGTGGAGCATGAGCATGCTTGCGATAATGCCGAGCAAGTGAGCGCCGATTTGTCTCGCAGTCGACAGTATTTACAACGATTAATGGCTTAGGGTAGAGAACGTGATGCTCAGCGATCCTTGGTTCTATCTGGCTGCTATCCCAGCGGTGTTGATTTATGGCGTTGGTAAGGGCGGACTCGGTGGCGCGCTGGGTATTATCGCGGTGCCGCTGATGGCATTGGTGGTGCCGCCAACTCAGGCAGCGGCAATACTGCTGCCAATCTTGTTGGTGATGGATGGTTTTGCGGTCAGTCATCATTATCGTGATGCCGATTATCAAGTGATCAAACGGATGCTACCGGGCGCCATTGTCGGTGTTGCCTTGGCGGGATGGATACTCAAGGTGACGCCCGAGTCAGGGCTTAAACTCACCATTGGTCTATTGTCACTGCTGTTCTGTCTGCAACACTGGTTCGGTCGCGCGCGACAAACAAGGCCGCCAGGGCCGCTGGCAACATGGTTTTGGGGCACTATGACTGGCCTATCGAGTACGGCCATTCATGCTGGCGGGGGGCCTGCGAGTATCTATCTACTGCCACTCAAACTGCCAAAGATCACCTTGATCGCCACGATGGCAGTACTGTTTGCCATCATCAATCTGATCAAATTGATCCCTTACATAGCATTGGGCGAGTTTGACAGCACTAATTTAATCACGGCCCTAGTACTGATCCCCTTAGCCCCTCTAGGGGTTAAACTGGGTGTCTATCTGCTCAATTACACTAGCCAAGAAAAGGTTTATCAGTTGTGTTATCTGTTTCTGTTTGCCTCCGGTATTAAGCTCAGCCTAGACGGCCTTCGAGCTATCACAAGCTTTTAAACAAGCGTTGAGCATTGCCTTGGCCGCCAATACAGAATGCTTATCCCTCACATTGTTGAGCGATTATTTTAGATCTCCCCATTGGCTTGCAATAAGCTATCGATCTGCGATGTGGCTTGCAGCAGAAACTGCTTAAACCTCGTCACAACTGGCGAGGATTTTTGTGGCGAGTGATAGTAAAGGTTAAGGCTCCAGATACTGGTTTGGTACTCTTCGAGCAAGGGAATCAGTTGCTGCTGAGCAAGAGCTGATCGGGTAACAAACTCAGGAAGATAGGCAATACCTGAGCCATTGATGACCCCCTTAAGTAGCAGATCGCTATCATTGACCTCAATCGTCTTCGGCACTTTCAGCATAATATTTTCCATACCAGAGCGAAAAATCCAGTCATTGCTGCCAGTTAGTGTGGTTGCCATCAAGCAAGCATGTTGGCGTAAATCCTCTGGGTGGGTTGGGCGCGGGTGCCGCTCAAGATAGTCACGTGCAGCGACGACAATAAATGGACACTGCATCAGCTCTCTTTTGACTAATAGCAGGTCTTTATCGCGATAGCCTTGATAGTGGGCATTGGCGCTGATGAGTAAGTCACAATGATTGGCGTGGTCTAGCGCCCATGGTGTCACGTTGATATTAAAGGTTACTAGCGGGTTTTGTTGGCGGTAATCGGCGATGATATCCATCAAAAAGTGGTTGGCAAAAATAGGCGTGCAGGCGATGTTGATATGGCCTTTTTCTTGGTCTTGAAAATCCTCTAGCTTGCGCTGGATACGCTCAGCGTGATCAACTAGAGGGGCGAACTCTTCATAAAGGGTTTGTCCTGCCTGGGTGGCTTCGAGGAGGCGGTTGGTGCGGCGACACAAAGTCGTGGCAAAGTGGCGCTCAAGATCTTGCAGCCAGCGGCTTCCAGCCGAAATGGAGATATCGTGCTTTCTGGCCGCAGAAGAGATCGAGCCCGAGCGGATCACATCAACAAAAAAAGCCATCTTATCTAGCATGATTACTCCAAGTTAGCGGGGAGTGGAGGGCAAAAGGGGCAGAGTGACACACACCCTGCCCCTAGGCGATTGAGGATGATTAGGCGTGCGCCTCCGATGGTTTTTTCGGTAGCTCTTTACCGAGCTTTTTCGCCATCGCTTCTTCCATTTTCTCTAAGCTAACCCCTTTGGTTTCAGGGACATATTTAACAACAATGAACATGCAGATAAGCGATAGTACCGCGAACAACCAGAAGGCGAAGGCGCCATTAAAGTTCTCTTGCAGGTAAGGATTATCGTTGAGCATTGGGAAGGTTTGAGTCACGATAAATCCAGTAAACCATTGTGCTCCGACTGCGATCGCCATCGCTCGTGAGCGGATGCTGTTGGGGAAGATTTCTGAGATCATGGTCCAGCATGCACAACCCCAAGAGGTGGCATAAGAGACGACGTAAAGACACAGAGCAAATAGGGCAGCGTAGCCTTCTGTCTGGTTATAGAGCACATGGCCGACCACGAACATCCCAAGCGCACAACCAAAGGTACCAAATTTCATTAGTGGTAGGCGTCCAACCTTGTCGATAAGGTACATGCCAAGCGCGTTACCGCCGATAAACACTAGGCCAACAAAAGTCGTTTGGAATAGGGCGTTTTCAGTTGAACCGGTAATAGGTTTCAGGATTTCCGGGGTGTAGAACATGATCACGTTAATACCGGTCAACTGCTGCGCCGCCGCGACAAAGGTACCAATCACCAAGATAGAGAACAGCAGGGGTGAGCGCAGACTGACCTGTTTGTTCTTGCCTGAGGTTTGGTTGAGGGACTCTTGTATCTCTCCAATCAAGCGCTGGGCATGCTCGGGGTTTGAAATGCGTGACAAGGTAACCTTGGCTTCAGCTAAACGGCCCTTAAGCACCAGCCAGCGAGGAGACTCAGGGATAATAAACAGCAGTGCCGCAAATAGAGCAGCAGGTAATACCTCAGAAGCCAACATCCAGCGCCAGCCCAAATCCACCAACCAGGCTTCTGACATACCACGAGCAATCAGATAGTTAACATAGAATACTCCGGTTTGACCGACCACAGCTGATTGCTGGAACATGCTGACAGCGCGACCACGGAAGTCCTTTGGCGCCACCTCTGACATATACATAGGTGAGACCACGCAGGCAAGACCAACAGCTACACCGCCAACAATACGCAGCAATACATAGAAGGTGAAGGTAGGCGCGACCGCACTACCGATAGCAGAGATTATAAACAGCACCGCTGCAATGAAAAGGGTGTTACGTCGGCCATATTTTAGGGCCGCCCAACCTGCGCCAACCGCGCCGATGATGCTCCCCAAGACGACACTCGATACCGCCCAACCTGTTTGAGCAGGAGTGAGCCCAAAGTACTCTCTAATCGGCCCAATCGCGCCGGAGATAACTGCAGTATCGTAGCCTAAGAGGATACCGCCCAACGCGGCAATACAGCAAATTCTGACAATGTAGGCAATATTGTGTTTTCGAGCTTCAGCATTGGATGTCGCTTCCATGTTAATTTCCTTTATTAGAGTCCCCAAACCGTCACCTAACCATCGAATCAGTTCGTGCTGGGTTACCACCAATACTGCGCAAGTAGGGTACGAGTATTGATATCTAGTTGGTCAACTAATTATGTATTTTTATTGGTGTGGAAATTATTTTTCATTGTGTTGACATGTTTCATCATAAGCTCGCTCGCTAAAGAAGACTAGTCGAGGAGCGTATCAATGCTTGAAAGTGTTATCTAAATCAAACTATGGAAAACATTTTTCAAAAGTAATTTTTAATTTAACTGATTGAATATATTGAGTTTTTATGAAATGAGATCTAGCTCAAATTCATCTTGTAGCCCCCGTTTTCCCTAGCTTTTTCCATTTTTTTGAAAAAAAATCGAAAAGAAATTTGAGTGTGAAAAATATTTTTCAACTGGTGTTTTTTTAGGTAGTGTTATCTCCAGTGAAACGAAAACTGTGAATCAGAAAGTGCTCCACAATCTAAAACGCTTTTTACTTCACCCCCTAAATCAATGACACCTTTGTTGGAGAATAATAATGAGCAACGTGCAATATGGAATTAGCCCACTCACTTGGACAAATGATGACATGCCAGAGCTTGGCGGTGATATCCCATTGGAGACGTGCCTAAGTGAGATGGCAGAAGCCGGCTTTACTGGGACTGAGTTAGGTACTAAATATCCACGTCAGCCAGAGGTGCTTATCCCATTATTAGAAAAACATGGCCTGGTACTCGCTTCTGGTTGGTACAGCGGCAACCTGATGACGCTGACGGCTGAAGAAGAGATCGCCGCGATGCAAGACCACATCAAACTGCTAAAAGCGGCCGGCTGTAAGGCGATGGTGTTTGGAGAAGTCAGCAACACCGTCCACGGTGACATCAACACCCCGCTTTCGCAGCGCGTGATCCTGACAATGGATGAGTGGAAAACTTACTGCGCCAAGCTGACCACGGTCGCAGAGTATTTGCTCAACGAGCACGATATCAAGCTGTCATTCCATCACCATGTCGGCACCATCTGTGAGACAGAAGACGACATCAACTTGTTAATGGAATTCTCTGGCGAAGCGGTGCACTTGACCCTAGATACCGGGCACATCACCTACGGTGGCGGTAACCCAGTGACCATGATTGAGCGTTGGGGGCATCGTATTGGCCACATGCACTTTAAAGACCTGCGTCTAGAGGTGATGAATGCTGCTCGCTCTGCCGATAAGTCGTTCCTTAATGCCGTATTAGACGGCGTCTTCACAGTACCAGGAACCGGCGACGTTGATTATGACGATGTCTTCGCCGCGCTTAAGGCACGCAACTACTCTGGATGGCTGCTGGTGGAAGCAGAGCAAGACCCGGCTAAGGCACACCCGCTGACGTTTGCCAAAACGGCTTACGAAAACATCACAGGTTACGCCAAGAAGTACGGCTTGTAATAGAGCACGCATGAAGGGGAGCCCCTGAGCTCCCCCATTTCAAGCTACCAAAATCCTCTCTACTGGGTAGCTGATGAGCAAAAAATTGATTACCGAGGAAGACAATGAATACAGTACGCCTAACAGTTGCAGAAGCACTAGCAAAGTACTTAGCAGCTCAAATGATTGAAATTGATGGTAAAAAAGAGCAACTCTTTGGGGCGGCGTTTGCCATTTTTGGTCACGGCAATGTGACTTGTTTTGGACAGCAACTGAAAAATATCGAAGACAAAATTCCAACCTGGCGTGGGCAAAATGAGCAGTCGATGGCAACCGCCGCCATCGCTTATGCCAAAGCGAATCAGCGTCGCCGTATTGGTATTGCCACTAGCTCCATCGGTCCAGGAGCGACCAATATGGTCACTGCCGCCGGTATTGCGCATACCAACCGTCTTCCTGTGCTACTTATCGCGGGTGACGCTTATGTTAGTCGTCTGCCTGATCCTGTCCTACAGCAGCCAGAAAATTTTTACGACCCATCAATCACTTGTAATGACACTTTCAAGCCCCTAACTCGTTACTGGGATCGGATTATTTCACCTACTCAACTGATGCACTCTCTGCCTCAAGCCATTGATACCATGCTTGACCCAGAGACTTGCGGCCCAGCATTTATCGGTTTGCCCCAGGATATCCAAGGTGTTGCTTACGATTTTCCAGAGGTCTTCTTTGCAGAGAAAGTACACCGTATTCGCCGACCTGAGCCAGAGCTTGCCGACCTAGAGGATGCGAAGCAAATCTTGCTTGAGGCGGAAAAACCATTAGTGATCTCTGGCGGCGGTGTGCACTACTCGCTGGCCACCGATGAGTTGGCTGACTTTGCCAAGACACACAATATTCCAGTTGTGGAGACGATTGCAGGTCGCGCGACCATGCTGCAAGACAATCCGCTTAACGCCGGGCCCATCGGCGTCACGGGCTCTGATTCTGCCAACTATATGGCCGCCCATGCCGATGTTGTGCTTGCGGTAGGCACGCGATTACAAGACTTCACCACGGGCTCTTGGAGTGTGTTCAAAAATCCACATATGAAGCTAGTCACGATCAATACCGCGCGTTTTGATGCGATTAAACACCGTGCTATCCCGGTAAAAGCGGACGCCAAGCGCGGCCTGGTGGAGCTGTCAAAACTCCTCGGTGATTATCGTTGCAGTGATGACTGGGCGGAAACTGCGAAAATCCAAGCCGATCAATGGAAGGCCTTGGTTCAGCGCCGCACTAACCCGCAGCCAGGTGAACTGCTACCGGGGCTGACCTCTTACGCGGAAGTCATCGGTAAACTCAATAAGTCTATGCAACCAGGAGATACTGTGCTGACTGCCGCCGGCGGCCTACCAGCAGAGTTGGCGATGAACTGGCAGAACTATCAGATTGGTAAGTTCGACGTCGAGTTTGGCTTCTCGTGCATGGGCTATGAGATAGCCGGTGGTTGGGGCGCTAAGGTTGCCAACCCAGACAATGACGTCGTCGTCTTAGTCGGCGATGGCTCCTACCTAATCCAGAACTCAGATATCTATTCCTCGGTACTGACTGGCCACAAGATGATTGTGGTGGTGTGTGATAACGGCGGCTTTGCGGTGATTAATAAGCTGCAAAACAACACCGGCAACGAGTCCTTCAATAACCTTCTCGAGGACTGTCGTCGCCCTGATGGCGAGGTCGCTCGAGTCGACTTTGCCAAGCATGCCGATGCGCAAGGTGCGATTAGCGAGAAACTAACCAGCGTTGATGAATTTGATGCTGCATTCGCCCGAGCCAAGGAAGCCGACCGCACTTATGTGATTGTGCTGGATATCGACCCAGTCTCCCCCGCAGCTTGGTCGAAGTGTGATTGTTGGTGGGAAGTTGGCCTACCAGAAGTCACGCGCAATGACCAAACCGCGCAGAAGGTTGCCGATTGGCAAGAAGGCCGAGCCACTCAGCGCCCAGGTGTGTAGCCACTTATTTGATTAGCACTCTTTTCTAGAGAAAAAATAATACTAACTGGGCTCTTAACACCCAAGAGCCCACAAGGAGTCAGATATGTTTAATGAAGAACGTCATTTTGAGCAACCTATCCGCTGGGCAATGGTCGGTGGAGGACGTGGCAGCCAGATCGGTTACTCGCACCGCAATGCAGCAACCCGAGATGGCCTGTTTAAGTTAGTCGCTGGCGCATTTGACCTTGATCCACAGCGCTGTCGTGATTTTGGTGAAAACCTCGGTGTCGATGGCGATCGCTGTTATGCCAACTACAAACAGATGTTTGAGCAAGAAGCGCAGCGTGAAGATGGTATTCAAGCGGTGTCTATCGCGACACCCAACTCGACCCACTACGAGATCTGTAAAGCCGCGCTCGAGGCAAACCTGCACGTTGTGTGTGAGAAGCCGATCACCTTCACCACAGAGGAAGCTGAGGATCTCAAACAGATCGCGGCCGAGCGCAATCGCGTGATTGGCGTGATGTACGGCTACACTGGTTTCCCTATGGTGCAACAGGCGCGCGAGATGGTTCAGCGCGGCGACCTTGGCGAAATTCGCGTGGTGAATATGCAGTTCGCACACGGTTTTCACAATGAAGAGTATGAAAAGAATGACCCAGGTCTGAAGTGGCGCGTCAGCCCTGAAGTATCCGGTCCGACTTATGTGTTGGGTGACATTGGTACCCATGCCTTCTATCTGAGTGAAGTCATCACAGGTTTAGAGATCGATCGCTTGGCCTGTATGCGTCAAAGCTTTATCGCTTCACGTGCGCCTCTTGAGGATAACGCGCACATCATGATGCAGTTTAAAGGTGGCGCGGTGGGCACACTCTGGGCCTCAGCGGTAAATGCCGGCTCCATGCACCAGCAAAAAATCCGCATCGTTGGCTCAAAAGCCTCTATCGAATGGTGGGATGAGTATCCAAACCAACTTCGTTACGAGGTACAGGGCGAGGCGCCTCGAGTGCTCGAGCGCGGTATGGGCTATCTATACCAAGATGCTCAAGGCGTAGCGGCTAATCGTGTTGGTGGTGGTCATGCCGAGGGATACTTTGAGTCGTGGGCGAATTTGTATCACCGCTTTGCCCTGGCATTTGATGCTGCGGATCGTGATGACCAAGCAGCACTGTCTGAGATCTGGTTCCCAGGTATCGATGCGGGCATCGAGGGTGTTCGCCTATGTGAAAAGTGTGTTGAATCGGCAGACCAAGGCGCTGCTTGGGTTGAATACAAGTAATTAGGAATGACGATGACTAAGATTGCACTTCAACAGGACAGAGAGTTGGATGCCATCGTGTTGGGTCGCGCGGGCGTGGATCTCTATGCTCGCGAGTCCGGTACGGATATGGCGGATATCTCGGGTTTTAACAAGTTTGTCGGCGGCTCAGCTGCGAACATCGCGGTGGCAGTGAGCAAGCTCGGTGGCAAGGTAGGTTTCATCGGTTGTGTCGCAGAAGACGCATTCGGCGATTACGTTAAGCAGTACATGTCGGGCCAAGGGATTAACCTTGATGGCATGAAAGCCGATGCCTCGGGCACACGCACCTCGGTGGCGTTTACCGAGATGAAGCCCAAAGACTGCACGGTGATCATCTATCGCAACAATGCGTCGGATTTGACCATCAAGCCAGAAGAAATTGACCCTAAGTATATTGCGCAAGCGAAGGTTTTGGTGGTGACCGGCACCGCCTTATCTGAGAGCCCCAGCCGCGAAGCGACCTTGATTGCCATGCAACACGCAAGACGCAGCAACACGCTGGTCGTTCTGGATGTCGATTACCGCCCGTACTCGTGGCGCACCGATACCGATGCCTCGATTTACTACGGTATCGCGGCGGGTCTCTCAGATATCGTTATCGGCAATCGTGAAGAGTTCGACATGATGGAAACGGTGTTAGCCCCAGGCAATCGTGACGATGACCAAACCGCGCAGCGTTTCTTGTGTGAAAACACTCAGATCGTGGTGATCAAAGCCGGTGAGTTTGGCTCTAAAGTTTACTGCCGTGATGGCTATCGCTTTGAGCAAGGCATCTTTCGCGTTGAGGCCAATAAACCATTTGGCTCTGGTGACTCGTTTGCGGGAGGGCTTATCTGGACGTTAACTCATGGTGGGTCCTTAGAAGAGGGGATCCGCAATGGCACCGCGGCGGCGGCAATTAATGTCAGTGGTGACAGTTGTACCGAGGCGATGCCGACCAAAGAGCAGCTTTTTGATTTTATTGAGACAAGAGTGTAAGGGCTGTACCTGCCCTTAGGGCGCGGGTTAGTCAGATTTATGTCTCCCGGGTCAGCATAGGAGAGCCCAGCGGCGCTTTTGTGCACCATCGTGGCCCGGACTTTTATTACAACAACAAGATTTTTCGGACTATTTTGTTTTGCCAACGCAAAACGACTGTGAGGGAACCAAAATGGGTAAACATATTCCACCATTTGATAATAACAACCAAGCCATTATTGACGTGAACGATGAGGTCACGCCGCTGTGTTATTTCAATCAAGTAGTGCTAGAGCAAGAGCAGTCTTTTCAACACAATGTCCCAGGCTATGAGACGGTGATCGTGTTGGCGGGCGGAACCTGCTGCATTACTGTTAGCAAAGATGGCGAAAGCCAAACATTTGACAACATTGGTCAACGCAAATCTGTGTGGGATGGCAACCCAGAAGCTGTGTATGTCCCACTTGGCTACACCGCAGAGATTGTTTGCGTCAGTGAGCAGGCTGACGTGATGATAGCCGGCGGCCAATTTGAGGCTTCTCTGACGCCTTTCTGTGTGCGTGAGGAGAACGTTGATATTGTTCAGTATGGCTCTGATGAGACCAAAACTCACCGCAAGATCAAGCATGTCCTTGGTCAATCTAACTCTGAGCAGCGTGGCCGCCTGTTGGTCAGCGAACTGTTTACCGTCGGAGCGGGCGGTTGGTCAGGCTTCCCGCCTCACAAGCATGATGAAGATCGGGTCAAAGAAGATGGCAGCAAAGAGACCTTGTACGAAGAGGTTTATCAGTTCCGATTTAACCCAGACTTTGGTTTTGGCGCGCAGTTTCTTTATGAGCACGAGGACGATTTTGGCCCCGTTTATCATGTGCGCACAGGCTCAGTGATTGCGATTGATAAAGGGTATCACCCAAGCGTTGCCGCGCCTGGTTATGAGATGTATTACTTCACGATTATTGTTGGCAAGACCGAAAAGTCCTTGGTTCAGCACTTCGACCCTCATCACGAGTACCAGGTAGAAACCATTCCTGGCATTAAAGATATGATTGCTAAGTTTAAGTAGGGAGAGTCACCATGCTTGTATCACTAAAAGAGTTGCTGCCACAGGCGGCAGATTCAAACTACTCCGTACCGTGTTTTAACGTCTTTGGCTATGAGGATGCACGCGCGGTGGTCGAAGCGGCAGAGACCGTTGATAAGCCGGTGATCCTGGCCTGCAATAAAGATGTGGCTGATTTCTATGGTGTTGAGACTGCCGCAGCGATGTTCCTTAATTTAGCGGATAATGCCTCGGTTCCCGTGTGCCTGCACCTTGATCACACTTATGAAGAAGAGATCGTGTACCGAGCCCTCAAGGCGGGCTTTAGCTCGGTGATGTTCGATGGTTCACAGCTGACACTGGAGCAAAATATCGCGCGAACCCGCAAAGTGGTTGATGTCGCGCATGCCCTCGGCGCGTCGGTAGAAGGTGAGATAGGATCGGTGCCTTATGACGAAGGCCGTGATCATATCAAATCCATCTACACCGAGCCGGAAGATGCGCAGCGTTTTGCCAAGGAGACTGGTGTCGACGGCGTTGCGATATCGGTTGGTAACATTCATCGACTAACAGAGCCTACTAGCAGTATCGATTTTGGTCGCTTGGATCGTATCGCCAGCTTGGTCGAAACACCTCTAGTGATCCACGGCACCAGCGGGATCCGTGATGAAGACATTATCAAGCTCAAACAGAGCCGTGTTTCTAAGTTCAATATCGGCACCTGCTTGCGCCAAGCTCTTGGCCATAATTTGCGCGATTATATGAATCAAGAAGAAGATAAGTTTGATCGTATCTACTTCATGCGTAAAGCAATGCCGCATGTTAAGCAAGAAGCACTGCGCAACTTTGAGCTTTTATACTAAAATTCCCACCCCTCTTGATTTGGGGGGTGTCGTTTACTCACTGCGTTCGGTATGATTGGGGGAGAACAGTTAAATGATGGAACTTGATGTGACAACACCTCAAGATTTGGACAGCCTCAAAGAGGTGATCTCCAAGCGTTATCAGGGACTGAGTGGTCGCCTGCAACAGGTCGCGGATTTCGTGACTGAGCAACCGATGTTGGTTGCCGTAGAAACCATGGCAACGATTGCCAATCAAGCCAGTGTCCCCCTTTCTACCTTGAGTCGATTCGCTAATGCGATGGGCTTCGATGGTTTTTCATCGATGCAAGCCCTGTTTCGTGAGCAATACCTAAATCGCCCGCGAGATTATAAAGAGCGGGTGCGCAAGGCTCGGGAGATGGAAGATGTCCCTCAAGATGCGCCCCAGGCCATTTTTCAAGACTTTGGTCAGGCAAATATAGAAGCGATTGAACAGTTACAAGTGTCGGTCTCTCCGCACAAGCTTGAGCGTGCGGTGAGTTTGATGAACCAGGCTGAGACGATCTATATCCAAGGAACTCGACGCGCTTACCCGGTGGCATTTTATCTCTGGTATGCATTGATGAAGTCAGACAAGAATGTGGTGCTTCTTGATGATCACGGTGGGATGCTATCCCCACTGACACGCCGCATGAGCGACAAAGATGTTTTGTTTGCGATTACCTACAACCCCTATGCACAAGAAACCAGTGATCTGATCGACGAGGCGTGTCAGCGCAACGTCCCGATTGTTTGTATTACCGATAACCAGATGACGCCGCATGGCAGTAAAATGGCGGTGTGCTTTGAGGTGCAAGAAGGCGATCTGATGGGCTTTCGTTCCCTGAGTGCCTCCATGTACCTAGCTCAATCACTGGCGGTGAGCCTGATCTGTCAGGAAGTAAAATAAACTTCAACTAGTGACCTCGAGACGCAGACTTCAAAGCCACATACCGTTTTCTTTGTGTGAGTTTGCTCAAAGCGCGGCTAGCGTAGGTCACTTGGGTGTATTGCTCACCTGAGTAGATAGCAGCTGAGATACTCGACAGCACAGACAAGCCCAGCCGCTGAACTTTTTTATGCAATTAAAGTATTGACTAATACCTACCTGTTTCTTGATTTGTAATATTTGCTTACAAATGCCAATGATCGCGCCTCTAACTCCCGCGTAGAACTCTCAAATCGATGTAGAGCATGGTTCCACCACACAGTTCACATGGTCACTACATCGGTCGATGTTGCAACACGAGCTTTGGCAGGGAGGAGTTATGAAGCAATGTCCATTTTGTTATTGTGAGTTAGTTTGTCGCAGTGGCATCAAGGTATGTCCGAGAAATGAGATTGGTGACTGTCGCTATGATGCGTACGCCCAACACAACCAATCAGCATTACTCCGGCCTCGTAACGCAATCAAGTTTGAAATGAAGCTCAGTGCAGCTCAAATGCAAGAAAAGGCCTAGGAGAACACCCAAATAAAATGGACAGCAAGAGTCGTTGTCCATTTTATTTTCATTGCATGCAATCAAAGCATTGACTAAAACAAGCATCTACACAAAACTGCTCGAACCTCGAACCTCGAACCTCGAACCTCGAACCTCGAACCTCGAACCTCGAACCTCGAACCTCGAACCTCGAACCTCGAACCTCGAACCTCGAACCTCGAACCTCGAACCTCGAACCTTAATGCGTCAGACGCGTGATCTTATCAATTAAGATGTCTTTCTTAATCGGCTTGGCGAGGTAAGCATCCATCCCCATATCGAAGCAGCGCTTGATGTCGTCATCCACCACACTGGCAGTGAGGGCGACGATAGGCGTGCGTTCAAAACCAAACTCGTTTTCGAGCAGGCGGATCTCTGATGTTGCGGTAAAGCCGTCTTTGTTGGGCATCATGCAGTCCATCAAGATCAATTGATACTTGTTGCCGGCTTCAATTAAATCGACGGCCTCTTGGCCATCATTGGCGATATCGTACTGGTAACCCGCATTCTTGAGGTGAGTTCCTGCGACTTTCTGGTTAACCTTGTTGTCTTCAACGAGTAAGATTTTTTCGGGCTCTTTACTTGGTCCTGTACTTTGATTTGCACTTGGCACAGGCGCTTCTGGAGTGGCAGAGGCAGGTTCAGACTTACTTTGTACAACGAGGTTAGGCTCTTCGGTGATCAAGCGTTCTATCTTGTCTCGAAGTAGGTCAGATTTGAAGGGTTTCGGCACATAGTCGTCCATGCCACACTCGAAGCAGTACTGGATATCGTCGTCGACCACACTGGCGGTCATGGCGATGATCGGCAGTTTTTTATGACCGTTGTTTTGCTCCCAAGCGCGAATTTGCTTGGTGGCCTCAAAGCCATCCAGCACCGGCATCATACAGTCCATCAGCGCAAATAAGTAGGCGGGGTTGGCTTTGACCATATCGACCGCTTCCTGGCCATTGTTGGCAATATCACACTCGTAGCCCATCTTGCGCAGTGCTAGCTGTGCCACTTTTTGATTGACCTTGTTATCTTCGATGAGAAGTGCCTTGGTGATCGCTATCTCTGGTTTTGTATCTGTCGTCGTTGCGACTGTATAGGCAGATGGTGTTGCGGTTGAGCAGATCCGTACGGCTTTGATCAAGCGATTGCCCAACAGTGGATAGCTGACCAAGCCATCGATCAAGTTACCGTAGTCATGCTGTGATTGGCCATAGCGACGCACTAGACATATCTTCGGTTGAGCAAAGCGCTCGCGCAGGCTTTTACAATCGGCGAGTGTTTGATTGAGCTCTGACTGGCACAGAACTACCACACAGTTATCGTGCAGATCACTGACTGCCGCGGTGTTTTTATACACCTTGAGGACATCCACATCGTAGTACTGGAATTCTTGCACTAGCCCCTCGGTCATATTGGCATCTTGACTGACTAAGACGACCTGCAACTTGCTTTGTTCTACGGCGGGTGAATAAGTTTGGTCAATCACCTCAAGGCCAAGCTCAAAGTAAAAGCGGCTGCCGTGTCCCTTTCTTGAATCAAGCTTGATTTGACCACCCATTAACTCGATCAATTGAGTACTGATAGCCAGCCCCAACCCAGTGCCACCGAACTGACGCGTGGTCGAATCATCTTCTTGGGCAAAAGGCTCAAAGATGGTGGCTTGTTTTTTTTCGTCGATACCGATACCAGAGTCAATCACCTCAAACTCGATCATCGCAAGCTTGCCGTCCATGCCATTGACTTTGGCGCCAATCGTCACCCCACCAGTTTCAGTAAACTTCACGGCGTTTGACATAAAGTTCATCAGCACTTGGCGCAGGCGGTGATCATCAATCATGATCCGATAGGGCAGGTTAGGATCGATATCGACATTGAGTGTGATCTCTTTCTCGGCGGTTTTCGGTGCTAAGATCGAGGCGATATCAAACAGTGTCTCGCGAATCGTGGTGTGGTGATGGGCGATCTGCAGCATGCCCGATTCAATCTTAGAGAAGTCGAGGATGTCGTTAATAAGACTCAAGAGTAGCTGTGATGAGGTTTCAATTGTATCCACATAATCGCGCTGTGTGGCGCTAAGTTCGGTGTCGGCGAGGATCTCAGAGATCCCAATCACCCCATTGAGTGGCGTGCGGATCTCGTGGGACATATTGGCCAAAAAGCTACTCTTGGCTTTACTTGCGAGGATCGCTTTGTCTTTGGCCGACTCGGCCTCCTCTTTAGCGCTGATAATACGTTTTTGGTTATCGATCCGCTCTTTGGCAAGGTGATCCACTTTGGCGGCGAACTTACTTAGCTCATCCGCTCCGGGGACTTTGACCTCAATATCGGCATCTGGAGAGCGTTCAATTTGCTCAAGAGAGCTGAGGATATACTTCAACTTGGAGGTAATGCGGTGCGCAAGACTGATCCCAATCACCAAAACAATTAAGGTTACGAAACCAATGCTGGACAAAAATAGATTGCGCTGAGTATTAAAGTCTGCGACTAGTTGTGAAATTTCACCCTTAAGCTGCTCCTCAATCGCACTCGCTACGCCAGACAGTAAATTGAGTCTTCGGTCCAGAGCGACAAAGCCTTGTCTTAGCTCAGAGTCTGAGATAGGTGTTGTCGCTCGAGTATCGAGTAAGCGTTGGCGAAAATCATTACTTTTGATAAAGGCCTGATTGGAGAAAGTGGTCAACAGTAGCTTGACTTGCTCTTCATCGGCGTTTATGGCTACGAAGCGTTCTATATACAACTGCTGCTTCTCTAGATAAGCAAGCAGCATGTCATGATGATAGGGCTCGCTGAGGATGTCTGAAATCTCACTGTTGCTGACATCATCGATCAGCATGTGTGTGTGCCAGTTTTCTTCAGATGCCCAAAATAGTAACCACTCCAGTTGATAGAGTGCCTGTTGGTGGCCCTCGACGGTCGACAAGCCACTATGGATCGGCTCTTTTTCTAGCATTAAAACCAGCTGTTTGTAGATGTCAGCCATCCAGTCGGAGAGTTCAGTGATTTCTTCAGGGTCAGTGGACACCCGAATTGAGCGCCCGGTTTCTTTCAGGTCTGCCACAAGCTCTCTCACTAAGATCTGCTCTTGACTTGGGAAGGTGTTCGGGATCAAGCCCTGCAGGTCACCAAAGGCACGTTCTAACTGTGCTGTCTCTTGGTTAATCCGCTCTTGGTGAGTGGCCTTGTAAATGGTCGAGAGGTTTTCTATAAAATTAACGCCACTTTCGATGGTCTGCAAGCTAGTTAATTGCTTGTCGAGGACACTGATTTGGCGAGTGGCGAGAAAAATCACTAACAGCAGTGGCAGTGATAGGCCAATCAGGAGTTTTGTTTTTACTGAGTAATTATTCAGCCAACCGAGTATAGATGTCATGATTTCACCTAATTTGTCGTTATGTAGGCAAGCTAGTAGACAAATAGGTGATATCAACTCAAACGGTATGTCGTTCTGTAGTTTGAGGTGACTTATTTAAGCTGCAAACTTGACGCAGCGATCAGTATCGGGTTTACTCTCCGGCCCCATTTTTCAGCACAAGGTCTCCTCATGGCAATAGGTTTTGATTACGGTACAGCAAACTGCTCGGTCGCTCAGCTTGAGCAAGGCATGGTAAAACAAATCCCGCTGGTTGGAGAGCAACGCTACGTGCCATCGACCTTGTGTGCGCCAAATTCGGAGTCGGTGTCTGAGTTTCTGTTTCGTTGCTGTGATATTCAACCAGCAGACAGTACCGGCGAGGCGCTACTGCGCCGCGCGATTAAGGTCAATCGTGAGGAAGGGCTAGAGATCCAAGCTGATGATCTTAAATTTGGTCATGAAGCACTTGATCTCTACCTTGAAGATCCGCGCGATGTTTATTACGTCAAATCGCCAAAGTCTTTTCTAGGTGCGATGGGATTGCGCGATATGCAGCTTGCGTTCTTTGAAGATCTCGTGTGCGCGATGATGGTCAACATCAAGCAACGTACAGAAAATCATCTACAACAGTCAGTCACTCAGGCGGTGATCGGACGCCCAGTTAACTTTTTAGGGCGTGGTGGGGATAAGTCCAATATCCAGGCGGAAGGCATTTTGCGCCGAGCGGCCAATCGCGCAGGCTTTCGTGATGTCGAGTTTCAGTTTGAGCCAGTAGCCGCTGGCCTTGAGTTTGAGGCGAGCCTCAATGAAGATAAAAACGTACTGATCGTGGATATCGGCGGTGGTACCACTGACTGCTCGATGATCCAGATGGGGCCATCGTGGGCCAAGCAGCTTGATCGCAGTGCCTCGCTATTGGCGCACTCAGGACAGATGGTTGGTGGTAACGACCTCGACATCTACACCGCATTTAAGTGCTTTATGCACGAGTTTGGTATGGGTACCAAGCGCCAGTCGGGTCTCGATATCCCAATTATCCAGTTCTGGAATCCAATCGCGATCAGCGATGTTCAGGCCCAGCGTAGCTTCTACGCTCACGATAATGGCGCCGTACTAAAGCACATTTTGCGAGAGGCGAAAGAGCCAGAAAAAGTTCAGCGCTTACTGCAACTGCACAATGAAACCCTAGGCTATAGCGTGATCCGCGAAGCGGAGAAGACTAAGATTGCCCTTGGAGACAACGAACACTACCAAGCCAATATCAATCTGCTGTCAGAGGTATTTGCAGTGGATGTGACGCGCGAGCGTCTAGAGGAAGCGATCGTTCCACCGACCAATAAGATCAAAGCCTTGGTCGAAGAAGCCGTCACCCAAAGTGGCATCAAACCCGACACGGTATTCATGACCGGCGGCTCAGCACGCTCACCCATCTTAACCAATGCCGTCAAAGCGGTTGTCGGCGACATCCCAGTCGTGCGCGGCGATTTCTTCGGTTCAGTCACTTCTGGCCTAGCACGTCGAGCTGACATGATCTTCGCCTAACGGCAGGTGCGAGGAGCGGGGACACTTCGTTTCGAGGAGCGAGGAAGTTCACCGCGAGTGATAAACCCCTCGCTCCCCGAAGGGCGAAGCCCGTCCTCGAACCCCGAACCTGTGGTTTAGTGTTTGCGGCTAGGCCCGTTGCGCACTAAATCTTTGCCGTTTTCGTAGACTTCAGCCGATACCCAACGGCCAAGCAGAAGCTGGTGTTTGCTGTCTAGGACTGCGACAAACGGTCGGCCGTCGGTGTTGGTGGTCGCAAGCGCGATGCCTGCGACATCAGAAAGGCCAAGTGCGCCACTTTCTACAGTGATAAGGAAGCTTTCAAGCTCTTCTAAGGTATCAATTACCTTTGGATCGTCGATCATGATGATTCTCTGAAATTGTGTTGCTGTAGCGCTAACTATACTCGCATTCACACTCACTGGCACATCCAATCGCTCTGATTGATTAGAAATAGGTCAATCAGTCGTCCCCATTGCTGCCTTTTACATCAAAGTCGATCCGCTCTGCGCCATGGAAGACTTGAAACCGGAGCCCCTTGGCCCTGGCAATGGTGATAATGCCAAACTGTTTGGCCAAATCGAGCCCCATTTGGGTGACACCCGAGCGCGAGAGCAATACGGGTACTCCCATCTGCGCCACTTTGATCACCATCTCTGAGGTGAGGCGTCCGGTGGTATAGAAAATCTTGTCATCACCAGTCTCTTGGTTAAGCCACATTTCACCTGCTAGCGTATCGACGGCATTATGTCGGCCAACATCCTCGACAAAAGACAGCACTTTGTCGCCCTTGCAGATGGCGCACCCATGCACCGCACCGGCTTTTTTGTAGGTGTCATTAAAGTGAGTAAGCGCCTCCAATGCGGTGTAGATCTCGGATTGCTTTAGCGTCACCTGTGGCACTTGGTAGCCCTCAAGCTGCTTCATCACGTTGCCATACATGGTGCCTTGGCCACAGCCGGAGGTAACGGTTTTTTTCTTTAGAGCCTCCTCGACCTGGCCGACATCCTCTTTAGTGATCACAGCGGCTGAGCTGGTTTGCCAGTCGATGATCACCGACTCAATTGCATCGGGGTCGCTGATAAAGCTCTGATTCTTCAGATAACCCAAGACTAAAGAATCAGGTCTTGAGCCAAGTGTCATCAGCGTGACGACCTCTTTCCAGTTCAGCATCACGGTGAGAGGACGCTCACAGGCGATCTGTTTGGTGATGACTTCACCATACTCGTCGTAGACGTCGACTTCGATGGTTTGCATCGGGTTATCGCTGGTTTTGATGATATGGGGGTTACTCACGCCGAGCTCCTTGATTTGTAATTGTTTTAGTATGGCTGTCGATACTCAATTCTCTGCTATTAAGCAACGCTCGTTCCAAGTTTGTCAATCAGGCAATAGATAGAGAGTAGGCACTGTTTTTGCTTTGGTTTCTGATTAACGATCTTATTAGCTTTATTTGGGCTTACTTCGCAAACCGATCAGTTAGAAAGCCGATCATTAAAAAATGTCACCGATAAACACTTAATAATAATGGCACAGCGACTATGGAACCGTCACAACCCCCTAACACACATGCCGAGCAGAAAACGGAAACCCTGTGGCCGCTTGGCTGCCAACTGGAGTCGAAAGCGATCCAAGCTAAATTCTGGTCGACACTGCAATGGCAACTGAACGGCTTTGATCTTCATCCTCAGCAGGACCAACCCTATCCCGTTTATCTAGAGCTGTTTAAGGATGAGCGGACCGATTATCGCTTTAACCTAAGCTCACACCAGCCCAAATTATTTGTAGTGCTGGAAGATGGCAGTGCCGAGGTGCCGGTTATCGTCAGTATCACTGCCTCACAAAGTGTTGCGGCGCAGTTTATGGATGGCGATTATCAGGTGTTATCGAGCGATATGCCGCTGCCGATCCAAGCGTGGATGGAGGCGTTTATCGGTCGCCATGGCGAGCTGATTGAAGAGCGAAAGAAAAAGAAACGAAAGGGAGCAGGGCGTTCACGTGAGCAATAGTTTTTTATCACGCTGGTCACAGCGTAAAGCCGAGCAGGAAGCACTTAAGTCGGTCCCGGATGGGCAAGACAGCGTCGATGAAGAGACTAGTCTTGAGCAGGACGGTGAGGCGCGTCTTGATGACCAAGAGGGGGCGTCAGATGTTTTGGATGAGAGTGCTTTAGAACTAGGCGCTGCTGAGGAGCCTGCGCCAGAGTCGCAGGATGATGCGTCGGAGACAGATGGTGCAGACAGCGAGCCTCCCACCGTTGCCGAGTTACTGGCAATGGGCGCCGATGCCGCTGTGAAAAAGCAGGCTTTGCGCAGCTTGTTTTTAAGCGGTGAGTTTTCTGAGGTGGATCGCCTAAACGACTATGACCATGATTACAAAGCGGTGAAGTCACTTTCCAGTGAAGCGGTACAAAAGCTGCGAGATTGGATGCAAGAGGAAGTCGAATCAGAGATTGATGAAGACGACCAAGCTCAGATTACCGAGGCAAATAGCACTGAGGCTAATGACACCGAGGCTAATAGTACCGAGATTAGTGATACCAACGTTAATGATGCTGAGATACAGGGTGACACCCAACAGGTATTGGATGAGGCGATTGGCGATACAAATGATGAGCCAGAGCTTGCCGCACAGCTCAGTGAAGATGGAGCTCAATCACCGGAAGAGCTAGCCTCTGAGCCCAAACAAGTGGATTCAGATCACGCTCACGGGGGGCATGTGCGACAAAATAACCCAAATTCCGACCAAAGTTAGCATAGGGTCATTTTGTCCATGAGCCTCGTCACATAGGTGAGACAAAATGTCTCTATCCACTGTTGCGAAAATGAAATAGGTCATTTTGTCTTGAGTGCTGCCACCAAACCTTAATGCGAAAGCCCCCAGAAAATGGGGCTTTTTTATTTCAGGCTTAAGCCCGTGAAATTGGAATGGTTATTGCTCTTAACCAGTTTATAACTAAAAAAACACAATGCGATTGCTATGATGCGATTGCCTTGATGGAACGAGAGCAATGCTGAAAAATTTACTCCAACAAAGCCAAACGGTGAATGGTAAAGCACGGCTGTACGCGATTGAAAATACAGTTGAGTTGACCAATTTGATCCCACCGACCGTCAGTTATGAGAGCGGGGGACACACCTTGTTGATCGGTCCAACCGCGATCATCACCAGCACCGCTGAGCAGCTAGCACAGATGAACTCACTCACGCTTCTTTCCACCGATGGCGAGAAAAGTGATGATCCGCGCGTGTTTTACACTCAGTCTGTCGCAGTGACAGGCTTTTTAGGCGCATTTGAAGTGCAGGTCGAGAGCGGTTTGGTGACGACGAATCTCGCTCAAGTTGCCATCGGCGCGGATCGCTTTGATGTGGTGCTCGACCTTTCGCTCAACGGCTGCATGAGCGAGGAGGTACCCGTGCCGGGTTACTACCCTGTCGGGCGAGGCTATCCTAAATTGGCGGATGCTCTGGAAGAGATCCCGACCTTGATGGGCACCTTTGATAAGCCCAAATATTTCCGCCTCGATAACGATATCTGTGCCCACAGCTCACGTGGCGTCAAAGGCTGTCAGCGCTGCGTTGATGCCTGTCCAGCGGGCGCGTTGAGTAGTGAGGGCAATGACGATATCGGTTATCAGATAGAGGTTAACCCATACCTATGCCAGGGGATTGGGACTTGCGCGACCTCATGTCCAACAGAGGCCATCTCCTATGCTCTGCCCAATCCCACCGACACGCAAAAGTTTATCGAGCGTACGCTGCACAACTACGCCCAGGCTGGTGGCACAGATCCGGTGATCCTGATCTGCAGCAGTCGTCATGAAAGCTATAACGCCATGGCACTGCAAGCATTGCCGGATCACGTGGTGCCGATTGTGGTTGAAGAGTTACCATCGGTTGGGATTGATTCTTGGTTCGCCGCGCTAGTCAATGGTGCCAGTCAGGTACTGTTTGCCGCCAGTCGGCATATGCCAGAGACAATCTTGCGTGTACTCAACAATGAGGTGGCGGTAGCGCAGGGCATGCTAGAGCAATTGGGCCTAGAGCGCGATCGCATCGATATTCTCTATCTTGAGGCTCTGCGCGATGAACTGCCAAGTCTCGATTACCCAACTCTCGGTCTTAACCTAGGCGATCTCGCCGGCAACAAACGCAGCCGCTTATTCGTTGCCCTTGATGCGTTAGCCGAGCGCTACCCTGCCAAAGAGGCCCAAGTACCCCTGCCGCAGACCGCAGCTTACGGCACGGTGGCATGCTCAACTAAAGATTGCACCCTATGCATGGGTTGTGTGGCTGTGTGCCCAACCGCAGCGATTCATTCGCCGGGCGATTCACCCGCACTGCAATTTATCGAGCAAGACTGCATACAATGTGGCATGTGTGAAAAGGCCTGCCCAGAGAATGCGCTGACACTCACCCCGCGCATGAACTGGGATAAAACTGAGCGTCAGAGCGTGCAGGTACTGCATCAAGACCAACCTGCTGAATGCTTACGCTGTGGTAAGCCATTCGCGCCTCAGTCGATGATCACCATGCTGCAGCAAAAGCTAGCGGGTCATTCTCAGTTTACCGATGACGCCGCCATACGCCGCATTGCCATGTGCGAGGACTGTCGCGTTATCGATGTGTTTGAAGGCATGGCGCAAGATCCGACTAAACAGTTGGATTACTAAATAAGCAGTTGAACTACTAATAGGAGCCAGATGTGGATACCCAAACAACACTAAGAACCGACATCTACTTATTGATCGCCAGTTTGATGCGCCAAGCGCCGAGTCGCGAGCAACTGCAGTTCCTCAGTCAACTGGAGGTCGAGCCAAGTGAGAGTGCCATGCAAGCCGCGTGGCTTGGGTTGATCTCAGCCGCCAAAGCGGAGTTGATTCAAGGTGACAGCCAGGAGCGATTAGAAGAAGAGTACCAAGAGCTGTTTATCGGCATTGGCCGTGGTGAGGTGATGCCGTTTGGCTCATGGCATATCGCCGGCGCGCTGATGGAAAAGCCGCTTGCAGAGCTGCGCCATGATCTGGCGCTGCTGGGTTTCGAGCGGGCTGAGAGCGTGAAAGAGCCGGAGGATCATATCTCAGCAATCTGTGAGGTGCTCGCGCTGCTCTCTGAGCAAGATGAGCGTCAGCAACAGGTGATGTTTAACAAACACCTTGCCCCTTGGCACCAATCACTGGTTAAGCAGATCAATCAGGCGGCCAGCGCGCAGTTTTATCTCGCCATTGCTGCGCTGATGGACGCCTTTTTTACCCTCGAGCAGGTGCGTTTTAGCGACGCAAGCGCTCACCACAAACAAGGTCAGAAAATCGAAGTGAAGAATATCGTCGATACGCTCTAGTCCTACCACCCCAGTTGTTCTTCGAGAACGGCTAGAGCGCGTCCTCTACGATAAGTGTAAAACACAAGCCAATAATAAAAACCTTAAAGAAACGAGAAGGTACACGGGAAGGAAGCAACCCATGAAAGACAAAGATAAAGTCAATACCAGCCGTCGGGACTTACTCAAGGGCCTCACTGCCGCCTCCATCGCAGGTGCGGTTGTGGCCGGGACCACCCAGGCTGCCCATGCTGACGAGAGCACGCCAGCTGACGTCAAGCCAGACAAAAAGACTGGTTATCGAGAGACTCAACACGTTCGTGATTACTACGACACCCTATAGGAGCGATGACAATGAAGTTAACTAAACGCTCAGATAGCGTCACCAAGGAGCAAAATCAGCTCGGTGTCAGCCGTCGAGCCTTCATGCGAAATACCTCAATTGCCGCCGGTGGTCTCGCCGCAGGCAGCGCACTGTTTGGACCTAAGATGATCCAAAAAGCCGAGGCGAAGGCGGTCGACCCTGATGCAAAAACCGAAATCAAGCGCACCATCTGTACTCACTGCTCAGTCGGTTGTGGTATCTATGCCGAGGTGCAAGACGGCGTATGGACAGGCCAAGAGCCGGCGTTTGATCACCCATTTAATGCTGGTGGTCACTGTGCCAAAGGGGCCGCATTGCGTGAGCATGGCCATGGTGAGCGCCGCCTCAAATACCCAATGAAATTGGTTGATGGTAAGTGGAAAAAGCTCTCTTGGGACGAGGCGATCGAAGAGATCGGCAACAACGTGCTCAAGATCCGCGAAGAGTCGGGCCCGGATTCGGTCTACTTCCTCGGTAGTGCTAAGCACAACAACGAGCAGGCGTACACCTTCCGCAAAATGGCCTCAATGTGGGGCACCAACAACGTTGACCACCAGGCGCGTATCTGTCACTCCACCACGGTAGCAGGGGTAGCCAACACCTGGGGCTACGGGGCGATGACCAACTCGTTTAACGATATGCACAACTGCAAATCGATGCTGTTTATTGGCTCAAACCCGGCCGAAGCCCACCCAGTGGCGATGCAACATATCCTGATCGCCAAAGAGAAGAACAACTGTAAGATTGTCGTTGCAGACCCGCGTCGCACGCGCACAGCAGCCAAATCCGATCACTACGTCTCACTGCGCCCAGGTACTGATGTGGCGTTTATCTGGGGTCTCTTGTGGCATGTGTTCGACCAAGGCTGGGAAGACAAAGAGTTTATCCGTCAACGCGTGTTCGGCATGGATGAGATCCGCGCTGAAGTGGCGAAATGGACCCCAGCGGAAGTTGAACGCGTGACCGGCGTTTCACAGGCTGATGTCTATCAAACTGCCAAGTTGCTGTCTGAAAACCGCCCAGGCTGTGTGGTTTGGTGTATGGGTGGTACCCAGCACACCACAGGTAACAATAACACTCGCGCTTACTGTGTGCTCGAGCTTGCGCTGGGTAACATGGGTAAATCGGGTGGCGGTGCCAACATCTTCCGTGGCCATGATAACGTGCAGGGCGCAACCGACCTTGGCGTATTGTCGCATACTCTGCCAGGTTACTACGGTCTGGCTGAAGGCTCTTGGAAGCACTGGGCGAATGTCTGGGGCGTTGATTACGAGTGGCTGAAGAATCAGTTTGACCAGACCGAGTATCGCGGCAAGAAACCGATGCTCAACATGGGTATCCCAGTGTCTCGCTGGGTCGATGGGGTGTTGGAAGACAAAGACGCCATCGAGCAGAAAGACAATATCCGCGCCATGTTCTACTGGGGTCATGCGGTGAACTCGCAAACCCGCGGCGTGGAGATGAAAAAGGCGATGCAGAAATTGGATATGATGGTGATTGTTGACCCGTATCCAACCGTGGCTGCGGTAATGAATGGTCGCACCGACGGTGTTTACCTGCTGCCTGCAACAACTCAGTTTGAGACCACAGGCAGTGTGACCGCCTCAAACCGCTCATTGCAGTGGCGCGATCAGGTGATTGAGCCATTGTTCGAGTCGAAATCAGACCATGAAATCATGTATCTGCTGTCGAAAAAACTCGGTTTTGCCGACCAGCTGTTTGCTAACGTCAAGGTTGAGAATAACGTGCCGGTGATTGAAGACATCACCCGTGAGTTCAACCGCGGCATGTGGACGATTGGCTATACTGGCCAAAGCCCAGAGCGTTTGAAGCAGCACCAGCAAAACTGGCACACCTTCCACAAAACCACCTTAGAAGGCGAGGGTGGACCAGCCGATGGTGATACCTATGGCTTACCATGGCCATGTTGGGGCACTCCAGAGATGAAGCACCCAGGTACCCATATCCTTTATGACACCTCGAAAACTGTCGCTGATGGTGGCGGTAACTTCCGTGCTCGTTTCGGTGTGGAGTTTGAGGGCAAAAACCTGCTTGCAGAGGACAGCTATTCACTAGGCTGTGAGCTAGAAGACGGCTACCCAGAGTTTACCGATAAGCTGCTTAAAGCGCTTGGCTGGTGGGGCGATATGACCCCAGAAGAGCAAGCGGCGGCCGAGGGTAAAAACTGGAAGACCGACCTGTCTGGTGGTATCCAGCGCGTGGCGATCAAGCATGGCTGTATTCCGTTTGGTAATGCCAAGGCGCGTGCGATTGTGTGGGCATTCCCTGATCGCGTGCCATTGCACCGTGAGCCACTCTACACCCCACGCCGTGATTTGGTTGCTGACTACCCAACCTGGGATGACAGCGAATCTATCTACCGCTTACCGACCCTGTACAAGTCGATTCAGGACCAAGACAAGTCGGCTGAGTACCCAATCATCCTGACCTCTGGTCGCTTGGTTGAGTACGAGGGCGGTGGTGATGAAACCCGCTCTAACCCTTGGCTGGCAGAATTGCGTCAAGAGATGTTTGTTGAGGTCAACCCGCGCGATGCCAATGACTTAGGCTTTAAAGATGGCGACATGGTCTGGGTTGAAGGGGCTGAGAAAGGACGGATCAATGTTAAGGCCATGGTGACGCGCCGCGTCAAACCAGGTATGGCATTTATCCCATTCCACTTTGGCGGTAAGTTCCAAGGCGAAGATCTTCGTGGTAACTACCCTGAAGGATCAGATCCTTATGTGATTGGTGAATCTGCCAACATTGCGACCACGTACGGTTATGACCCAGTGACGCAGATGCAGGAAACCAAAGTCACCCTATGTAATATTCGCAAGGCTTGAGGAGTGTAGACAATGGCTAATATGAAATTCCTTTGTGACACTAAGCGTTGCATCGATTGCAATGGGTGTGTCACGGCATGTAAGAATGAGAACGACGATGCGCTGCAATGGGGTATCCAGCGCCGCCGCGTCGTGACTCTTAACGATGGTGAGCCGGGTGAAAGCTCGATATCGGTGGCGTGTATGCACTGTACCGACGCGCCTTGTAAGGCGGTGTGTCCGGCAGACTGCTTTGTGCAGACCGACGATGGTATCGTGCTGCACAACAAAGACTTGTGTATCGGTTGTGGCTACTGCTTGTTTGCGTGTCCGTTTGGTGCGCCGCAATTTCCGAAGCAATCGGCCTTTGGTGAGCGCGGAAAGATGGACAAATGTACCTTCTGTGCCGGTGGTCCTGAGACCGAGCCGGGCTCATTGGAAGAGCGTCAGAAATACGGTGCTAACCGTATTGCAGAAGGTAAGCTACCTATGTGTGCCTCGCTCTGTTCGACCAAGGCACTGCTCGCCGGTGATGCAGCTAAGGTATCGGATATCTTCCGTAAACGCGTGGTAGCGCGCGGCGCGGAAGGTGCCGGTTGGACAAGCGGTGAAGACCTGTCATATGACGCGACCAAGAGCTAACGGCGGGGTGAGGTATGATTCAATCTCTTAAATACCTCTCTTCAATGCTGCTGTCTTTGATGGCAGCAGCGTTGTTGACGCTGTCAATGCCGACGCTGGCCGAGCAGGCTCAGGCCAATCCGCCCGCCTCGGAAAACAGTGTCGCACAGCGAGAGATGGTGCAATTAACAGGCGGCCCAGACTTTTGGCGCCAAGTGAGGCAAGGCCAGACTGGAACCACATCATCCCAGTTCCCCGAGCACGATACCTTGATCAGTACCCCTGGTCAGGCTTGGTATATCCTCAAAGAGAAGTGGATGTCACCTGCGGGGGCCGTGGCGATCTTTGGCAGTATTGCTATGGTGACCTTGTTCTATGTCGCCGTAGGGCCGATGAAGCTGAGCAAGCCGCGTACCGGGCGTAGAATTAAGCGCTGGACGCGGATGGATCGCGCTCTGCACTGGTCGATGGCGTTCACCTTCCTTACGCTGGCCTTTAGTGGTCTGATGATGGTGTACGGCAAGCACTTCTTAAAGCCTTATATCCCAACCGATTTATGGGGCTTTATCATCATGCTCGCCAAACAGTATCACAACTACGTTGGTCCGCTGTTCTACGTGCTATTGATTTGTCTGCTGTTTAAATGGTGGAGTAAATCGATCCCAAGCAAGGTGGATTTGCAGTGGATGCTTAAGTTTGGCGGGATGTTCGGCAAACACAAAGGCAGTCACCCTTCGGCAGAGTTCTCCAATGCGGGTGAGAAGATCCTGTTTTGGATGCTGATCATTGTCGGCAGTGTGGTGGCACTCAGTGGTCTGGTGCTCGACTTCCCAATCTTTGGCCAAACCAGGCGGGATATGGAGCTATCGAACCTGGTGCATGGTCTATCAGCGCTGATTTTGATTTGTGGCTTTATCTTCCACATCTATATCGGTCTCTTTGGTATGGAAGGCGCACTTGAGGGTATGGTGACAGGCGAGGTCGATGAGACCTGGGCGAAAGAGCACCATGACCTGTGGTATGAAGAGGTCAAAGATCAGCAGGATATTGAGCAAACCAAGGTAGAGAGGACGACACCGCTAGATGGAGGAGCGAGTAATGAACAAACCTCATAAGGGTATTTGGACTGCGTACATATTAAGCTGCTTCACGCCGTTTACCTGCTTGATTTCGGGCGTTATCGCGATTGTCTATGCAGGTTATCGGCTCGATAAAGGTGAAGATGGCGAGGTACTGGACTCCCACTATTATGGTTTGATCCGGACCTTCTTCCTCAACTTGACCTTCTTTGTGGTGTTGATCGTGACGGTGGCGACCTCAAATGGGGTGCTCAAGGGTATCAATGACTATTGGTATCGCAGCCATATCATTGATGATATTGCCTATTACATCCCATACGTGGGAATGTTGATTGCATTAGTGGCAATCCTGCTGTGGTTTGTACGCATGTATAATGGCATGAAATTACTAAAGCAAAATCAACCGTTAAAACAGATAGTTGGGCCTCACCTTTAGTGGAGTGTGAAAAGTTATTAATGAAAAGAGCGGCTTAGGCTGCTCTTTTTACTTTGGGTAGGGGAACTTTTATCGCAATTCAGCAGACAAAAGTAGTAAGCAACTCTGTATTAACTCGCAACATATTGCGCTTGCAAGTTGGAATGAATCGGAAGATTATGCAACGGTCAGGTGATTAATCGCTTGTTGTATCTGGTGGCAAAGTATCACCGGAACAACTCATTACAATAATTTTATACAAGTACTATCGGACATTTATGCAACCAAGAAGCAAAATCGCTTTACTCGCCATCGCTGTAGCGCTGGTTGGGTGTGAAAAGCAAGCTGGAGGCCAGCAGGCCCAAGTCTTACCTCTTGTCTCTGCGCAGAACGTAGAAACCATTGAATACCAGCCAAGCAAATCCTATATCGGTCGCGTGGAGGCGGTCGAAGACACGGAGATCACCGCGCAGGTATCAGGTTATCTACAGCAGCGTCACTTCCAAGAAGGCCAGATGGTCGCCAAGGGTGACCTACTCTACACCATCGAACCGTCCTCGTTTGAGGCGCAGGTCGCAAATGCTAAAGCCGCTGTTGCTCAGGCAGAGGCTGCGCTGAAAAAAGCCCAGTTGGACTTTGCTCGTGGTAAAGATCTTCTTCCACGCGGCAGTATCTCGCAGTCTGAATTTGATGCGCTAACCGCTGCTCAGTTGGGCGCAGAAGCGCAACTGGCGGCGAGCAATGCACAGCTTAATCTAGCTGAGGTAAACCTGTCTTACACTGAGATCCGCGCACCATTTGATGGCCGCATCAGTGACAGCAAAGCGAGTAAGGGTGATCTGGTTTCACCGTCATCAGGCGTGCTTACCACACTCGTTAGCCTTGACCCTGTACACGCCTCTTTCAGTGTCAGTGAGCGTGAGCGCTTGAGCCTAGGCATTGATAAAGTGAAGGGTGATGGCCGCGCTGAAGCGCAGGCGGTGCAGGTTCAGGTTGAGCTGGAAAATGGTGCCACCTTTGGCCACTTTGGCGAGCTAGACTTCTTGGGTAATCGCATTGACTTGCAAACCGGTACTATCGCGATGCGCGCTGTAGTACCAAACCCAGAGCAGCAACTTCTACCAGGCCAGCACATCAAGGTGCGCCTGCTTGATAGCCAGAAACGTGATGTGGTGGTTGTGCCACGCCGCGCTGTTCAGACTGACCTTGAGGGCAACTTTGTCATGATGGTTGCTGAGGGCGATGTCGCTGAGCGTCGTAACGTCGAGCTTGGTACTCAGGTAGAAGATGGCGTGATCATCTCTGCAGGTGTTGAGCCAAACGAAATGATCATCACTCAAGGTTTGCAGCGTATTCGTAACGGAGTGCCAGTACGTCTACAAGAAGCGCAAGCTGAGTAAGGGGTCGCCACATGCTAAGTCGCTTCTTTATTCAAAGACCAAAGTTTGCTTTGGTCATCTCGATTATTCTCACCTTGGCAGGTGCGATCGCTCTAGCGGTGCTGCCGGTAGCAGAATATCCAAGAATCAGCCCACCGTCTGTAAGTGTCACAGCGTTCTATACCGGTGCAAGTGCCGAGGACGTTGAGCAGGCGATCGCCGACCCGATAGAGACCTCGGTCAACGGGGTTGAGAACATGATCTACATGTCCTCAAAGAGTGCCAATGATGGCTCGTACAACCTCAACGTGACGTTTGAGGTCGGTACCGACCCTGACATGGCGCAGGTGAACGTGCAAAACCGTGTATCGCAGATCGAATCTAAGCTGCCTCAAGAGGTGCGCATGGTCGGTGTGACGGTGAAAAAGCGCTCGCCTGACCTGTTGATGGTACTTAACTTCTATTCACCCGATGGTCGCTACGATGATCAGTTCTTGATCAACTATGTAAACCTCAATATCAAAGACCAGCTGGCGCGCGTTAAGGGCATCAGTGAGGTTAACGTGATTGGTGGTGGTGAATACGCGATGCGTGTCTGGTTAGACCCTGAAAAGATGGCTAACCTTAAGCTGACCACCTCAGATGTGTATGCAGCGCTTGCAGAGCAAAACGTTCAGGTGGCTGCCGGTCGTATTGGCTCAGCGCCATACTCAAGTGCGCAAGAGGTGCAGTTTAACCTCGTGACTAAAGGTCGCTTGGAGACAGTTTCTGAATTTGAAAACGTCATCCTGCGTGCCAACAGCGATGGTTCAACCGTTTATCTTAAAGACGTTGCTCGAGTTGAGCTAGGTAAGAAGTTCTACGATGGTAACGGTAAGTTCCGTAATCAAGACGCCTCGATTGTTGCGCTGAACCTGCAATCTGACGCGAACGCGCTAGAAAGTGGTCAGGCGGTGATGGACTTGCTCGATGGCATGAGCGCGAACTTCCCTGAAGGGATGTCTTACGAGACCAGTTACGACACCACCATTTTCGTCGCTGAGTCCATCAAGGGTGTTGTCAAAACCTTGATTGAGGCGATCTTGTTGGTTATTGCCGTGACGTACCTGTTCTTGGGTAGTGCACGTGCGACGTTAATCCCAGTTGTGGCTATTCCGGTTTCCCTGATTGGTACCTTTGCCATCATGCAAGCGACCGGCTTTACGATTAACACCGTGACGCTGTTTGGTCTGATCTTGGCGATTGGTATCGTGGTGGATGACGCGATCCTGGTTATCGAAAACGTTGATACCACCATGGCCAAGGACCCAAGCCTGACGCCGCGTAAAGCTACCTTGTTGGCGATGAAAGAGGTCACCGGTCCAATCATCACCTCGACCTTGGTACTGCTGGCGGTATTCTTGCCGGTGGCCATGTTGCCGGGTATCACGGGTATCATGTACCGTCAGTTCGCACTGACTATCTGTATCTCAGTGGTGATCTCATCGATCAACGCGCTAACGCTCTCGCCAGCGCTATGTTCACTGGTGCTTAAGCAAGGTGGCGACAACACGGCGAACTGGTTTAAGGCGTTTAACCGCGGTCTTGATAAAGTCACTCACCGTTATGGTCAGGTGGCCGGGTTCTTGGTTAAGAAAACCTTGCTACTGGGTACCTTCTTTATCCTCGCGATCGCGGCGGTAACTTTCTTTGCTAAAACCACGTCATCGGCATTCGTACCGCAAGAAGATAAAGGTATCTTGCTGGTTAACGTGCAATTGCCAGATTCAGCGTCTTTGTCACGCACCGAAGAGGTGTCTGAAAAGCTGATGGATATTGTCTCTCAAGAGCCAGGTATTGACGGTGTGACGGTAGCAAACGGCTTCGCGTTTATGACAGGGGCGGCAGCCTCGAATGGTGCCTCGCTGTTTATTAAGTTGCACGATTGGGATATGCGAAATGGTCTAGATGGCGATCACTCAGCCAATGCCATTGCAGGACGCATTAATGCGACTGCGGCTCAACAATTGCCGCAAGCGATTGTGTTTGCCATGGGGCCGCCAGCGGTGCCAGGCATGGGCGCAGCCTCTGGTTTTGAGTTTGTGCTTGAGGATACTCTAGGTCGTAGTCGTACCGACTTGGCGATGGTGATGGCGGATGTGATTGCAGAGGCCAATAAACAGCCAGAGATCGCTTACACGTTTAGTACATTCCGCGCAAACGTACCACATTACTATGTGGACATTGACCGCGAGAAAGCGCAGCAGCTTGGTATTCCACTATCATCGATCTTCCAAACCCTACAGGGTAACTTGGGTTCGATGTACGTGAACGACTTCACCATGTTTGGTAAGAACTACCGCGTGACCATGCAGGCTGACAGCCAGCATCGCAGCACGATGGAAGATCTTGAGCTATTCCATGTTCGCTCTTCATCGGGTGCGATGATCCCGCTGAGCACTCTAGTCAGCTTCGAGCAGGTGTTTGAGCCGGATGTGGCATGGCGATACAACATGTACCGCAGTGCGATTATCCAAGGCCAAGCCGCGCCGGGTTACTCGAGTGGTGATGCAATTGAAGCTATGGAGCGTGTGGCGGCAGAAATCCTTCCACAAGGGTATCAGCACGAATGGACAGGCATGGCTTACCAAGAAAAACTCGCCGGTAACCAAGCGATCTACGCCTTTGCTCTAGCACTGATCTTTATCTACCTATTTATGGTGGCTCAGTACGAGAGTTGGTCAATTCCGCTGGCGATCATCTTGGTGGTACCGGTGGCGACACTTGGCTCCTTCTTGGCGCTGAATCTAGCGGGTCTTCCGCTTAACCTGTATGCCCAGATAGGTTTGGTACTGCTGATTGCGATGGCCTCAAAGAACGCGATTCTGATCGTAGAATTTGCCAAGCAAGAGCGTGAAGAGAAGGGCGTCGAGCTCAATGAAGCAGCGGTACAAGGCGGTAAACTGCGTTTCCGCGCGGTGAACATGACGTCATGGTCGTTTATCTTGGGTATTTTCCCACTGATCTTCGCCTCGGGCGCAGGCCACGTGAGCCAGAACTCACTGGGTATCTCGCTTGTTGGCGGTCTGTTGTGTGTATTGCTAGCCGGTACCTTCCTCATCCCTGGCTTCTTTGCTGTGATCCAGCGTCGCCGTGAGAAAATCCACGGTGGCAGCACTAAGCTGATTCCGCTTGATGATGAGTAAGCATATTTAAATTTCGAATAACTGAAGCGCCAACGTTAACCGTTGGCGCTTTTTTTACATCTACTGTAAACCCGCATGATGTTCTACCTGTACTCTACAACCAAGTTTCCCATGTTCTTAGAAACAGGTCACTACCTTTGAATCTCAACTAATCCTCACACCACCTAGCTATGGATTGGGGTAAGCTTGCTCAAGCAGTGATAGTACCCACTAGTGTAAAGCATCGTCATTGTATCTCGGGTACCAAGCGGCAATCACATCAAAAGGGGCAGGTATTTCATCCATCTCAATCTGCTCCAAGTTTAGCCCCTCAATATGTTTGTGCAGTGCGTTGCCCATGAGATGCCTCATGGTATGCGCATTAATGTCGTCAACCCAACGGTATTAGCAGAAGCTTGGGATGTGTACGGTGAAATGATGCCAGGCTTTGAGCCAGTCCCGAGTTCTTTGGTCGGTAAAGCCTTCGAGCGCTCAGTAGATGGGTTTATCAGCGGTCAGGTGTTATTTATTGATGCTTAAGCTTAGTTAGCAAATTATCGAAATAACACAGTAGAAAGGCATGCCTATAATGGTGTGTCTTTTTACATTTCGAATGCCTTTTAGAATGAAAATATAATACTCATCAATGGTATTAAAATAAAAGCTATTGTTCGCTCTATTTAATATGCGTAATATCTCTCGCAACAATTGTTATAATATAACATTTATAGGGGTTGATTTATTGGTTGTTTAGGGTGTAGTTGAAAGGATGGTAATAACCCTTACTTAACTAGAGGGGGAGTAGTTAATGTAATTAAGGGCTGAGTTTTTAAATTGTTTGGGGTTGAATTATTTATTGCTTTTAATTATTTCTGCCTGAAAATAAATTGTAACTTTTGTGAAGTAATTTGCTGATAAATTAATTTGTGCTTTGAACTAATTAAAGGAAAGAAAAGGTGAAAAAGAGCCCGTTTATATTTTCAGTACTGGCACTAGCTGTGCTCGCAGGCTGTAATGAAACAGATACCAAGTATGTTGAAGTTGATAGGGAAATTGCGGAAAGCATAGATACTGGCCCCTATGCCTGTACCGAAGAAGAGATTGCCACTTCACCGAACAAGGACTGCCGCCTATATATTAAAGGCTCAATGAACAGTTGGTCTGCGCCACCTGAAGCTCAGTTCCATTATCAGGGTGAGGGAGTGCATACAGCGCTGTTCAAAATGGAGTCGGGCTCGTATTCATTCAAAATATCTGATCCAGAATGGAGTGCTGAGCGTGATCTTGCCATTTCTGAAAGTGAAGATAGCCTAGTCACGACAGATGTCCTTTACGAATTACAGCGAAAATACGATGAATTCACCAACCAAAATATGGACATTAAGGTTGATGGCCAGGAGCAAATTTACAAGTTTTCTCTAGATGCAAGTGCGGGTATTAATAACCCTACCTTGTACATTGAGAACATTACCGACTCTGATGTTGATACATTGAGTTCGAGCGTATACTTAACCGGTAGCTTTAGTGACTGGGAGCTACAAGATCAATATCAGTTTGATTATGTAGGTGCTGGAAATTATCAGGTCACGATTAACTTTGAGCAGCAACAAGATATTCAATTTAACCTAGTGCAAAATCTTGACGGTGAAGAGTTGGTTTACGGTGGGCTTAAAAACCAATTAGTAGACCTGAAAGAAGGTGCTTCAGCACTAACGACTTATCCAGGTGGTGTGATGCACGCCTCTGTAGAGGCGGGTAGCTATGTGTTTGGCATCTCCACCTTAGGTGATGGACAAGTTGCGATACCGGTATCAATGTCTAAGGTTCGTGCCAATTCTGGTTATGACAAGCTAACAGCGCCATATACTCCAATTAATCTAGGGGCGGACGGCAGTACCCATGCTAATAGCGTCGATTGGGCAATCGTCTCTGACAACATTCAAGTTACGCTAGAAGATGATGAAACCCAAGACGAACCGGGCTTCCGTCAAATCGCAACCGCTGATTCGACAGGTCGATATCAGGTTGAACTCACCACCAACCTTGGCACAATTGCCGAGTCAAGCGATGCACACGAAGTTGATGTAGTCGATATGAGCCATGCGAATAACGTCATCCTCATGATTGGTGATGGTATGGGGTATGCTCAGCTGGATGTGACTCGTGCCTACAATGGTGAATTGCTGTTTATGGACTCGGCACCACACCGCGGCCAGATCCATACCGCCAGTGCCGATACGCTTGGGTTTGAGAAGCTAGCTGGACTAGGAATGAACTACTACACCGACTCGGCCGCTGCAGCAACTGCGATGTCTACTGGGGTTAAAGTTGTGTCGGGTACCATTGCGCAAGCAAGACCCGGTGACGGCTCGAACCTAGAAACAATCGCTGAACAGGCGCAAAAAATGGGTAAATCGATTGGCGTGGTTGCGACTTCACACTGTGTGCACGCAACGCCTGCAGCGTTTGTTTCTCATGGTCCAAACCGCAATGACTTTGCTCAGCTCTCTGAGAGCATGTTTGGCGATGTTCAACCTAACTTAGCCATCTGTGGCAGTAAGAAAGTGAAGGATGTTGATGTTATCAGTCAAGCGGCTGAGAACAACGACTACATTGTGGTGAAGAACAAAACAGACATGTTGGCGGCGATCGAAACATTACCAGCAACTGACGAAGATGCCTCGATTAAGTTTGCGGCGATCTTCGGTGAGGATGAGATCCCGTATGTGAAGCCTTCAGATTACCAAGTGGAGCAGGGATGGAGTTACGAGAGCCTCGATATCCCGCATATTGAAGAGATGACGGAAGTTGCGATCGAAATCCTATCGCGCAATCCAAATGGCTTTTTCCTGATGGTGGAAGGGTCTCAAATTGACTTTGCCGGCCACCTTAACGATGAAGAGCGCCTAATTATTGAGACGTTGAAGTTCGATGAATCTGTTGAGAAAGTGGCTAATTGGGTCGAGCAACGTGATGACACTATGGTCATTGTCACGGCAGACCATGAAGTCGGCGGGCTAGAGTTGATTAAAACCAATGGTGCTGGCGAAATTCCACAAGTGAGCTGGCTGTGGGGTAATCACACCAACGTCCCTGTACCTATGGTGGCTTGGGGCGTAAACAGTGAGGTCGTACACGGCCGATCTATTGATAACACCTCGATTCACGCAATTATGCATGGTGCATTCGTCGCGAATTAATCGCTAAAGCAGAGTAAAAGAGACGCCCTTGCGCAAGCAAGGGCGATACCATAGATATGATAAAGATGTTACTCGTTATCGGCTTGAGCGCATGGAGTAGTCTGGTGGCTGCAGCTTTAACGCCACTGTCATGGCAGGAGCTGATCCCACTAGAAGAGCGTCATCAGGGGCTGATTCAGCCGATCAACCATGATATTCCATTGGATGTACAAGCGCCTCAGATTAGGCAGGGCAGCATGGTGACTGATCTAAATAACACCGAGCAAACCCTCGCTGGTTTTGTGGTGCCACTGGGTATCGAAGCCAACAAGATAACCGAGTTTTTACTGGTGCCCTTTTTTGGCGCGTGTTTACATATCCCCCCACCGCCGCCAAATCAATTGATCCTTGTCGAGCAGGCTATCGATTATGTCGAGCCTTGGGAGCCAATCGTGTTGCAGGGGACGCTCAAGGTACAGACCCATACCTCTGATGATATCGAAAGTGGTTATCGTCTTGAGACAAAAGGTGAGTACACACTTCTCAGCAGCCTCTGATTGGGTAAACCATTGTGGTAGCGAGGCTAGATGAGTTCTAGTGCTCATTTATCTAGGTGTTTTGCTTTTCAATTAACCTCTGATAAACCAATGTCAAAATGAGGTGGGGGACAGTCAATGCGAACAAACCAATAAAAACCGTCGACAGCAGAGCATCGTTGGTGGGACCTTGTGGGATATAGGCAAAGAAACCACCTAGTATTAGACCAGTCCCAAGTAAAGGAGCAGTCGTTGCGTGCGCCAGTGATGGCCAAGACAGCTGGTTTTGCACCTTGATTTGCAGAGTATGCAGTGGCGCGTGCAGTGCACAAAAGTAGAGGCTAAAGAAATACAGAACCGGCAGCAAATAGCACGTTGAGACCAATACCAAAATCCACACCCGGGTACTGACACTGAGTTTATGAGCCATTGCGAGCAGACTAATAAGTACAAGAATACACACAAGTCTCATGCCAGTAATGACGCTCAGAGCATCAGTGTCAGTCAGTCCCAGTAAGGTAAACTGCTCGTGCAGAGATTCGGGGTGGAATAGTGCTGGCGCTGTGAGTACAAGAGTGCTGATTAACCCGCGGGCTTGTGGTGCCGACAGCCGCCAATCTGAGCTAAAGTGCACTGCTGCGAGACAGAAAAACAGGCATAGGCAGACCGCAGGGCTTAACCGCCATGTGCCGAGACAAGCAATCACTGTGATTGCGTAGCCAGCAGAGTAAAGAAAAAGCCGAGCATTGTTGATTTTGCTTGGTTTTGGGTGCGCCAATTGTTTTAGCATGATGATGTCTAGGGCGCCATGTGGAACGCCCAAGATAAGTATCGCGGCTAAGACAATGGTATGGGTGTCGTCGATTCTCGACAGCAATATCGAGAGCAAGAACGCGCCGGCAAACACTCCCCAGAACTGGTTTGCACTGTAGTTTTCTCGGTTCATAGGAGTGCCTGATTCATAGGTATACCTTGAGGGCTGCGCGCATAAACAGCCATTTGGGCATGCAGTTAATCACGGCTAATATGTCTCGCCAGTTGGCTTGTTCACTCATAAAGCGGGAAAATTGCTCCGGCGTCGTTCCCTGTGCCAAACGCGCAAAAATCTCCGGGGCGCGCTGCGGCTCGTTACGCAACACATGTAAAAACACGCCATCGAGCCATTGATAATAGCGGGGTGAGCGGGGTGGCGATGCTCGCTGACTCAGGACGATCTGTTTTGCAAGGGCTACGCTGCTACGCTGAATAGCAGTAAAAGCATATCCTGTTGCAGCTCGGATGCAGTGACCCCTTATGCCAATAGAGTGCCATCGCGCGAAAGGCGGGGTATCAGCTTGCGAGGGCTCAACCGTAGAGGTGTTTTCCACTGTCATTGGCAACACACCATGCTCCCATGTGATGATGTCATGTGCGCTGAGTCCAAGATGGGTTAACGCCGCTAAGGTCTCAGTTTCTAACTGGGAGCGGCTGACGGGTTGGGATGCAAAGCGCGTGATCTCTACTAACGCACTCTGTTTGTCGAACGGCAGAAGATAAAGAAACTGAGTGCCGCCCTCTACGGCTTTGATGTCCACCATCAACTTGGCGGTGCAATCTGAAAACTGAGCTGAAGCGCTTACAATCCAAGCTCCGGAAAAACACTGTAGCAGACCCTGCTTAGTGCTAGTCGCTGGTGCTTGGAAGCGACTGTCAAAGCCCATTTTAGCCACTATGGTATGGGTGTTACTGTAGACAGTGACGCCGTCGCTTTGCTCGCCAGTGGTGTGGATATCGCTATTGAAAAGCAACGTAATGTTGTCGGCGCTTGAGAGCTGTGCAAGGCAGTAGTGAAAGAAATCAGTGGCTCGGATGCAGGCGTAACTGGTTGAGCCGCCTTGAGTCTTGTGGGTAATGTCTGCAATTTGCCAAGAGGGCCAGCTTTTGCAGATTAATGGTCTCAAATAGTGAGGGATATGCTCGCCATCCCAAAAGCACCAAGTTTTATCACTGTTGACGCGTGCTTCCCTCTCTAACATCACGATATCGCCACGATAGCCTTTTTCGAGTAATGCCAGTGCCAAGGAGCATGAAGAAAGACCAATGCCCAACATCACAATGTCGGCTTTAAGCGCCTGCATCTGAGATGATCTCAATCGGTTGATATGCTGTCAGTTGGCGCAGTGGTAAATGAAGGGTTTGATCATGGCCCTTTGAAGAGGTTTGAGTGCGACGCAACAGATTGACAGCAGCGATGTGAATTTTCGAGGTCAAGGCGACGGTTGTTCTACCCTCCCAATACCGAGTGCCTTGCTGGGTGAGCTTGACGCCGATAGCTCGATAGACAGATTCAGCGACAATAATTGCCCGGCGACTGCGACGGGGAAGGTGAGTATAGCCTTGGCGCGCACTGGTATAATAATGCTCAGCAAGGGCGAGCACACGCTCAATCGCTTGCATGACTTGTTGGCGCGTCTCAACATCGTTGCCAAGCGTAACTTGCTGAGCACTCATCGGACACCATTCGTAAGGCAGGTAACGCCGCCCCATTTGCGCATCCTCCAAAACATCACGGGCGATGTTGGTCAACTGCAGTGCAATGCCTAAATCGATGGCGTAGGGCGTGCCGCGAGGGTCTGCACCAAGAATCGGGCACATCATCAAACCAACCACACCAGCGACCTTGAAGGCATACTGAACCAATTCGCTCTCGGTCTGAATATCGACTCGACCAAGGTCGCTGGTGACACCATCGATAAGGGTCGAGGCGTAATCTTGTGGCATGTTTAACTCTGCACTAAGTGCCAGAAAGTCCTCAACAAAGGCATCTTGTGGGCATTGATTGGTAAGCTGCCGTTTGACGGCCTTGAGTTGCTCAGTGGCTTTGCACTTGTCGGTTGCATTGTCAGCGATATCATCGATGCAGCGGCAAAAGTGGTACAGCCGCGCAGCCTGTTCTAACTGTGTTTTGTTGAGTAGTAAGCCGGCAAATCTGAAGGTCTTTCCATGTTTGGCTAGACTATTAAGCGCCTGGTTTTTCATACTTCTCTCCAGCATTCAACGTCGGTACACCGTGCTGATCATCAGCTGTGGCCTGACTCAATGATAGCTCACTCATTTCAGCGCAATCTGCCGTCGGTACCAGCTTGTCCAACACCTTCGCTGAGCAGAGTACACCGGGCAATCCTGCGCCAGGGTGACTTCCTGCCCCGACCACATAGAGGTTTTTGGGGCCCTCCCCCCGATTATGGAAACGAAAGTATGCCGACTGCGTTAGCGTCGGCGCTATAGAGAAACCCGCCCCGTGAAGACTGTTGTAATCTTGAGCAAAGTCTTGTGGCGTCATACAGAAGCGCTCGACGATACACTTCGAGAGCCCCGGAAGCATACTTTCCTCGAGTGCCTTGATAATCTTGTCTCCGTATTCGGTCTTGGTTTGCTCCCAATCGATGCCAGATTGCAAGTTTGGGACTGGAGAGAGCACGTAAAAACTATCGCAGCCCTCTGGTGCCATGGTTGGGTCTGTCGCTGTGGGGCGGTGGACATACAGCGAGAAGTCGTCAGCGAGCTGCTTGGTATTGAAAATATCATCAAGCAAGCTCTGGTAGCGTTTCCCGAGCCAGATAGTGTGGTGAGCAATATTGTCGTACTGTTTTGTAGTGCCGAAATACAACACAAACAGCCCCATGGAAAACTTGGCGTACTTAGATTTAACCTTGGCAGCCAGCGTTTGGTCTTTCGGTTTGACCATTTTTCGGTACAGGAATGCGGGATCTGCGTTAGAGACCAGTACATCACATGAAATAAAAGTGCCATTAGTTAGCCCAACACCGGTGACGCTCTGCTGCTCAGTGACAACGGTTTCCACCTCCGCATTCAGCTTGATATCGATACCTTGCTCAGTCATGAGCTGCTCTAATGCGTTGACCAAAGCTCCCATACCTCCCAAAGCAAAATGAACCCCCCACTTTTGCTCCAAAAAATGGATCAGGTTATAAATGCTGGTGGTGTCAAAGGGGTTACCCCCAACTAGCATGGGTTGGATAGAAAACGCCTGTCTGAGCTTCTCATGCTCTAGATGATCACAGACCAGTTGCCATACGCTTTTATAGCAGCCGAGTCTGACTAGGTTGGGTATTTGTTTAAACATGGTGAGTGGGCGGTCGAAAGGTTGATCGGCAAGCTGGGTGAAGCCCACGTTAAATATCGCCTTGGAAGTCTCAAGTAGCCTTTGATAGCCATCAACGTCTCTGGGTGAGAGGGCTTTGATGGCAGCGAGGGTGTCTTCGTATGTGCTGCCGTAATCGAAACAGGTACCATCACTGTAATGGAAGCGATACCAAGGGGCGACAGGCACAATTGAGACGTAGTCGGAGGCGGACTCGCCAAACAGCGTAAACAGCTCCTCGATCAAAAACGGCGCGGTGATCACAGTTGGACCGGCGTCGAACGTAAAGCCGTTACGACGAAAGACCTTGGCTCGCCCCCCTAATTGGCTACCCTTATCAATCAAGGTCACGCTATAGCCCTTGGCTCGTAGCCTCAACGCTGCGGCTATGCCACCGAATCCAGCGCCAATCACTATCGCTCGGGAACCTTTGATAGGTTGGTTAGGCGCGCTCATCATTGACCTCCCTGAGCTTAGCTAGCTTATGCTGCGTTGCTTGCAAAAGACCTACAGCGCAGTCATCGGGGAGTTTACTGAAGTCTCGCTCACAGCTTTTTAATAAGTAATAGGCTCGCTGTTTAGTGAGTCGAAGCGCCGCTACTTTGCTGTTGTCGGAGAGGTAAATATTGAGTAGGTTGAGACGGTTGCATTTGAGGTCATCATCGTGGTCGCTGATGTCGTCTAAGATCTGATAAGCAATAGCGAAATTTCTCGCTGCACGCTTGGCAGTATTGATATAAGTGTCGCCATAACGAGACAACAGCGGCAATACAAGCGGCAGAGACAAAAGAGGCCCTGCCTTTCGAGCCGCAATTTCTTCATAGTCACGCGGACTGACGCCGCCTTGCAATGTGATATCTTCAAGTTGGCCATAAATGGTTTCAGCAACGGCTTGCTGGGTCACTTCTAGCAATTGCGGCAGGCGCTCACTAGTTGTTATTTGTGCTAACAGCCCAAAAGCTTTGGTGATCATCAGGTCACCGGTACAAATCGCAACATTAGCGCCATACTTTGCCCAAACGGTAGGGCTGCCGCGTCGCAGGCGATCCCCATCCTGAATATCATCGTGGATCAAAGACGCATTGTGCAGTAACTCAATCGCTGCGGCGAGAATCACCGAGTCGCTCTCTGCGAGTCCAAGCGCAAGGGAAGCATCGATGCAGACTCGCATTCTTACCCGTTGCCCGCCTGTACTGAGGTGATACTGGGCTGGCTCGTGCTGCGATACCGCTGTTAAGAGCACTTGCTCGCAGTGTTGATATATTTGGTTTTGCTGGGTACTTCTCAATATACTTTTGGGATTGCTCATGACGACCGCCTGTATATTAATGTCTTGAGTAGAGACTGGTTGTGAACTAATCCAACTGAGCACATTAAATGCTGTGAAAGAGTGCTTGCCGGAGAGCTTCTTGTCGAATCCCTTGTTACGACACCCCTGACCAGACACCTTTGCAGGTAGATGGCAATCGCTAGCTGGTGACCCGAGCCAGCGAAAACCAATGTTGAGTCTGTATCGTGCGTTTAATGTGGTTGCAGGAGAACCGATGAGCGACTGACCATCAATTCTGGCCTTGACTCTCTGACGTTGCTGCGTACCAGATGAGCAGACCAAACGCTATTTTGTTCACCACGTCCGCCAAGTTATACACTAGGTTCAAAGAGGCAGCGTCGACGGTGCCCATCATATAACCCAGGACGTAACCGATTGGGTAGATTGCCCAGCCTACGGTAACAATCCAACGCATTAAGTTGTAAGCAAATTTCACCGAATCACTGGCTTGTTGACTCGCAGCCTTGCCGGCCTCACCCAAGAAGATCTCGTAGAGGATGTAGAACCAACCGAGCATGCCGATGATGAACCCTATGGTCACGTTGATGTAGCCTGCCTCGCCCATGTAGCCGGGTATCAACATGACTAGCGTACCAATGAGGAGTCGCCAAAAAATGCCTGGTGATGCAGCGCCGATCGCGCGCAGGATTAGGTAGAACTCTATCATTAGTAGGGGTACGGTGAGCAACCAGTCAATGTAACGGTATACCGTAGGCGTGTCGCCAGTGGCTACCCATACATCGCGCATGTAGAAATAGTGTACCGCGGCAATCAAGGTGACGAGCGCTGACACTGTGAGGGAGGTTTTCCACTTGGCTGTCACTCCTTGGGTTTCCCACAAGAAAAATACAGTGGACGCCATTAGGGCCATCGAAATAAGCCAGAATGAGATGCCGACAAAATCATCGGGTTGGAGATTGGCTGCAGCAAAAACGTTAGATGAAAAGAGGAGGCTGACAGACCCGAATCCCAGGCAGGTTAGCATTGTTTTGGCGCTTTTATGTTTTATTTCCCACGCCCTTTCAGTAATCAACTTATTCATAATAGTCTCACTATCGCGTTGGTTGGTGCGAGGACTACTTGGATTTACTCTCGCTTGTCGTGAGAAAAATACGGTGTAACAAGTTAAGCTGATCAACGAGCAGGTAAAAAGGGGGTCTTTGCCCGTTCGACATCTGGACATGACTAGTCGTCTTAGTGGAGAGTTTTCCCGACTGTATATCTATCTGAATAATCGGCTCATTGTTGATGCCTCAATAGGGGAAAGAAGGAGTGTGTTATATGAGAAAAGTTGATGCAAACACACTCAAAAATAAATTAGTCCAAGGGCAATGGATTTCTATTTTACTAATCCATTTGTTTGAGCAAACTCTAGTAATCTAGGGATATCACCTTTAACCAATATTGGCATTGCTCGCTCAATCAGTTCAATCTCCCAGTCCCACCATGCGAGCGCTAACAGGTTTTCTCGGTCAGCATCATTAAACCTAGCCTTAACGACTTTCGCCGGATTACCAACCGCTATGCTATACGGTGGGATATCTTTTGATACCACTGATTTAGAGCCAATAATTGAACCATGACCAATAGACACACCCGGCATAACGGTGACGTCATAACCTAGCCAAACATCATTGCCAATAATCGTGTCTCGGTACTTTTTGAATGGATATTCCGCCAAAGGTAAAGTTTCAGCCCATCGCTCACCAAAGACAGCAAATGGGTAGGTGGTAATACCGGCAGTGGCATGATTTGCATCAGGCATTATAAACTGAACGCCGCTGGCAAACGCACAAAATTTGCCGATATGAAGAGCATTACCTGAAATGCCGAAATTGTACAAAACATTCTTGGTTAAAAAATTCGTCGGGTCTTCAAAGTCACTGTAGTAGCTGTACTCTCCAACATGTACGTTGGTCACATCACTTTGAGCAATAAGCGGCTTTAGGAAAACGGTATTGTTAAAATCTTTGATGGGGAAAATATGGTCTGGTTCCATAGTTGAATCTCGTCATTGCTTAGCTGAGTTATCTGTGTGACAAAGTCACTCCCTCTATGAGCGTATAGTAGCGTATTTATGAGCACCAACATTGCTTTTTCATAAATATATGACTGCAATTATCGATATTGATTGAGTTATGTTTCCTTCGTAAGGTTGACAGCATGTCAGTCAGTGTTTCAACATGACCAGCATGTAGCCTTATATGAATATTTGATTACAGCAATATCAATTTTCTCAATTCCTATTAGTCATTAGGTTGATTTTTCATCAGATTTGACTCTTGCATGGATGGTGATGTTATGGATGGTTTTATTTATTTTACTTTGCGTTAACCAATAGGGAGGGGTGTTTAATTCTGATAAGCATATGGCTGCTTAATAACTTTTGTATAAGTTATTGATGTATCTGGCTCAATTCGATGGTGCTACTAGATGTTGTTGATAGTAAGCTATCTACTCGAAACCTATTTGATAGAATTACCCACTTCTATCTCGTTAAATATTTGCAATTAAGTTAACAAGTTAACACAAGTTAAATATTTATGGCTTGGTTAAGTTGGTAATATCTTGTTACTTTTTGGTGGTTTGTCTTCTATATAAATCTCTCTAAACTCCGCCCTGAAATGAAATGTTATAACATAACAATGAAAATCGGGGCTTAACTTGAACAAAACACTTCTAGGAGCAGTGGTATCGACCTTGCTCACTCCATTAGCATTCGCTAACACACTCTCTAATCCACAGATAGGCGTTGTCCTTGACGGCTACTATCAAAATGGTGAGCGCAACCTGTCCGAGCGCGAAGAGGGTTTCGGTATCGGGCATACGGAACTGAACTTATCAGCCAATATCGATGATAAGTTTCGCGGCTCGCTCACTACTGTGCTTGAAAGCCATGGTGACCATACCGATATCCTGATTGAAGAAGCATTTATCGAGACTACTTCTCTTCCATATGGATTGAATATTAAAGCGGGTCGATTCTTATCAAGCTTTGGTTATCTCAACAGCCAGCATCTACACGAAGATGCATTCGTCGAGCGTCCGGTTGCCTACCGAGGCTTCCTTGGCGGTCATTATTTTGATGATGGCGTTTCGGCAAATGTTGTACTGCCAACGGACGTTTATGTTCGTCTGGGAGCAGAAGCATTTAGTGGTCAAAATATGGTCTCAGTGGAAGACCCATCAGCGGTAGGTATTTACTCTGCAACTGCAACGGTGGGCTCAGATTTCTCTGCTTCCTCAAGCTGGCAAGTAGGCCTGAGCTACCTGTATAACGACAACGGGCAAATCAAAAGCTTTGGTGACGACGATCATGACCACGATCACGACCATGGTCATCCACATTCTTTCAGTCACGACCATGACCACAGCCACAGCGCTACAGTAACGGGTAAGCATCTTTATGGCGTTGATCTTGTTTGGAAATGGGCACCAGCGGGTAACTACAAATATCAAAATCTGACCATCAGTGCTGAGTGGTTAAGACTGAATGGCGCCACGACCCGCGAGTTTAGATATGACAACGATTATCCGGGCACGCTTGATGCTTATTATGTATCCGGTGTGTATCGCATTAACCCAAGCTGGTCAGTGGGTACCCGTTACAGCGAAGCTGATAACTTTGATTTTGTTTCCTTTGGCGAATACCCGCTCTTTGAGCGTGAAACAGACAAAGAGCTAGACTTCATGGTGGCATGGGATTCATCGCATTTTGGCACGATTCGAGCTCAATACACGCGCGCAGAGAATCAGCACCAAGACCGCGAAGACAATGTCTTTACGCTGCAATACGTGATGACCTTTGGAGCGCATGGTGCCCATGCTTTCTAATGCTCCCGTTCGTCAAATGAAGCTAATGAGCAAGCGCAGATCAGGCATCGTGTCAGTGTTGCTTGGCGTTTTGGCCGGGAGCTATTCGCTACCGAGCTTTGCTTTGAACGCTTTTGTTTGCGAACCAGAGTGGGAGGCGTTGTTGCGAGCTCATGCGCCGCAAGCTGAGGTCTATTCAGCAACAACCTCAAAACAGGACCCTCACTATGTGCAGGCGAGGCCATCGCTGATTTCACAAATGCGCGGTGCAGATATGGCTATCTGCTCAGGCTCTGAACTTGAAATTGGCTGGTTACCCATGCTCCAGGCGCGCAGCAACAATGCCCGTGTCCAAGATGGTCAGGTGGGAATGTTCTATGCGTCTGACTATGTCTCTATGCTCGATACTCATAGCCATGTGGATCGCAGTATGGGGGATATTCATGCACATGGTAATCCTCATGTGCAATTTGCAGTTAAAGACATCCCTCGGATCTCGAGTGAGTTAACCAAACGACTCATTGAGATAGACCCCGACAATGCTCAGCAATATCAAGTTAATGGTATTCGCTTTCGCTCAGAGTGGAGACGCAAAATCCCCGAGTGGGAAGCACAGGTTGAGACGTTGAGAGGGCTCAAAGTCGTTGGCTACCACACCACCTATCGTTACTTGTTTGAGTGGTTAGGGGTCGTGCAAGTGGCGGATCTGGAGCCGAAACCTGGCATCTCTCCGACGACTTCGCACCTACAGAGTTTGACGAAGTTGGATGCAGAGGCGGTTGATATGATTGTCTACTCATCGCATCAAGACAGTCGAGCTGCTAACTGGTTACAGCAGCGAATCGATAAGCCAACACTGCAACTCCCCTTGACCGTTGAGGGTAAGCAAACCTTGGTGGAGATGATAGATAGCATTATCGAACAGCTTGTTGATGCGGCTGGTGAGCATTCAGCTGACTCTGGTGAGGAATCTTAGATCGCTATGGCAATGCTCAACGATTACGCTTGGCTATTACCTGCATTTATCTGCGGGACGATTGCGCTAATAGGTAATGTCATCCTCGGCCATCAGGTCATTAAGCGCGGGATCATCTTTATCGACCTTGCGGTTGCACAGGCGGCGGCAATGGGGGCAGGTGTCTTTCATTATTGGTTGGGCTGGTCCAGTGAACTTTGGTTCAGTGACCTCTATGGGCCCTGGTCGATCGCTTTTGTCATGTGTGCGCTTATCGCCCTAATAGAGCGCTACGCGAAGCAGCACTTGGAAGCGATGATTGGTTGCTTGTATGTGGTCAGTGCCTCTACGGCAATGCTGATGGTGAGCCACGACCCACACGGAGCTGATTTTATTCATCAAGTGCTTAATGGGCAACTACTGTGGGCAACTTGGCAAGATGTGGTTGAAATTGGTGTTGTTACGCTGGGATGCGTGATTGTGCTCATTCTCAAGCCTAGCATCTTATCAGGATACGGATTTTACATCCTATTTGCCCTTTTGATGCCTATTACCGTGAAGCTGACCGGGGTTTACCTGGAATTTGCGCTGCTTGTGATCCCCGCGCTTTGTGCGGCAAAACACCAAGGTAGTCGTTTTTATGCCATCAGTATCGCCATGGGAATAGCCGGAATTTTGCTGGGTCTGGTTCTATCAAGCATCTATGACTTGCCTAGTGGGGCAATTATGGTGATATGCCTGTTTGTTGTAGGTCTCATAGGGTCAATGGTCCCAGCTAGAAAAATCAAATTAACAGATAGGGATGATTAAATGCCTATCAGAGCAAAGTATTTAATGTGCGCCACAGGGCAGCACAATAGCAAATTGGAATTTTTTATGAATAATTTTAAATCAACGCTTCTATGCACCGCGACTATCGGTGTATTGGCAGGCTGTCAATATCATGATCAAGAGCGCATGTCTCTATCAGATCTTACAGTACAAGACCCAAAGCTACAGGCATGTATAGATTTTGCAGTTGACATCGAGCCGGAGAATGCCGGTGCGAAATACGCGGACGAAATAAAGGTACTTAAATGTAACGACGTTGTAAGCCTGAATGGTATTCATCGTATGCCAAACTTAGAGTTCCTGCGTTTTAACTCCGGTGCGCACCGAATAACAGAAGAAGAGCATGCAAAACTAGAGCATGAACGAAATCTATTTCATGAAACAGCACGTGGAAAATCAAGACAACCTGAAGCTTACCACCCTGACCACGGCGATGGTTATATGCTTGAAGACCTTACTCCACTTACCGGGCTTAAGCATTTAACTACTCTCCAACTGGAAGATCAGGAGCTAATGGACCTCAGCGTGTTGACTGAAGTTGAGAGCCTTGAGCACTTTATGTATTACCGAAGCTATGACTTTGAGGATATTTCTTTCATTGCTGGTATGCCACAGCTTAAATCTATCCAATTTTTTGAAAATAACATTACTGATATCACGCCTCTCTTACAGGCTGAGCAGCTAGAGTTTATTAGGTTTGTTGATAACAAAATCAGTACAGATATTAGTCTGGAACATATGACCAATTTAAAACGTGCTGATTTCACTGGTGCTTTTGATATTAACGTTCCAATTACAGATTTGGTAAGAAGCATTGCGGCCCATGATGGTCTTGAGGACCTAGATATGAGCTATAGTAATCTTGGAGGGTTTGCTAATTTGACCGGCAAAAACTTACATCGCTTCAGATTTGACCACAATCCGGTCGGTTATCTTTCATTCTTAGCAGAGAGCAATGTCAAGCAAATCTATATGATTGGGGCCAGTTTAGAAAATATTGATGAAATTTCAGAATTAAAGGATTTAGAGATTATCGATTTTACACGAAACAATATTACACACCTATCAAGCTATGCTATCGACAACTTCGCCACCAATTCGCCTAATATGGAAGAAATCACTCTAAGATGTACGTGGATTCCTGAGGATGAAATTGAGTTGCTTCGCGAGGCAATGCCAAATACTAAGGTAAATTATTCACACTCTAGCTCATGCCATCATTGGTAGGCGAAACCTGGTCAAACGACATTCTATCGGTACAACGCCTCTAAACAGCAGACTCCCTTTCTTGGGAGTCTGCTGTTGCCCTCATCTCTTTTCTTCTTTTCTCGGCAACCACATTAATCTATGCGCAGTCTATTGTCAGTGATGGGACACGGTTCAGCTTCTAAATCTGAACAGCAATACCTGTAGTGTCCTAATTACGATTTTTTCACGGTTCGCGACTACTATTTCTCTCATAGATAAAGAGTCAATCGGCAAAACGTTAGCGGAGTAATAGCAATGAAAGCAATCGTGATCGAACAAACAGGTGGTAGTAAGAGTAATAAATAGACACCCATATTTGAGCAAAATAATGAACACAGTCTACACTTGAAATCGGTCCCCTATGAGTAACCTGACGATGCCGAAAGCCCGATGCGAACAAGTTAGCCTTGACGATACCGCCTATTACCACTGTGTTTCGCGTTGCGTACGTCATGCGTATTTATGTGGTGTAGATCAAATAACAGGGAAGAGCTTTGAGCATCGCCGAGGCTGGGTAGAGCAACGCCTTCTGGCATTAGCGGAGGTGTTTGCTATCGATATATGCGCCTATGCAGTAATGAGCAACCATACCCATGTTGTGCTTCACATTAATCGTGACCAAGCCTTAAGTTGGGATACACGTCAAGTTCTTGAACGTTGGCATAAATTACACAAAGGTACATTGCTTACTTCCCGGTTTCTCGATGAGGAATCGTTAGATGAAGCTTCACTTCGAGCAGTGATGGAAACGGCAGAGGTTTATCGAAGCCGATTACACGATGTGAGTTGGTTTATGCGGGACCTCAACGAGACAATTGCTCGCCAAGCAAACAAAGAAGATGGCTGTACAGGGCGTTTTTGGGAAGGGCGGTTTAAATCTCAAGCATTGCTTGATGATGCAGCTTTGTTGGCCTGTATGGCGTATGTTGACCTCAATCCTATTCGTGCCAACATTGCAAAGACACCTGAAAACTCTGATTTTACAAGTATCAAAAAACGTACAGATAAACTAAAGCACTCTAGAGTCATGCCGAATTCACCAGTTCATCAGCCTGAATGTTTATACCCATTTGTTGGCAATGAGAGTGAACATACGCCAGAGGGGTTAAACTTCACTCTTAAAGATTACCTACTGCTAATTGATATGAGCGGAAGAGTAATTCGAGAAGATAAACCCGGCGCAATATTGCCAGATTGCCCTCCTATACTCTCCAGGCTCGGGATTGATGAAGCACTTTGGACGGTATTAGTTACCTCGCTAGAGGAAAATTTCAGCGGTCCAATTGGCACTGAGGGCGCTTTGCGGTCATTTCAGCACAACCATGGATTACAGCGAATGCAGGGGATCAGTGCTGCTAAACGTTGTTTTAGATGCGCATAGAGCAATCCTCACTGGCAAATGATTTAGCTCGCAGCACTTTTTGATTAAAGCGGGGGATACTCTCTCGTGAATGAGCCTATGTGACTTTTATACCCAATTTGCTCCTACCACTCTGCTAGCTTCCTTGGTAAGTCAACGATCATCTAGTGTTTCGTATTTAGTAGTACCTGTTTAAATATGGGTGTCTTAGTGTTATTCCTAGCGCTTGTTTTAATATGGGTGTCTATTTATTGTTTCTTGGCCACATCGTGGTTTTTGGTTTTCTGGCTGGGGTAGGCGAAACCAATTTACAAGCCGAAGCCGTCAAACACTTTTCGAAGGCTCCAACCATCTCTTATTCCGAGATTTACGCAACGTATTTTAGTCACTTCGATTTAGTCAAAACATCGTTAGAGAAGGTCTACCAGATGCTTGCAGAAGGTCAGGTGAAACCCGTTTACTCAACCATACCACTTTCACAAGCGAGCCAGGCCCATGATCAGATAGAGAGTGGTAAGGTCATGGGTAAGCTGCTACTTACCCCAGAAACATCAGTAAGTGCGCGATGACCGCCGTTCAACTTCTTGTTAAACCATGCTAAGTGCAATCATGCCTCTTCTGGAAAACCTTCTAGCTTGATAGCCTCCATCCCGGCTTTGTGCCAAGCGGTTTGCTCAGAGCAGAATATCTGAGCATCGGGTTTTCTAGAGGGTTCGGCATTTAAGCAGCCTGCTGGCACTATCAGGAACTTGTTGCTTTTTGATAAATAAGGTAACCGAGAGCCACACTGTTTACAGAACACATTGGAAAAGGTGCGAGTGGGGTCATCATAACGTACGGTATTGTCGACTCCTTGTGTCCACTTGATATTTGTCGGTGACGTAAATAAGTGCGAAACATGCGCCGATCCTGTTAGCTTTCTGCATTGCTCGCAATGGCAAAAATAGAACTTTACGAAATCATCTTGGACGACAAAGCTCACATTCCCACATAAGCAACTACCGGTAATTTCCCTGTTCACAAATTAACTCCCTATGCTCATTTTTCTCGACAAACCTGTCATGGTTAAAAAATAACCTATTGAGATAAGGTACTCGGATTTTTAAAAACAGGTCAAGCATCCATTCAAAGACTTTAGAGATATCACAGGACTACTTTGTTGCTGATCAAAGCTGGACATTGGCGAAAAAAGTGTCAGCATAAAGGGCACGACATATATTGCTTCACCACTCATAGCTAGCCCATGACAAAAGCCACAGTCAATACAAGAGTTAATCAACATAGCTTTGGTCCAGCGAGCGCGTCATTAGCACTAGAGGCCGTGCCCTTAAGTGCGCTTAATCAAGATAAAGTGCGAGTCAAAGTCGAAGCGACCAATATTAATCCAAGTGATCTATTGTCTATCCATGGCGTCGGGCAGTATAGGCATACACATCAGCCGCCCAGGGTGCCAGGGTTTGAAGCGGTTGGCCGGGTTATCGAATCTAGGCATCCAGAGTTTAGCGTAGGTGAGAGAGTCGTGGTGGCGAGCAGTGGGACTTGGCAAAATTATATCGATGCCTCACCAGATAACCTTTTTAGTATTCCTGAGCATTTAGAAAGTGGCTATGCGTGTCAGCTGTATATCAATGCGTTAACTGCTTGGGTTTTGAGCACAGAAATCGTTCAGTTGACTCAAGGTGATGTGTTGATCATCAATGCCGCCAGCTCAGCAATAGGGAAAATATTCGCCCAGCTATCCTTATCGCTTGGTTTTACGCTTATTGCTGTCACCTCACAACCTGAAAGCTATCCATTTGATACTCATTATGTCATCGACGCTAAACAAGACCTAGTCTCGCAAATTCAACGCCTTGGTTGCCCGAGGCCCAACATTGCTTTTGATGCTATCGGTGGTCAGGCCGGAGCTGAGCTGGTTTATACCCTTAGTACCAATGGTCGGTTTATTAACTACGGAACCCTATCGTTAGAGTTTTACCCGCCCAGCTTTTTTGAACATTCAAAACAGCAAGCAATAGATTTCAGTACCTTCTTCCTTCGCTACTGGGAGAATAAGGTGGGCAAAGATCTGCGACGTGAAAAGTTCACCATGATGTTAGACCACTTTATAACTCACCAAGTTAAACTGGATGTTGCGCGCTATTTGCCATTGGAGCAAGTCTATGCCGCGATTGAGCTTATTGAGTCTAATCCCTTCACCTTGGATGGAAAAATCATTCTGACTTCAGCTTAGGAAACGAGTTACAAGTTATCACTGACCTGAGTCTTAAGGTTTCTGCGTTGCTTCCTTGCACACAGAGCAACCCCGCTTGCGATCAGAATTATCGCGATAAAATGATAGCTTTCAAGTCGCTCACCGAGGAAAAATACGCCAAAGCAGCCACCGGAAATAGGGATCAGATGGGTGAAAATATCACTCTTACTGGTGCCCACTTTGCCAGTACCATAGTTCCAGAATACATAAGAGAGCCAGGACGGGAAGATAATTAAGTAACACAACCCCGCGACACTAAAGTAATTGAGTGAATCCATCGCTTGGTTGATATTAAAACTTGTGGATGAGGTATATAGGCCAAATATGGGTACGAGTATTAGCGCTGCAATCCCAGAGGTATAGGCGACGAAGGAGGTATTAGAAATGTCCTTTTGCTTAAACCTAAGCAGTGAGCTGTACAGCGACCAACTGAAGGCGGAAAAGAAGGCCAGTCCATCACCAATGTTGAAAGTAAAACTCTCGGCATTGGCATTCATGATCGAAAGATATAGTACTCCCGCAGTACTGACGATCACACCCAAGATCTCGTTGGCATGGACCCTGTCTTTAAATACAAAATGATTAATCGCCAACACCATACTTGGCGTAGTGGATATATAGATGGCGGCGTTAAGTGAGGTTGTGTATTGCAGGGCGAAGTAAAGAGACAGTGGAAAGAAAATCTGACCTAAAATTGAATAGATCAAATTAAACGGTAGATGAGCTCTAAACGCCCGCCAGTCTTTTATCACCGAAGTGCGGTATATGAGAAAAATAATGCAAGCGGCACCCAGCCAGCGGATCAAAGTGATACCGACCGGGTCCAACGCTTGGGCCATGACTTTACCGACAACATAGTTGCCACCCCAGAAGACTGCTGCCATCGCTAACGCCAGGTAATGCATAGGGCTATCATCCTTAATCAATCCCACATCCGCTGAGTAGATATTAATTAAAACAGGCAGTTGAGACTAGTGTTAATAGCGTGGACGAATAAAAACCTTTTCAATAAATTGTCTATCGATGACTCCTTTTCCCGAGCGCGATATCTGTCGCCATTGATCTGGGCTTCTACTCGAAAAAGTTAGTAAACAAGTAGATGCCCATCTCTGTTCGACGGTGTTGACGGAGTCGAGGCTAAGCGATTTTTCCTGCCGCTTTTATTTTTACGTGCACCATATTCCCTTGCAGGTAGCTCAAGGGGATCTCGCTCTTGTCGATCACCGTAACACTATCCTGACATGCACCCGCCTCAATGGCTAAGCGGCAGGCTTGCTGCTCTAGGTTTGCAAGTACTTGCGTGCGCTGATTAGGAGCGATAGGGACAATCTTATCTAACTGCCCCGAAATCTCGCCAAGCGCCACACCGATGGCATTGGCCACCTCAAAGTGTTCTGGGCGGATCACTCGGCCTACTCCTTCAAAATGATTGGGCATTAGGGCACTGCCGCCGCCCACTAAAATGACATCCACCTCAGCCGCTGAGGTCTTCATCCGGTCAATCGCATCCTCTACATTCAGTACCATTTGGTGGTAGATAGCATCAGCGCTTGCCAAAGTCAGAGGGATCGGGCGCGGCGCGGTTGTACCCGCCCAACTCATCACGCGCTTGGTCAGTGCGACATCGGTCAGCGTGAGTGTATCGCCACCAAAGCTTTGTGCCTTCTCAAGTAGCTGATGACCAACACTCGCAGGGCCCAGCGTTATCTGGCCATCGCCCAAATCAACGCTTGTGCCGCCACCAATGGCGATCGCGAGTATGTCTGGCATTCTAAAGTTGGTGCGCACCTCACCAAGCTCAACCGCAAGACTCGATTCTCTTGGGTATCCATGGGTCAGTGCGCCGATATCTGTCGTCGTGCCGCCCACATCCACGACAATGGCATCGGCTAATTGGGTTAGATGGCTCGCGCCGCGGATCGAATTCGTGGGCCCACAAGCTACGGTCAGGATTGGGTATTGGAGCGCAAAGTCCTGTGACATCAAGGTGCCGTCATTTTGTCCAAAATACGGAGTCACATCGATGCGATGCTTTTCAAGGGCGTGACAAAACCCCTCCACAAACCGTTTTGCTGTCCCTTGCAGCGCGGCGTTGAGAATAGTGGCATTTTCACGCTCAAGGATCCCAAGACTGCCGACTTTGTGTGACAGCGAAATATTCACGTTGGGGAGTTCCTCGCCAACCCATTTGGCGACCACTTGCTCTTGTTCGCTATCGACTGGGGAGAACACCCCACAAATGGCAATAGAGTCAATCTGACCACGCATCTTTTGACACAAGGCGCGGATCTCTCGCTCGTTTACTTCTGCAATTTTTTGCCCGTCGTACTCATACCCACCATGCGCTTGATAAAAGTGCTCACCCAAGAGAGTCTGCCATGACTCACTCCAACCACAAAGGGGAGGGACAGCACTACCACTGGGCAGGGCGAGACGGATCATACCGATCCTATCTAGCCCACGCTTCTCGACAATCGCGTTGGTACACTGAGTTGTCCCGAGCATGGCATATTTGATTTTCTCACCGGTCACTTTAGCCTGACAAAGTAGCGCCTCAATTACGTTGTCGATACCCGTGGCGATATCGGCGGTGGTGGCAACTTTGACTTTGGAGATGACTGATAGCTGCTCATCCAAAAGCACTCCATCCGTGTTGGTGCCACCGACATCAATCCCAAGGCGATATTTCGCAACTGTCATTATGCGTCCTCCTGATCAAGTCGTGGTGATAATGCCTCGATCGGTGTGTAGTCGACGGGGTAGCCAAAATAGCGGGGACCGGCGACGTCGATCCCTTTGGTGGTTCGCCACTTAGGGTCACAAGGGTAGGCGATGAGGTCGATGCGTTGACCGTATCGCAGCTGCTCGGTGGTGATAGGCTGGCCAGATTCATGGTCAAGAATGCTGATCAAATCCGGGGTACACGCCAGTAATGATGCCTGACTGATTTCATCGGCACTGCAACCTTTATGGGCTAGGAGTAGCTCATTCTGGAAGTGAACAAAAACCTTATCGGTTTCACCCCGCGTAGCGAGCGGCTCAATCACCACCCCTCCGGTGACGAAACCACCACTGGTACTGCGCTCTATATCGATGATTTTACCCGTTATCACGCGGCGTCCTTTGACCAGCTTAAGTACCGCTTCAACGGCACTGTCGCCAAGGGCGTTGGCTTGACGAATCGAGCGACCAATCTCCATTGCTTTTGTCAGTGTACCGCCCAGTGCGCTGCGTTTGAGCGCTTTGCCCAACATGGGGTAGTCACACATGGCCGCGGAACCCCCCATCTGCTCGGTGATCGGCCGAGCAAATCGCTCAGACCAAAGCCCATCAACAGGATGAAGTGTCACCACGTTGCCTTTCTCATCGGCAAGGGTATTTGGCGCAGATGGCAGGCCATCGAGATAAAAAGTCACCATTTGTGATTCGGGAAAAGCGCGCCCCATGGCATCACAATCCACAACGGGGATACCCTTTTGCGCGGCAACGAGTATGGGGATCAGAGAGTTAAATCCACCAACCTCGATAGGGAATGTAGCCCCAATAGGGCAGCCAACTGCTTGCTCCATCGCTTCAAATGCGACCAGCATCTGATCTTGCGAGTTGAGCTTCTCGATTGCCACGGTCGGCGCGCCGATCATCGAAGAGGGAACGGTCATCCAATCGTCGGCGACTTGATCTAAAGCGATCAGCTCAACTGGCTGCTTCGCATTGGCTATTGCGGCCTTGGCCATCAGCGCGCCGCTATACGGGTCACCACCGCCTCCGGTGCCCAATACGGTGGCACCTAAGGCAATATCATCAATCATTTGGTCATTGAATATCACAAACCGTTTCCTTTTTTGTTACTGACAGCTTAACAAGCACAATGTAGGTAACGAATGACGCAAGAATGCCGTCAATCGCTGAGATAGTGGTTAATGAGAACAGGTTGAAGAACTCTCCGGCGGTGCAGGCACTCACGGCGCTGCCGAACGCCCACGCGACAAGCCCTTTGGCTAGCCAGTCTGGAACACTTTGGATGTGGGCGAAATTTAGCGCCTGTTTGTCTAGGCAGTAATACTGTGCCAAGTAGACACCTGCTGAGGGAGCGATCGTGACACTCAACAGCGTGAGAAAAACGGTGAACATGTCGATCATGCCAAATTGAGCAATAGCGATACCCAAAATGGTCATCATCACGACTAAGACCGGGCGCGGCACCTTAGGTAGCAACACTGATAGGCCAAGCGCCCCTGAGACAAGGTTACTGCTATTGGTGGTCCACTGAGCAAACACCAGAATGATGATCGCCGCTAAACCCAGCCCGAGACCAAAGAACACGTCAACAAGGTTGTCGGTGCCGGTCATTTGAGTCAGTAGCAATGCGACGACAATGGTGGCACTGTTGCCAAAAAAGAAGCCAAAGCCGGCCCCTAAGATGGCATCTTTACGGGTCTTTGCGTAGCGCGCAATATCAGGCGCTGCCACTGCTGCGAGGATCCAAATCGACATCACGTAAGAGATGGCTTCTCCCATCGACAATGGTGCTTCGATTAACTTACTGCCCTCAGTTTGCATACCTGCGGCCATATACAGACCAATGGTAATTAGAGTCACCATCAGCGGTACCGAATAGGTGCTTAATTTACCAAGCGCGCGTACACCATAAATGGCAGTCATCATCATTAAACCGCTGCCCACAACCAATGCGGCAAAGTGCGGTACGATCAGGTCATACTTTCCTAGGGCTTCAACCAAGATATAGGCGAAGAAATCGGCCTGGAAAGCAAACCACCCCACCAAGGAAACACCATTGATAGCACCAAGCAACTTGCCACCATAACGCCCAAAAACAGAGCTGCTCATTAACGGGGTGGATACACCTGACTGAAAGCCAATATTCGCGCACAGCATCGCGAGGATGGCTAAAAGGAAAGAGCCCGTGAAGGTAGCGAATAGTGCATCATTGATCGACAGGCCACTACTGAGAAAGGCCCCTAAGAAAAGCCCTGAGATATCGATCCCAATGGCCAACCAGATCAGGCTGATCACCCACCATGAACGCTTGGCCTTGGTGGGTACGGGCTCTAGTTCAAAGTCATCAATCTTATGTGCTGTTGGTGAGTTTGCCATCCTTGTTCCTCAATAATTATCCATTAAATACACATAAATAATCTATCAGCTTGATACATTTAGTTAAATATATATTATTGAATGCAAGTATTTGCTTTTGACTATGTATGGAAGTGATGGTGATTCATTTCGAAAAACTGGATAAACGCGACCTGAGGCGATTAGAGCTTTTCTGCGCAATTGTCGAGCAGGGCGGGATAAGCACGGCAACTGTCACGACTGGACTGAGTCAACCTGTGCTCAGCAATCAACTCATCGAACTAGAGAAGAGCCTTGGGGTGACGCTATGCAAGCGTGGGCGCAGCGGCTTTGAGCTGACGAGTGAGGGGCATACTGTGTATGGTTATGCAAATGAACTTAATAGCCTTCTCAGTGATTTTGCTCAAAAGCTGAAAGGCGTGCAGTCGACGCTAAGCGGCCATGTACGGGTGGGCATTCTCGATAACACCATTACGTTACCTAACAACCCGCTTCCTGCTGCAATTGAGGCCTTTTATCGGCTGAGCGATAGTGTTGAAGTGAGCTTGGAGGTGGGCGACTACACAGTGCTCAATGATAAGCTGTCAAAGCACCAGTTGGATATGATGATTGTGGTGGTTGCCGAAAATCACGACGGTGCCTTTGCCCACATCGACCCCTTGTTCAGTGAGAAAAGCTACCTATATGCAAGGCGTGATGTCGCCCAAGCAATTATCAGCAGTGATTTATCCCTTGAGGGGCGGCGGATTAACATCGGTGGTTACTCCTCTAAGCTGATGAATCAGCTCCTTGATGTGACGCAATATCGCACCATCAAACTGATTGACGGCTGGAACGTCGAGTCTGGCGTACTGTTGACCCTGGCGGGCACACACTTAAGTTTTCTGCCTGGGCACTTGATTGAAAACAGCGCGCTCAATCAATCCTTGGTCGCGCTCAACCCGAGCGTATGGCACTTTCACAGTCACTTTTCACTGGTGCTGAACAAGCCGAAGAAAGCACTATCATTGGCCGCGTTGGCATTTTACGATTGCTTAATGGAGCAAAACCAGCCAAGCGAGTATTCATCTCAATAGGCTGGTTTTGCGAGACATAGCATTACCTGCTGCGCTTATTTGCGACTTTTAACTGTTTGCTTCAGGTTTTGCATAAACTGCTTAAAGTGCGGGAAGAAATCAGCAAACAATGGGTGCTTGCGATCTTTCATCATCTCCGGACCTAACAGGCGCAGCGCAACAGAGACTTTAGTTGCAGCTGCTGGCTCAAGTCCGCTGCCGTTTTTAATGCTCTCAACAATCTTGAACAGGTCTTCACGGTCTTGGTAGTCAAACTCAAGCGTTCTTGGCTCATCGACGTTGATTTCCTCAATCGTTACCTTGTATTGCTTGTCTTTACGAATAGTCGGGATCATAGTAATTACCTCGATAAATAGATTGTGGTATTCGGTTCTAGTGTTGGGAGATCAACTCTTTAAGAACTTCTCAACCTTAGGTTTGATTGTCATTGATACCGTGATCATTAGCACTAGTGCCACAGGCAGTGCCCCAATCACGCCATCGATCCATGCGTTGAAAAACTCAGTTTGATTGTCCAAACCAACACTGTGGTAGGCACTTGTCAATGCCATCCCTGACTCCATAATCAGCGCCATAATTATGCCCACCAGCGCATCACGCTTCTTTACGGCTACATTAGGTAGCAGCTTCGCTGCTCCCTTGGTCAACAGCACCATCATGGTGAAACCCAATGGGATCACTGTAACGAGTGCGGTTAGAAAATTGGTTGCCCAGTCAACAAAGAAGGTGTCAGTAAACCCAAGGTTTAGGTAGGTCATTGTGCCTGTGATCGTGCCACCCATCAGGCTGATCATGGCGAGCATCACCAAGATCTTTTGGATAATTGGCGTCTTCTGTTGCTCAACAAGCGATTCAGTCGTCATCGTGTGTTCAGTCATTATGCTCTCCCGTGTTGAACTTGTTTATTTGGTTGATGTAGTCAACTATAATTGATTGGTTGATATTGTCAACTAATAGTTTGAGAAAACCCCGTCTTGTGAACAGTCACCAGATGACCTGTTTGCACGAATACGTCAACTCAAGAAGGGTAGGCAAAATGAGAACAGCCCTTTCAAGAAAGCTGTTCTAACCAGTGTTGTTTTAGTAAGTTTATGATTTTTTTGAGCGATCTTCGCTCTGAGTATAGTGACCTTCGCTCTAGGTATCGCGATAAGCCAAAGCTAATGGTGCCGAATCGACTGTCAGCATACTGACAGTCGGTGGATGAATATCAAAGTGATAAAATTAGGGGAGGGTAAGAGTTATCCGTTAAAGCAGGATAAAACATCTTGCTCAAAGTAGGGCTCTTGGTTGACCCAAAACAGATAATCGACATTGAGAAAATCGTCTGCAAAGGCGTGTAGCATCGGAACGATATTGTTACGCTCACCTTCTACGCGAGTTGTCCCCGTTTGACCAATATAGTTACCATCTTGAATGGCAATACCCAGCGGCACGCTATAGTCAGATTCATGCATCATCGCCAGCGCATGGTTGAGTTGCGCACGGCGTTGGATCATCAGATCCGGCGCACCCATTGCAACACCGATTTCTTCGCCATAAGCATAAAGGCTCTTCAAATACCCCTTGTCATCCCACGGCAACCACTCACCATTAACGAAATTGGCGTATTGCATCGTGGTTGAGTTAGGAAACGCCTTTTTGAGCGCAAGCATGTTGTCTTTAAGCCCCTGCACATAGCCCACTTCAGTAAAACTGGCGTCGTTACTATGCGCAATACCAATCGCGCTCTCTTGCAGGTTGATCCCTTCAATTTTGCCGTCAAACTCCTCACCTAACGCTTGCATCAGCAGAGCAAATCGCTCACGCACTTGTGGATTCCAGCGCTTCGCCACCCAGCCCTCAGGCTCTCCGTCTTGGGTATATTGCTCGATAGCGCCGCCATCAAACTCGTCGCTAAACAAGTAGTCGGGCACGCCCTTATTCACGCTTACGAACGTCGCGTCTTGAAGCTGGACAAACAGCTTTTTACCGTACTTCACCAAGTATTCGTAATCCTCACGTATGATGGAAAAATCATACTCGCCTCGTCTTGGCTCAAGCTTGGCCCATGGGTACATGATTTGCGCGCCACTGAAACGCTCATGACTGAGCAGTGGATGATCGTGGATAGCAGCTCTATCGATAGCGAAGTAGACGAAGTGTTTGATGTCGTTGTTGGCAATCGGGCACGTCGCGTCTTGATACTGCTTATATTGCTCGATATATCGATCGGCATGGGCAACATGGGGCTCAGACGAGGCAGCAAAACTCAGGCTCAATAGTAGGATTGAGGGGATAAAGACAGACTGATTCATTCTTGTTTCCTTGTTCACTTAGATATCAGCGGAGTACGGTGCTTATGAGAAGTCTTGGTACGCGAGCTGATTATTATTGTAAACGCATACTAAACAGTACTTTAGTTAGGATTTTGCCTAGTGGGTCACAAGAATGAATATTGGCTTAGTGCTGAGGTTTAAAGGGCGGTGCAGCTATTGGCAACACCGCAATAGGAAAGGTGCGCTAGGACATAACATGCCGAAGCAGATAACTTTCAGTGACTAAGAGGATTGTGACAATCACTCTTGCTCAACGGTTACGCGCTCAATCACAATATGCTCGGCAGGCACATCATCATGACCCATGCGCGATAAGGTCTCGACCTCAGCGATCTTGTTCACTACATCCATACCCGCGGTCACTTTACCGAACACCGCATAGCCCCAACCTAGGTTCGTTTTAGCGGTGTGGTCGAGAAAATCATTGTCGGCGAGGTTGATAAAAAACTGCGCTGTTGCTGAGTGCGGGGCATCGGTGCGTGCCATGGCAATCGTGCCGATGGTGTTTTTCAGTCCGCGGTTGGCTTCATTGGTGATTGGCGCACGTGTCGCTTTCTCATCCATCAGTTCAGTCAAGCCGCCACCTTGGATCATAAAGCCCTTGATCACTCGATGAAAAATGGTGCCAGTGTAAAAGCCCTCTTCGCAGTAACGCTTGAAGTTTCTTGAGCTAACAGGCGCCTTGTCTTTGTTGAGTTCAATATGGATATCACCGAGGTTGGTGTGCAGAGTAATCATAGCTAGGCTACCGTGTTGATTGAAATGGGGCGCAAGTATATCGATATAAAATCCAGTTTAGTACCTCAACCTAGTTGGCGAGGTGTTTTCTACCGCTCTTGCAGCCTGGTTAGCCGCTTTAGTGAGCTTTTTCTGCCAGCCTAAAGAAAGGCTCAGATTGATGTTGCAGTTATTTGGGGCTGCGTGCTAACTTTGTGAGCTATTAGCGGAATTTCAAAGGGTTGTGACTTTCATGTTTTCTCATCTACCAACACCAGCGTTGGATCCTATTCTCTCTCTTTCGGTCGCCTACCGAAACGACACACGCAGCGACAAGGTTGACCTTGGTATCGGCGTGTACAAAAACAGCCAGGGTGAGACGCCAATTATGCAGGCGATCAAGCAGGCGCAAACGATTGTGACCGAGAATCAGCAAACTAAGGCATATGTGGGCTTGGCTGGCTGTGAAGAGTTTAACCAGTCGATGGTGGACTTGCTGCTAAAAGGCACATCAGCGATGGATCGCGTTTCTGCAATCCAAACCCCCGGCGCGAGCGGTGCACTGCGAATGCTTGGTGACTTGATGGCGGTCGCTCAACCCAATACCACGGTTTGGCTATCGAACCCAAGTTATGTTAACCACCGCCCGGTGATGGAAGCGGCGGGATTGAAAGTGAAGTTCTATCGCTACTTTAGCCCAGTCACCAAGCAGGTTGACCTTGAAGGCATGCTAGCAGACTTGGCCACAGCCGGTCAGAATGATGTCGTGCTGCTGCATGGCTGTTGTCACAACCCAACCGGGGCGGATATTGATTTTGCCACGTGGCAGGCCATTACTGAGCTAGCAGCGAAAAATGGTTTCACCCCATTTGTCGATATTGCCTACCAAGGTTTTGGCGATGGCTTAGAGGAAGACGCCAAAGGCCTGCGTCATATGGCGGATAACCTGGAAGAGATGATGATCACCACCTCATGCTCGAAGAATTTTGGTCTGTATCGTGAGCGCACCGGTGCGGCGATTGTGGTGGGTAAAAACCAGCAGGATGTCGCCAATGCGAAAGGCAAACTCCTGACCCTAGCGCGTGCGACTTACACCATGCCGCCCGATCACGGCGCGGCGTTGGTAAAAACCATCTTACAAGACGATACGCTTACTCAGCTGTGGAAACAGGAGCTCAATGAGATGCAGCAGCGTCTGGTTTCGCTGCGCTCGCAACTGTGCCAAACCCTTAGAAATGAGTACCATACCGCACAATTTGACTTTATCCAGCAGCACAAGGGCATGTTTACTGTGCTAGGATTTAGTCAAGAGCAGATGTCTAAGCTGCGCGAGGATTATGCCATTTATGGTGTTGGCGATGGGCGGATCAATATTGCTGGCCTGACTGAGCAACATATTCCTTACGTCGCTAAGGCCATTTTTGAGGTCGCACAATAATTAGTTTACTGAGGGACGCAATGAATCAACTGCGCAATCTGATGATGACCCTGTTGGTAACGGGCGGTCTTGCCGCCTGTTCTACGCCGGTGCCGATTGACCCGGAGCCTGAGCCCCCGCAACCGGAGATCGAGCAGCCGATTGAACGACCGGATATCGAGCAACCGATTGAGCGAGAGGTGGAAGAGCCGTTTGAGGTTGAGCCAGAGCCAGAAGCTGAGCTAAAACCAGAGCCCAAACCGCTGCCAGTCAAAACTGCCGATGGTAAATTGATCCTCGGTGCGCAGGAATGGGTGTATTTTCCAAGCATCGATAAACACATCAAGGCGGGTGTTGATGAGAGTATTGCCAATTCGTCGGTCAGTGCCGTCGATGTGACCCCGTTTGAGCGTGATGGCAAAGATTGGGTCAAGTTCAAGATCAAGCACCAAGATCTGGAGACCAAGGAGTTTGAAGCGCCAGTGCAGCGTTGGCTTAAGGTCAAGCAAGCCAATGGTGATGACAGCCAGCGTCGCGCCGTTGTGGTGGGCTGGGTGCAACTGGGCGATCTTCGTGAGCAGGCAGAGTTTACCTTGGTCGATAATGGCCAGATGGCACATCCGGTTCAGTTAGGACGTAACTTCTTCAACGATGTCGCAGAGCTTGATAAAAGCCGAACCTTTGTTCAGGGTAAAGCAACCCCGCAAAAGTAACGATGCATCGATAAGCTAACTAGCAAAAATAACAAACAAAAAGAGCGCTTCTCATTCGAGTCAGCGCTCTTTTAGTCTGTGTGGGCTATGTCACTAACTGCCATACCAGTCATCCATAAAGTACTGTCCTTCAGGAGCGTAAGGATCATCATCAAAAGGATGCTCGGCCTTTGATTTGAGTGATTCCAACTGCTGCTCTAGCATGTTGATAGTGTCATAGTCACCCTCTGAGCTAGCAATATAGATTTGCTGCTCGAGCATTTCGATTCTCTCTTGTAGCTTCATAACTCCCTCCTGAACCGAATTGGTTCCCCCAACAAAATGTCCACGTCCATTTTTCATTCGATTATAGTTAAGCGCCGCAAGAACGATCAGAAAAAATTGCACAAAAAAAGCGCAACGCTGATGACTGAGACTGCTGGGTGAAAAAGAGTCTTGATTCGCTGGTTGTTTTTTAACGACTTATAAGCAGAGTCTCGACGAGTTGTTGAGACAAGTTTCCTTTTTCACGGCTTTCCCTGCGTCATTAGGCAAGAAGGCTATTGTGCGCTAACCCAGCAGACCGAGAAAGGTAGGCTAAGGCGTTGAAAGTGCTTGATCCAACGCCATTGATTGTCTTGAAGTTTGTCACCCGGCCCCTTTACCTCCACCCAGCGAAACTCCGTGTCATTAAACAAGATAAGATCTGGCATACCGTTGCGGTACAACTTGATGTCCGAGAGTATCACAGAGAATAGCTCGGCTAGGATTGCAGCAGGTATGCGAGTTAAGGCCAATTCAACTAGGGTAAAATCGAGCCACTTCCACTGGACAAAGGGGTTGGCGAGGCCAAACTTGGCGTGATAGTTATCAAGGATGAACGTGAGTTCACCTTCACGAACTCTCTGCAGTGTTTGCTCAATCAGAGCACGACGTTTGTCAGAAAAATCACCGTGGTAGAGATCCAGTGGTCGGTGTTGGTAGCGATTGACAAAGGCATTATCAACATCGGCAAAGATACACGACCAAAAAGCTAAACCAAACAGGCCATTGAGCAGGGTATTTTCACTATAGAACACCTGCCAACCTTGCTGCTGATAGTACGCCAGTGCTGCGTATTCAACGCGCTGAGAAGACAAATCGAGGCTGAGTTTATCTTCGGTTAATGTAGGTTTTGGCGCACGCGGAACGCGTTGTTTGCGCTTACGTTTGACGCGGGTCTCTAATCGCTGTGCAACCTCGAGCTCTTCGATATTGTAGGGGGCATCGAGCATCGACTGAACCACCTCTGCCATCGCATCGACGTGCTCAAGTTTATCCAATATACGCGCCTGTCGCTCTCTGGCTGGTGGTAGTTGGCTGAGCTGAAACCAATCTAATGCGGATTGATAATGCTCTAGGCGCTCAAGATCTCTGGCAAGCAGATTGATTAATCGAAAGGCCTTACGTTTTAGACTCGGGTGGCGACTGATAGGGATCGACTCGAGTAATGCAAGCAGTTTGGCAGCCTGCTTGTCCTCAAGCAAATAGAATTGCTCTGCTATCTCAGTAAGTTGCTTGAGCTCTTCTACTTGTTTACGGTCGCTAAAGTAGCGTGCACTGCGAGTCAATGGGTAGTGCTCAAATTGCTGCAGGCCAAGATCACTAATGACAAACTGGCTGAGATCTTGGCGTGAGTTAGCAAAAAACAGCGCGAGCAGAGTGGCGATCATCTCATTGTCGAGTAGATGGTAAAACACCACGTCATCAAGTGTGATTGCCGCGTTTGAGGGCAGTAGTTCAATCAACGCCGCTTTGGGCAGAGTGCGTTTAAGTTCTGGGTAGGCTTGGCTAATCTCAGGTTTGGTCAGAAGTTGGTTGATAGCGCTAACATCAGACAGTGTACCGTAGCGGGTGATAAAGCCATGTTGCTCTAGCTGATAGCCGACCGCGGCCAGATTGGGGATTTCTGAGTAAATCAGTTTATCGCTACGAAACCACTCACCTTTGCGCGACAACATTCTAACCAATAAGCAGCGGCTGTGATTATCGAGCTGGTCAAAGCGGGCAATCCAGTCCAGTTCATGCGGGTTGAGCAAGTCTGAGTACAGCTGGGTAGCATGCTCAATCAGCTTTAAAAAGTTAGTCAGGTAGTAGTCGGGCGCGAGATCTAAGGCGTCAGTCATGGCATCAATGAGTGAGAAACAAAAAAGGCTTAACCCTAAGGTTAAGCCTTTCATCTAACAAAGCCAATGATTAAGCGTTAGCGCCTTTAAGCTGCGCCATCTTCTCTTCTGAGATTGGCTTAGTCACCAGTGATAGTGCCACACACACGCCCATCATCACAGCAGAGATAGTGTACGCTAGGGTGTAGCTGCCGCCACCTTGCGCCATTGAGTAACCAACCACGCTCGCGCCGATGGCACCACCCATACCCCATGCGGTGTAAAGGATGCCGTAGTTAGTACCATAGTTTTTCAGGCCGTAGTATTCAGACGAGATAGATGGGAATACTGCCAGTAGGGTACCGTAACCCATTGCCGCAATTGCCGTACCGACAATCAGAGTGAACTCTGAAGTGAAGGTCGCGAACAACACCATGTTGATGCCTTGTAGGGCAAAGGCTAGGAACAATGTGCGCATACAGCCAATCTTGTCAGATAGGATACCCGCTGCAACGCGACCGCCTGAGTTAAATACCGCAAGGATAGACGCTAGGTAAACCGCGTTCGGTAGATTCGCTTGTACGCTTGCGATGTTGGTGATATTACCGATGATCATCAGACCAACAGAAGCTGCAAATGCATACATTACCCACAGTGAGTAGAACTGAGGTGTTTTTAGCATTGCGCTCCATTTCAGATCTTGAACAGGCTTGAGTGCTTTTGGTGCTTGGCCCGCTTTCACTTTAGGTGCTGTAGGCGTGTAGTCCGCTGGTGGGTTGTTGATGGTGCATGCCAGTGGCACTGCAATCACCAGTACACCAACACCAAGGATCAGGAATGCGTTGTTGATGCCTTGCGTCTCAATCAGAAGCGAAGTCAAAGGTGCAAGGTAGATAGCGGCAAGACCAAAGCCCGCAGCAATAAGACCGTTAACAAGACCTTTCTTGCTTGGGTGGAACCATTTCATCGCTGATGGAGAAAGACAGGCGTAACCAAAGCCGATACCCATACCAGAGATCACACCAAAGGTAATGTTAAGACCCAGTACTGAGTCAACAAAGCCTGATGCAATCATGCCAAGACCAGTCAGTGAGGTACCCAAGATAAGGATTTTACGTGGACCCATACGGTCTTGCAGAATGCCCGCTACCAAAAGAGAAATTGAAAAGACAATAGTAGCAACCGCATAAGGTGATGACGCATCAGCAGCGTTCCAGCCGAAGTCTGTCACTAGGGCTTTGTTAAATACACTCCAGGCATATAGGATGCCAAGACAAAGGTTGATACTGAATCCTGCTAGTAGGATGCTGGTCGCTCTATCAAACTTGCTCATCATTTTTCTCGTCTGTGCCACTCAAACGGAGCAGCGGGTTAAGGGTGGGTTCATTCAAATATTTTTTACTTTATCAACACCAGTGATAAAGCAGCGCGGATTATAACCAATAAAATTGTGATTGGAATCTCTTTTTTTACGTGCTGCGAAAATATTTCAATTTGTTTCGGCGTGAGAGTGGGGTTAAGCCTCGATCTGAACGATGTATGAGGCCTAAAAGTGCTGTTTATCCGAAGTGGGTTTTGATTAAGTACCTGATTTTATTCGATAATCAGTTTTATTGATTATATTTTATTTTTATATAAGAATTACTCAGAGCAAGTAGAGTTAAATTGTTGAAAAAATGAGCGATCTGTTCAATTCTCGACTTTGGTGCACTCTGGGTGTTGGCGAAAGATTATACTGATGTCAGACTCAACTTTTGTTGAGTGAAATGCAGTTTTGACGAATAAATGAACGGGATGTAGCAGTGGAAAATCGTTTTGCGTTAGTGGTACAGGGCGGTGGCCAGAAGGGGGCGTTTGCCGCTGGGGTATTAGACTATTTTAAAAAGCAGCAGTTTGATCCCTTCTCTCTTTATCTGGGTACGTCAGCCGGCGCGTTAAATATCGCTGCATACGTGGCGGGGCAGCAAGGCTTAGGTTTGGACTTTATCCTCAATTATTCAACCCACAATCGCTTTTTTGATCTGAATAAATTTCTGCGTAAAGAGCAGCCAATGGATCTTGATTGGGCGTTCCAGTTTGTCGAGACGGGGGAGTTTCCTCTCGATATCGAACGAGGAAGACAGCGCCTGGGTTCAACTCGCGAGGCACTGGCATGTATTACCCATGTAGAAGAGATGAAGGACTATTATTACCCGATCTTTGCCGACAATTGGTTTGATGTGCTTCGAGCAACCTGTGCTATCCCTGTGCTGTATTTCAACGATATCGAATTCGATGGAGCGACCTGGGTGGATGGTGGCGTGACCGCCTCCGTTCCTATCCAAGAGGCTTATCGACGTGGTGCCACTGAGATCGTGGTGATCACCACAGAGCAAATTCTAGAGACTAAACAGCCTGATCGCTTTGATGTTTCAATTGAACGGTTTAAAACTGAGTTAGAAACGGGGCTTGAGCCCCTGATAGCCAAGTATGGCCTGCATGGTCATCGTGACAAGTTGGTAGACTTTCGCAATCAGTTTGTCGATAAGCTCTCACACTGGCAGCAAACCAGTCGTGAGGATATTTTTGGCGTGGTGCCTCGGGAGTGGCTGCCTGATACCGATAAACTGACCCAAATGCTAGCCGAGCAAAAGCATCGCTTAAATCTGTCCAAACCAAGCTCACAAAAAGTCGATATGTTGGTTAATCACTATGTCAATCATGAGGCGGTGAAGGAGTTTATGCGAGAGCCGCCCCAGGGCGTGATCATTCATGAGATTGCCCCCAGTAACAGCTTGCTTACTAAAGGCTTAATGAGCAGCCGCAAGGAGATTCTATCTGATTATGAGAGCGGTCAGCTGGCGGGTTTTGAGTTCCTCAATCGTTTACAGGAGCGCGAGGTTATTGCAAGTCAATAACGACGCGCCATGTCACCGCTCTAGACGCTTAGCCTAGTGTTCTATCTTGGGTGCGTAGATCGAGTAAGCTGTGATTTGCCCGGCAACAATTGCCGAGAACATAAACACGGCGGATAAACCGATATCAGGGATGGGCAATACCGACTGCTCAAACACCGATTGGCTGGCACTGACTAAAACGCGACTACCTGGGACTAGGATGATGATGCCTTGGACAATGTAGATAGAGCCGGTGAGCTCGAGGCGTTTCGCTACCCAAGTCCCGTAAAGGGTGATTAGCACTGTGGTCACCCAGGTCCCAACTATCCAGCCGCTGTCAAAGCCAAGGTAGAAGGGGCCCCACATGCCAAGTACCGCAACGGGCAAACCAAGCAAAATATCTCTTGGTCTGGCGTTAAAGATCACGCCAATCGAGGTCGAAATCAACAACAAGCCAAAGTAATGCATCCAGGTGGGGATCTGATTGGTGTATGAGATCGAGTCCACCTGACCCCACCAAGCCTCACCAATATTGAGACCAATCACCACGCCAACAAACAGCTTGATCAGAGTCAGCGCACTTTGACCCAAGAGCGCAGTACCTGAAACCAAGTCATTAAAGGCCAGACACTCGAGCGAGTTGGCGATCGATAAGCCCGGCACGAAGAGGATCACCGAGGCAATACACAGTGCCCAAACCGGCACGCTGGCTCCCATACCGACAATAAAGGCGACAAAAATACCCGTTAGCAGCGCAGCAATAAACTCAACCGCAATAGCGCGATGCCCCTTGCAGACTTGCTGCACCATCCACACCATCAGACCCAATAGACCCGCATAACCCACCGCTTCCAGCGTGCTGCCAACCAGCATCAGGTACGCAGGAGGAATACCGATGTTAGCCATCGCAACCACCCACGGTGAATATGAGTGCGTCTCTGCTGCCGGCTCTTTCGATGGGCGATTAATTCGATCAATAGTGTTGGCAAGCAGCCCAAGATTGATTGATGCAGGCTTGAGGCGCTTAAGCACCACCGTATTGTGCTTATCGGGAAACTGATAGTTAATTGCCGTCGGAGTTGCCTGCACCAAGACATCCACACCATGCTTATTAGCATAGTATTGCGAGTATTTTTCCACCTTATAAGCAGGACACCCACAACGATGCAGGGTATTACCAATCTCTACGATTTTATTGATCTTGTATTGCGAGGGCATAGCGGTCTATCAGTCATTACCAAAACGCGCGTAAGGTACCAAAGACCAGCGCAATATACTAGGGGGGCGGGGTTCGGGTTACACTTCGTTCCGAGTATCGAGTAGTCCGTCATATGTGTTTAGTTTATAACGCTTCTGTGAGCTGTGGCTTTAAGCGTACGTGTTTATCTAATGACCAAGTGATATTTTGCTCCGAGATTATAGATATTTCATAGGTCTGCACCTTGTTCCCCGAACATAACGCCACATAACGAACTCCTCGCTCCTCGTAGGGCAAAGCCCGTCCCCGCGCCTCGCCCCTTTGTTTTTGCGCGGTGCCACATTTTAAGAGATTGAAATTGCGACTTATATCCCCGATAGGTGAGACTAATCGAATAATTTTAACCTTTCGGTAATACGCAATGTCAGATGCACAGTTTTTGGTGGGGTGTTATACCCCAGAATCGGCGCCCGCTGGTGTGGCGCGTCTCACGCTCAACAATGAGAGTGGTGAGCTGAGCTTTGAGAGTTGGGAGCATCTCACCACCAGTCCTTCCTATCTGTATAGCAACGAGAAAGGTATTTATACCTTTAATGAGATCAGCCAAGCCAAAGGTTCTCGATTAGAGTTTGTCGATAAGCAAGGCAAGGTGCATACGCTGCCAAGTGGGGGGAATTACCCGTGCCATATCGATATCGACAGCCAAGGGCAACTATTGGCACTGGCTCACTATGGCTCGGGCACGGTCACTGTGTTCAGCTTGAATGAGACCGGCGCGATGCAGGAGCAAATTGACTGTCTGAGCAATCCTGGTTCGGGTCCTAATCTCGCCAGGCAAGAGGCGGCACATGCGCATATGGTGAAGTTCTTGCGCGAAGATGATCAACTTGCTTATGTCGATCTCGGCACCGATAGCATCCATTTTTATCAGCTCGATAGGGCTAGTTTGAGTCTTGAGCTATCTCAAACTGTCAGATTGTCTTCAGGCAGTGGGCCAAGGCATATGGTGTTTAACCGTGATGAAACGCTGGCTTATGTCGTGTGTGAGTTGACGGAGACCTTGGTGGTGCTCGCAAAGGTGAACCAACAATGGCAAGTGCTTTCTGAGCAGCGTTTACTGCCGGATCACGCGGTGACAGAGACAGCGGCGGCAATCAAGCTGTCTGCAGATGAGCGCTATATTTATGTCTCGTGTCGTGAGCAAAATATCTTGGCCTGCTTCACGGTCACCGAGCAAGGCTTATCATCGATACAACAAGTGAAACTTAAAGGGCAGTTTCCACGTGATTTTACCATCAGCCAAGATGGCCTGTGGGTTGTTGTTGCTAACCAGCATTCGAGTAGTCTCGAGGTATGGGCGAGAGATAAGGATAGCGGGTTTTTAAGTGAAACGCCGAACCAATTGGACTTCCATCAACCCGTATGTGTGGTGGAGATGTCTAGACACGAAAGGCTGTGAGCACAAGTCACTCCACACACAACTAACCGTCAGTAATCAACTGAGTTAATGCACTGGCTAAAGGCAAGGTGATAACCTTGCCTTAGACTAAACCACATCCCTTGCTTATCTGTCGCCTGATCCAACTGAAGCTCTATTGAAACGGTTCCTCAGCAAGCAGTTTTTACTGATTATTTAGCAATAAGGTTGTGCTTATCTCGATAGTGCGAGGGAGTATCAATCAGACAACTTGGTAAAACTAGTGCCAGCGTAATCTATGTAATCAGTATGACTCACCACTTTTTCACCATCTAGGTGAAGGACCGAAAAGCCAGTCGAGACATACTCTACTGAGCCTTCACCCATTCCTACCATACTCGCTGGTATGACGCCTTTTAGCTGAATTTGTAAAACAACTTGATCATTGGAAGCAAATTTTTGCGAGTAAGTAACTTGCGTGGGGCCTTGCACGTTTGACTCGAAGAAATTTAGGAAGTTGTCTAAGGTCTCTATCTTGTTGGGAACACCATATCCATCGGGCGCCGTTGAGTCCTTAAAAATCAAATCTGGAGAAGCAACTTCTCTTACGGCGTCGTAGTTGCCGCTAAACAGGGAGTCGTAGTAGTTAGTCGCTATGTTGATCTGTTTCATTTGTCTTACCTCTATCTTTCGAGACGCGTTAAGTTTTTTCCCTTATTTATTGTCCATTTGATCAATACCCTATAAGTACATTCTGTGTTGATAAGAACTTGATCATTATTTTATCGGTCATGTGACCGATAAGTATTGTCGGTCAAGTGACCGATAAAGTCAACATGACGGATTTTTTCCCGTATACTGTTGCCTTAACTCGATGAAAATAATGAGGTAGATGTGAGCATAAGGGCGAAGCGAATAGATCAAATTATTGAAAAAACTCTAGAAGTGTTGAAAACAGAGGGTGATTACGGAGTAACGATGCGCAAGGTTGCTTCTCGCTGTGGCATAACTTTAAGCTCTCTACAGTACTACTACAAAACCAAGGATGATCTTCTAAAAGCGGTGGCAGATAAGTATTTTCAACAATGCATCGCCATGCTTGAGGGAATGCCTGAAATCACCACACAAGACGAGTTAGGGGCAGTGCTGGACAGCTTTCTCTCATACGCATTTGAAGACTCAGATTTGACCAGGATTTTTAGAGAATATTGGGCAATCTCGTCGAGAAATGAGATGATTAATAAGTACTTAGCAAGATACTATGTTTCCTTTTCAGAGATAATGACAGAAAAATTGAGACCGCTAGCGGATAATGATGAGGCGCTTGCCCAAGCGGTTTCGATTCTGATTCCCTATGTTGAAGGTTACTCAATAGTCGCGTTATCGTTGCCTAATGGGATAGATTCGACAAGTGAACGGTTAAAGGTCATTATTTGGCGATGTTTGAGACAAGAGCTATAGGCTCAGCCTTTACTCATTTTATCTTTTTTCAATATGTTGGGTTAAACACTCACCGGAATTTACGCACACGCAGGGCTCTGAATTATCTGCAATTAGCGACGTAACCTCGAAATACCAATCTTAGGTATGTTGGTCAATTTAAACTGCCAGAGTCAACGGCCTCACTCTGGCATAATTCACTGTTAACTTAGCGGCCCAACATGCGTGTGAGGGTGCCGTCTTTATCAATCAGTTGATGCTTAAGCGCGCCAGCGACATGCAGGGCAAAGATGACTAGCAAAGCATTGACGGCAAAAGTATGAACCGTATTGGCGCTTTGCTGTAGGAGAGGCATCTTTTCTCCAGCGGCAATAAGCTCGAGACCAAATAGCTCAATCGCACGTCCGCCACCGATACTCATCAGGATGCCCGATAGCGGCATCGCAATGGTCGCGAGCATTAAGATCCCATGCACGGCTTTACCCAGTTTTTCTTGCCATGCTGGCAGTGAAGAAGCAGGTTGAATCGCGCCCTCTTTAAGACGCCAGATGATACGCGCCGCCGCAACAAGTAAAATAAGTAAGCCAACCGATTTGTGAATTGCGTACAGCTCAAATTTATCCGGGCTACGTGGCAGGTCGACCATATACAGACCTAGACCAAAGACGCCAATAAACGCCAGTGCCACAAGCCAATGCAGGACCACGGTGGGTTTAGACAGTGAGCCAGTGTTAAGCATAGAAATTCTCCATATTTATCAGTATTTTTTATTTCTACTATTATGTGATCACTTAGATGTTGAAACTATGATCGCTGGTGTAAATTAGCGTAAATTTTATTCAGTAAAGCGAGTTAGGAGCGAGGTATGGATCGATTCCCAGAGTCATTTTTGTGGGGCGGGGCAATTGCCGCCAACCAAGTTGAAGGCGCCTACGACCTCGATGGAAAAGGTCTATCAACGGCTGATATGTTACCTAACGGCATTCTAAGCCCCCATCAAGCTCGTGCGCAGCGCACACCAGGGATCAAAGACCTAGCGATAGATTTTTATCACCGTTATCCAGAAGACATCGCACTTTTCAAGGAGATGGGGTTTACTTGCCTGCGCTTATCTATCGCATGGACACGCATCTTCGCTAATGGCGATGAGCAACAACCGAATGAAGCGGGGCTGGCTTACTATGACAAGATCTTCGATGAATTAGCCAAGCATGACATCGTACCTTTTGTGACCCTGTCACACTATGAGATGCCTTATGCTCTAGTGGAGAATTATGGCGGTTGGGCAAGCCGAGATACGATTGGCTTTTTTGAGCGCTACGCTCGCAGTGTGCTTGAGCGCTACAAGGATAAGGTTAAGTTGTGGCTGACGTTTAACGAGATCAATATGTCGACCCATGCACCGTTTACGGGTGTTGGGCTAGGGGAAGACGCCGATCAACAAGCCATCTATCAAGCCATCCACCATCAGCTCTTGGCCAGTGCCCAAGCCGTGAACCTAGTGCATGAGATCATACCCGATGCCAAGGTGGGTAATATGCTGCTCGGCGCATTGGTTTACCCCTATACCTGCAACCCTGACGATGTGATTGCGGCGATGCACAAGAATAACCAATGGCTGTTTTTTGGCGATGTTCAGACGCGCGGTCGCTATCCCGGTTATATGTGGCGCTATTTCCGCGAGCACGACATTATCCTCGATACGGAACCGGGCGATCTTGACCTGCTTGCCTCGGCCAGCGTGGATTTTATCTCGTTTAGTTATTACGCTTCTGGCTGCGCTAGTGCTGATCCACAGCAAACGGAAGTTGGCAATATCATCGACAGTGTCCCTAATCCGTATCTAACCAAGAGCCAGTGGGGCTGGTTGATCGATCCCAAGGGGCTAAGGGTCTTGCTCAATTTTCTGTACGATCGCTACCAAAAGCCTCTGTTTATTGTCGAAAATGGCCTGGGTGCACGCGATGAAGTTGATAAAAATGGCCAAATCATCGATGACTACCGGATTGCTTATCTTAATGATCACCTAGTTCAGGTGCATGAGGCGATTTTGGATGGGGTCGAGGTGATGGGCTTTACCAGCTGGGGACCCATCGATTTGGTCGCCAACTCAACGGCAGAAATGAGCAAGCGCTATGGCTACATTCATGTTGATCGTGATGATGCGGGACAGGGCAGCTTGGTGCGTACGCGTAAAAAGAGCTTCTATTGGTATCAAGAGGTAATCAAAACCCGAGGAGCAAGCCTGAAAGATTAGGCGTTTAATTAATAGGCAAAGGAGTGCAAAAATGATCCCACTAAGTACACACTATGTGTCTGGGGTAGTGCTATCAGAGATTGATGGCGAGATGAAAATGCTACTGCTCAAGCGGGTGAAAGGCGACTACTGGTGCCACGTCGCAGGCAGGATTGAAGGCGATGAAACGGGTTGGCAGGCCATTGTTCGAGAGTGTCGAGAGGAAACCACGATTGAGGTTGGGACACTGTATAACGGGCAGTTTATGGATCAGTTCTATGAGCCACATGTCAATGTGATAGAACTTATCCCGGTGTTTGTTATCTACTGTCCGCCCAATCAAGCGGTGACGCTCAATCATGAACATACCGATTATCGTTGGTGCGGCTTAGCGGAGGCGATTGAACTCGCGCCATTTGTGGGCCAGCACAAGGTTTACCAGCACGTTTGGCGTTACTTCGTTGACGCTAAGCCTCATCCACTTTGGCAGGTCAACATAGTCAGTGAGGACTAATGCATACCCAACTGACCTCGAGGTGCTGTTGGGTTTACACCTTATGATTTGTACTTATGCAACAGGTCTAGTGGGATATGGCAGTAGTCATCAGGGCGTAGGGTGAGCCGGTCTTGATGCTCGTCATCGCTTTTGACGTAGTTGGATAGCAGGCAGACCTCGACCGCAATCTTATCGGTGTCGTCTCGCTGCTGGATGTAGTCACTGGCTTGCTGAAGATGGGCAGGGTCTTTACTGTAGACGCCGGTTCGATACTTTTCGCCCACATCTTCGCCTTGCTTGTTAATGCTGTATGGGTCGATGATCTCAAAAAAGTACGCCATTAACTGCTCAACAGACACCTTGGCTGGGTCAAACTTGGTGCGCACACACTCAGCGTAGCCATCGTAGGGGCTAGCGGTGGAGTCGGTGCTGCCGTTGGCGCGTCCAGCTTCGGTCTCGCTCACGCCGGGAAGGTGGCGCATATATTCCTGAACGCCCCACAGGCAGCCGCCAGCGAAGTATATTTCTTCCATCTTCTATCTCTCTAGGGTTTTCAGTAAGTGATCGAGCAGGCTCAGGTCAGGCAGTCGCTGTTTGTCCACTTGGCTGTAGGCTTGGTAATCATTCCCGACGACATCAAAGTCTAGTAACTCCAATGCCTCACGGTCATATTCAGGGTGTGAAGAGCATAATAGCCAGCGTCCGTGGCCATACTCACCGTACACGATAGCCGCTGGTTTATCTGGCAGCTCAGCAAAACGCGCCAGTACCTGATAATCAGACTTTTCATCGGAATCGTCTGATGGAGCGAAATAACAACCGCCGATATACAGTGACGCCGTATGAGTCAGCTCTGTAGAGCTCATTTGCAACTCAACCACACGCGGTTTAGTCTGGTTGTAGTTATCTCCGCGGCCAAACGCTTCCACTGGACCTTTGGCAATACCGTTGAAAAAGCCCAACTCGTTTTGAGTCACGATCTCAAATGGTTCACCTTTTGCCCAATGGGTGGTGTCACAGGCCATATAGGCACCAGCGCAGATCCCCATGTAGCGACCACCACGTTGAACATATTCTTTGATCAACTGATTGCCGCGCCCATCGAGCTTGGCAGACTTATAGCGACTCGCCCCACCAGGCATCACCAATAGATCGACATCGGCATCTAAGGCACCAGCGAGTATCTCGTTGGCATTGACGAAATAGATGCCTTGTTTGCCCCGCAGTTTACTCAGTGAATAGTACAGCACGTGGTTGTTCGAGACATTGTCCGAGTAGATGAGAATATTCACAAACTGCCTTCGCTTTAGCGCTTATTAGGCCGCACGTGATAGCACACTGGCTGGGCGCGCTTTGGCAATGGCAGAAGTCAGGCTGCCTGCAATCACAGCTTTAACCAGATCGCCCGGGATAAACACCCACATCAGCATCGCAGACTCAAGCAGTGTCTTTTCTAGCACGATTGCCATACCAATGATGCCGAAGAGGTACATCACGATAATACCGCCAATTACAGAGGCGACGGTTGCCACAAGCGCAAGCGATCCACGGCGCCATTTTTCAACGATTAAGCCGGTAACGAAGGCAGACACAGGCCAGCCAATCAAAAAGCCACCCGTAGCAGAGACAAACATGCCTAAGCCGCCATGACCGCCAGAGAGCAGCGGTAGGCCGAGGGCAACCAGCAGCAAGAATAGCAGTACTGCCAGTGCGCCGCGCCGGGCGCCTAGCATGGTGCCGCACAGCATAATGCCTAGACCCTGGGCGGTGATTGGCACGCCAAAGCCAAGCGTGATACGCGGCATCAAGCCCAGCGCCGCAATCAGGGCAGCAAACAGGGCGATATAAACAACATTTTTTTCCATCTATTCTTCTTCCATGTTAGTTAGACCACCACGCGCGCGTAGCGCTTCTGCAACGTGGTCGGCATCATCAAGAGCCAGTACAGTAAAAGGCAGGATTATCCGCCAACTTGAGCGGCGATGAGAGCGAGCGCGCCAAGCCTGAGATAAATTCCGTCCTTTAGAGATCAGTGTCGGTGTCATACGGATCACCAGAGCCATCGCCAACTCCAAAGCGCGGGTGTTGAGACCCAATCGGCGCAGGGGACGAACCAGCGTACGCACTACTTCTATCATGTCAGAGAGACGAGTAGTCATGGTAACGAGGTTGGCTAGTGCTACAGCAGAGAGTAATCGCATTGCGATCATTGTGCCTTGGGTCAAATCAGCCGTCCACCAATGCCAAACTAGTAAGACCACCACAAACGGCCAGAGGATTTTGAGTTGCTTGATACCGTTGAGGAAAAACGCCTTACCAGGTAGAGCATATAGGGTGAGCACGAGCAGCAAAAATCCAGCATGAACGGCGAGGTGCTGAACAAAGAACAACCCTAGCGTGGTGATACTCAGTGCCGCAAGTTTAAGCCCTGCACTCCATTGATGAGCCCTGGTTTCAACTGGCGAGCTGAGAGATATCATCACCGTCTCCGATTCTGTGCATTTCTTCTAAATAGGCAGGCAGTACATCTTCTGTCGGGCCAAAGGCCGCCACTTGGCCACTCTCGAGCCATAACAGTTGATCATAACCGTCAAGATCATTGGGATCGTGGCTGATATGCACTAGTGTTCCTGGGAAGGTATTAAGGTAGCGCTGCAGCTGCTTTTTAGTTGGGATATCCAGTCCAGCGAACGGCTCATCTAGGATGATCAGCCTTGGCTGCATCGCCATCACCGCCATCAAGCACACCAGGTGTTTCTGTCCGCCAGAAAGAGCAGAGGTGTGTACGTCTTGCCAGTGGGTTTTACCGAAAGCGGCCAGCGTTTCAAGGGCGCTCTGCTGCGCCTGCTTTTTGCTCTGACCGAGTTGGCGTAGGCCGAACACTATCTCTTCGATGACAGTAGGAAAGATGATTTGGTGATCAGGATTTTGGAACAACAAGCCAATGCCACGCAAAGCGGCTTTACGATCAGTAAACGGGTTAATACCACCAACCTCTAGCTCACCGGATTGGATCTCAATCAGACCAGAGAGCACCCGCGAGAGCGTCGACTTACCCGAGCCATTACGCCCAATCACGCCTAAGCGTTTAACCTTAGTCTCCAAAGAGAGGCCATGCAGAATAGATTTGCCTTCTATCTCAAGGTGAACCTGGTGAAGTTTTATCGATTCGCCGCCATCATCGGCAGCCTTGCGGTTAAGGTGAGTAGTGTTCATGTTCCCCTGACAGCCAAACATCTATAGAGTTGATATGCGGTCACATATTATCAACTTTGTGGTGGTAGGGGAATGATCTCCTTACGGGAGATAGGGGAGATAGGGGCGAGGAGCGAGGACACTGCGTTTCGGGGAGCGAGGAGTCCGTAGTCAGAACAGGTTAGTCACTCCCAAAACAAGAGTGAGCGTCCAGACAAACCAAGGACTTAGCAACAATATTTAACTTGCAAGTAGCGAATTACATACAGCGTACACTAAACTCCTCGAACCTCGAACCTCGAACCTCGAACCTCTTAGGGCGAAGCCCGTCCCCGAACCTCGCCCCCTCGCGTTTAAGCGGTTTTAGCAACCAACTCCACCGGACGATCATCAATCGGAATATGAATCAATCCAGCAATCACCGCGAGCACGACCGTTGACCACCAGATTGGCTCGTAGCTGCCGTAGTAGTCGTAGATACGACCGCCAACCCAGGCGCCTAAGAAGCTGCCGACTTGGTGGGTGAAGAACACTAGGCCGTATAGGGTCGACATGTATTTTACGCCGAAGATGTGACGGACTAGGCCTGATGTTAGTGGTACGGTGCCAAGCCAGACGAAGCCGATTGCGCCGCCGAAGATGGCTGCAGTGAACTCGCTAATTGGTAGAACTACAAAGCCTGCGATAACGACAGCGCGCAGCATGTAAAGCACACACATCACGTGACGTTTGCTGTAGCGGTCCGCCATCAGACCCCAGAAGTATGAGCCAAAGATGTTGAAGATACCGACATACGCTAGCGCCATCGCTGCGCTTGAGGCGGGTAGCTGCTTGTCAGCCAGGTAGCTTGGCAAGTGGGTAGCAATAAACATGACGTGGAAGCCACACACAAAGAAACCTGCGTGGATCAACCAGTAGCCTTTGTGATTAAACGCCTGCTTAAGCGCTTGCTTAAGTGTCATTTCTGATTGGACAGACTGAGTTTTCACCGCCGCTGCAGTAGGCTTACTAGTCTTCATAAAGGCAGCAAAAGCAATCATCAAGGCACACAGCATAGCAAAGCCTTGCATCGCGCCCTGCCAGCCCCAGTTTGTCATCATAGCCTGCGCGCCTGGGATCATGGCGAACATACCAAATGAGCCAGCGGCAGTTGTTAGACCAAAGGCTTTAGCGGCGTGCTCAGCCGGTACGACTTTCGCTACCGCACCAAGGATGATCACATAGCTGGTGGCACTCAGACCAAAGCCGACCAGCGCACCAAGAGAGATGTAAGCCATCGCAGTAGATTGGGTCACTGACATCAGTGCCAGACCCAGGGCATAGGCTATCGCACCGATAACAACGATACGCTTTGCGCCCCACTTATCGGCAGCCATACCGACAAAAGGTTGGAATGCGCCAAACAGTAGGTTCTGTAGAGCAATCGCAAGGCTGAAAAACTCGCGACCTGTGTTGAAGTGCTCTGAAATAGGCATCATAAAGATACCGAAAGACTGCCTGATCCCTAGGCTAATAATAAGTGTACCGATCCCTAGCCAAACCAAAATTGGAAAACGAAATATACTCATGTTTGACTCTTAGTGTTGATGATGGTTGTGGTGTTGATGATGGCTGTCCAATGCGCTGTGGTCTAATGTATCGTGGCTATGGCACCCCGCATCCATTGCCTGCTCAGCGAGCACCTGCAGAAGGAATGGCGAGTGATGAACCGCGGCCAAAGCCATGACCAGCAGCAGGGTCATGCGAACCAGTTGCGCCGTCAATGTCTGTGAGAACATACCATTTCAAAGTGAATTAATGATGTTGCAAATTGTAAATGGCTCAGCTGTATGAGGCAAATGATTAATTGTCGTATGGGGTATGCATAAAGCGCATAGATGCGAGAATCGAGAGGCGAGAAGCGAGATTGATTGATAGTTGTGGCGAGCTCCTCGCTCCTCGGAACGAAGTGTAACTCGACCCTCGCACCCTAAAAAGTTCCAACGAAAAAGTGCAACAAGTTGAACAATTTTATCCACTATTAAGTGACTCATAGGGCGACTAACATTAATGGTGTCCGGACAAGACATTGATTTGATTAACTGTGATGAAGGAAGCCCGACTATGAAATTTAATTCGATAACACTGACCAGCTTAATGATTGTTGCTTTGTCCGCGCCGGCTGTTTTTGCGAATACGTCAGATAATGACAGTGGCAAGCGAAGTGGCATTACTTTTCGTTTAGATTGGCAAGACCCTGCGGAGAAAACAGGCGGTGGTTATTATGACCAAGGAGAGGCGAATCGTAAGCATTAAATAGCTAGTGAACCAAATGTTTTTCGGGCGTTGGAGTCCCCAAACGCCCGAATCATGCAACAAGTATGGGGGTACGAGGACTTTATCACGCCAATGCCTCGCCTCTCGAAGTACAAAGCACGTCCCGCTTCCCGCCAGGCGGCTTAGTCTACAGATTTAGCAAACTTTTCTGCGCAGCTTTGGCAGATACACGCGATACCTTTTTGATCTTGCGGTACTTGATCGAGGAGTGCCTCGGGAAACTTTATGTTTTGGTCAAAACACCAACACTGATCGCCGCAGCCTTGTGTCTTAGGTTGACCACATCGGTTGTCCTGCTGGCAAATTGGGCATTTTGTTGCTTGGTCTTGTGGTTTCATTGTTGTCTCTCTGTAGGTCACTTGGGCAATTATCATTGGCTATGCACACAGATGACAAGTTATTTTAAACTCTGACATTTTCTCTGACACAATAGGGATGTTACTTAATCTAATAGTTGCGTATGATGCCTGCCTTTAATTTTTGCATGATCAAAAGGAAGGCGCGATGAGCGATAAAAAACACGGCTTGGTAATGATGTTACTGTTTACCCTAACATTGGCTGTGATCCCTTCTTTGACCCACAGCATTGATCTCAATGCCTCCGTTGGGCAGGTGAGCGGCATTTTGGTCACTCTGGTGACTGACTCGGCCGGGCACAGGGGCTTTTTATTTACGCTCGCGGGATTGACGTTGCTCTCGCTGAACTTAAAGATGTCACGCCGTGACTTAGTGATTCGATTTACCCAACTTGCGGTGATCTTAGTGATTGGTTTTTTGAGCAAAAGTGGCTTAAAACAGCTGACGGAAAGTCCTCGTCCTTACACAGAGCATATTGCCCAGCAGCAAGTTATTCCGAGTGCGGAACAGTTCTACCAATTGGACATTTCTGAACAAGCCCAAGTGATTGCTCACGTATCTGACCAGGTTAGCGACTGGCGTACTCGCCATTGGCAGGGTGAAAAAGACTACTCCTTTCCTTCCGGCCACACTATCTTTGCCGCCATTTGTGTGGCGTTTTTTGCTGGTCTGTTTTTTCAAAAGGGGCGAGTCTATCTAGCGTGCATGGTTGTTGTATGGGCAGCAAGCGTTGCTTACACCCGCATTTGGATCGGTATGCACCGACCAGAAGACTTGTTTGCTTCGGCGGCGTTTGTCACATTGCTGTATATCCTGATCCCCACCTTTCCACGACTGGCTAATCAAGCGCTCCGCCTCGCTCCGGCGCGTGTTCGTGTTTACCTAGGCCAATAAACCGACCAGATATCCTCAAGACGCCGATTTGATCGGCAGCTTGAGGGTGGTTGCAAATATTGTTTTGATAAGAATCAAATAATCCTCGTTTAAATATAAACAATATTGATATTGAAGCACGTAGAATATATTAATATAAATGGAGATGGTAATGGCTATCATTATCTATTTCCGTTGATGGATAGGTTAATATAAAAGTGTCATTGAATTGAAGTAATAGCTAATTAATATTTGCTCGGTTGTTTTATCGATTATTTTATCGAGTAGTTATATGTTTAGTGATAAGCGATTATTGACATCTTTGACCACCATAGCTGCAGATGTACTCTTAACGATGTTAAGGGTAGGGCTAGCTTATATAACCGGCAGCTCAGCGTTAATGGCTGATGCGTATCACTCGATAACCGACTTATCGACATCGATAATATTCTTAGTCTGTATGCTAATCAGGGTATGGCAAGATAAAACCGGCAACCCAACACGGATGAGGATAGCTAAGTATATCGAGTCTTGGACGGTGATCATCGCTTCGATCATAATCCTATTTATACCATACCGAGTTGTGAGTAATGCGCGACAATATTCATCCGATAATATTGAAAATATCTGGATAGGTATTTTTGGTGTGATTTTTATTATAGTGTGCGTGTTTGCTATTGCGAGACTAAAAACTTATGTCGGCCGTAAAACAGGTTCAATTTCACTTGAAGCCGATGGCTATCATAGTATGGTCGACCTGTTTACTTCAATCGCCGTTCTGATCTCTTTGGTCGGTCTATTAATTGGTATTGATTTAGAACAACTTGTCGCTGTGGTTATCGCTGTGCTGATCGGCGTATCGGGTGTAGAGTTGCTAATATCAGGAATCACGAGCCTATTTAATTCCACCCGCGTCGAGCCGATTTCTCTGTTTGAGCTCTTTAAAACCTGGTACAAAAATAAACGCCATACTTGGCGTTTGTTTGACACTACCGCTCATTATGGGCACTGGATTATACGTAAAAAGTACCCGTTGATATTCGCCTCGATTGCTATCTATTTAACCACCGGGTTTGTCCAAGTAGGCCTTGGGCAGCAAGCGATTATCCAGCTCTTTGAGCGTACAGTTTACATTCAGCAGCAACCAGGCCTTGCCTATGCACTGCCTTGGCCTTTTGGGCGAGTGATTCCGGTGTCATCGGGTGATATACGCAGCGTCATTATTGGCAGCACGGCCTCCGATTACACGCGCAGAAATGGTCGCAGGATGTGGCTTGAGATCCACGCTAATAGAGTTAGTCGTGACGATAGTAGCTATATCCAAACGGGTGATGACAATCTGCTGTTTTTGCAACTCGAGGTGCAGTATCGCCTGACAGAGCCCGCCATCAGTTACTTTGATTTTGACGATATCGATAGCCTAGTCAAACGCGCCTCAGAGGCCGTCCTATGGCGTCAAGTGGCAATGAGCCACTATTCTGATTTACTCGCCACCAGCTACGATCAGTTCGCCAGCCAGTTGCAACAAAAGCTCAGCGAGAGCTTGGAGCAATTAGCGCTACCTGTGCAGGTCCAAGGGATCTTTGTGCAAAACCTTCAGCCTCCTGCGGCGCTTGTTAGCATTTATCGTGATGTAGTTAATGCTCATCAAGATAGTGAAGATCAAGTCAATCAGGCCATCTCTCAGTCCTTTGCCACCCTGCCTTTGGTCAGAGCGCAAGTGACTGACCAGCTTGGGCGTGCCAAAGCAGACAGTATTGACACGCTATGGTCTGCCCAGGGCGATTCCGCTCGCTACGCGTTACTGTCCGAGCAATTTAAGGCCAACCAAGTCGCGTTCAGCTTTGAGCAATACATTAAAGCGATGACCGAGTCCTTGACCGGCAAAGAGCTGATTATTGCCGATCCGAGGTTTGATAAGCGCGACTATCGTGTGTGGAAAGAACAACATTTACAACCCGTATTATTCAAAGATTAATGAGCAGTCCTATGAAAATCTATAAGTGGATGGCAGGTGTGACTTTACTGTGCCTATATTTACTCAGCACATCGCTAATGTTTGTCAAAGAAACCGACTTTGTCATCGTTAGTCGCTTTGGTAAGCCGGTGCGTTTGATTGAAGAAGCGGGATTAGCCTTTAAGCTTCCTCTGCCGATAGAAAACACCATTCATGTCGACAAACGAGTTAGAATGCTTGATTTGGCCACGTCAGAGTACGGCACCAAAGACCGAAGAAACGTGGTCGTGGACGCGTTTTTGGTGTGGAAGGTGATTGACCCACAGCGCTTTGTCTCAAGCGTGCGTAATATGGAGACGGCTGAGCTACGCATAGAAGCAATGACCAACTCGCAAATTGGCGCGGCCATCGCGTCTGCTGAGCTCAATCGGATCTTCAGCCTCAATGCCGAAGACAACAAGATCCAAGCCTTGTTCGAGGGTGTCACTGAGCTTGTCGATGCGCAGGCTCAGCGCGAGTTTGGTGTCGCGATTGCGTCAATCAGCCCTAACCGATTCTCCTTCCCAAGCCAGAATCTTCAGGCCATCTACAAACGCATGGAATCGGAGTGGGATCGCCTGGCTAAGCAGTACCGAGCTGAGGGTGAAGAGGCGGCGTCACAAATTCGCTCGGAGACAGAGGTTGAGGTGGCGAGAATCAAAGCCGAGGCTTACAAGCAAAGTCAGAAGTTAAAGGGCGAGGCAGATGCAAAGGCGTCGAGTATTTATGCTTCCGCGTTTGAGTCAAACCCTGAGTATTACAAGTTCGTGCGCTCAATGGAGGCGTACCAACAGATATTCAATCAGCAGACTCAATTGATCTTGTCCACCGACTCGCCCTTGTTTGAGCCACTTCTTACCCCACCCGAGGCGGAATAATGTCACTGCAAACTCTCTCAACCCAGCTTGGTGAAGATGCCAAGCTGGTCGCACAGCAAACCGTTAAGCTCTGCCGGTTACTGGTGCTTGTGGTTGTTCCGTGTATTTATTTCCTCAGTGGTTTTTACACCGTAGGGGTTGATGAACGCGCGCTGGTGGTTCGATTTGGTCAGGTGCTTGATGACAATGTGCTGCCGGGGATCCACTATCGTATGCCGTGGCCTATTGATGAGGTGCACAAACTCTCAGCGACCGAGCTGAAATCCATGACTATCGACTACGATAAGATCTCTCGCTCTCGCTATCTACAGCCTGAGCTCATTACTCAAGAGGGCGATTTGATAGACGTCAAATTTGATGTCCAATATAACATAGAGCGGCCAAGTCAGTTTTTTTATTCTGTCGAAAATCCAGAGGAAATAGTAAGACAAATGGCTATTTCTGAGGCGATACATTATATCAGTAACCATCAATTTCAAATGCTACTTACCGTGGGTCGAAGTGACTTTCAAAACCAGCTGAAAAATAGTTTACAAGAGAAAGTTAGGAATTTGGGGATGGGAATTAATATTATCGGGGTTCTTATTACCCATTTAGATGCGCCCAAGAATATAAAGGCGGCTTTTGATCGTGTTCAAATAGCGCCGGCAGAAAAGAGTAAAATAATTCAGATGGCGGAAGGAGAGCAAACGACACAAGTCGTTGTGGCTCGTAGTAATGCCGCAGCACTGCTTGCTGAATCACAAGCCTATGCTGAGTATACAGTTAATAGGGCTAGAGGTGATGCAGAGCTATTTTACGAAAAAAGTAGTGTGCAACAAAATAGCCCGGAAATAATTTACATCAAAGAATATATAGCGGCTATTGAGTCTATTCTTAATTCCAGTAGGGTTAAGCTCGTCGAGGCAAGGTGAATCTGAAATAATTTATTTCAAATTGATTAATCTAAGATTTAACTAATATTTACCAATCGTGTACTTTTAATTAAAGCCAGTAAAAATTGTCTTTGATCAAATTTAATATTGATTTGATCTTTAATATTAAAGCCGTACTTAAAACATTTTGTAAAAGGCAAAGTAATGAAAGGCAATATTTTTAAATTAAGCTCAGTGGCATTAACTGTTTCGGCTCTATTAATTACTGGTTGTAATTCTAGTAATTCAAATGAGGAAGATAAGGAAGTTAAACAGGCAAAAAATATCATTCTTATGATCACTGACGGTGCGAGCGATGGTGCATGGGATATCGCATCTTACTGGCAAAATGGCACGCTAGCGAATGACTCTGTTCCTTATGTTGATATTGAAACGCGTTACGCGATGACGACGTTCCCTCTAAATACTAGTTCAAGCCCTGCGGATATGTGTACTGACGAGAACGGCCGTCCACAGGTTTCTTATGACAAGAACCAAGCATGGGACGATACGCCGGTAGAGGGCAGCCGCCGTCCGTTTGAGGGGTACGAGTACTTAAACAAGGGCTACACTGACTCGGCAGCTGCAGGTACTGCACTATCTACTGGCCAAAAAACTTACAACAATGCAATTGCTGTCGACTTCTGTGGGCGTGATTTAAAAATTATCTCTGAGTATGCGAAAGATCAGGGAATGAGCACTGGGGTTGTTTCATCAGTTCAGTTTAACCATGCAACACCAGCGTCATTTGGCGCGCATCATGTTAGCCGTAATGCTTACGCAGAGCTTGGCAGTTATATGCTGCAAGAAGGCATACTTGACTTGATTATGGGCGCAGGACACCCGGCGTTTGATGGTCAAGGCCAAGAGCGTGGTACAAATAATTACAACCACAAATACATCTCTAAAGAAGACTGGGCACTCTTGAGCGACAATGAGCTGTTTGCAAAAGGCAGTGAATTGCCTTGGGGCATGATTGACACAAAAGCCGATTTTGAACGCTTGGCCAACAACGCAGCAAGCCTTGATCTTATGCAAGCACCTCTATTGGGTTTAGTACAGAATGACTCCACCCTGCAGCAAGGCAGACACTGTCAAGAAGGTGAAGACCGTGATGTGGCTTTCTCATGCAGCATGCTAAATAACGTGCCAACGCTAGAGGTAATGACCAAAGGTGCATTGAACTATCTATCACAAAACGATAATGGCTTCTTTGTTATGATTGAAGGCGGCGCAGTTGATTGGGCAGCACACGCTAACCATACCGCGCGCATTATCGAAGAGCAGATTGATTTTGATGACTCAGTTGCAGCGGTAATGGACTGGGTTGAGCAAAACAGCTCATGGGATGAAACTATGCTAATTATCACTACTGACCACGGTAACTCTTATGTGCTTGGTGAGCAATCAGACCAAGTCGCTTATGCAAAAGTCGAGAATCCAGGTATCCATGCCATGCCAGAGGTTCAGTACTTCAGTGGTGACCACACCAATGAGTTGGTTCGTGTTTATGTGAAAGGCGTGGGTGAGGACATGTTTGAGCAACACGTTGTCGATACCGACAGCAATTATGCTGAGCATTACCAAAACACAGGCGCGTCGGGTGAGTTCTTTGATAACACCAACATCTTTGATGTAATGAAAGAATATATTGCTAAATAGCTGATAATCATAGGCTAACATAACTCCCTTAGGTGTTGTCACCCAAGGGAGTTTTTGATTTAGGTTTAGCCGGTGTAATACATACAAATACTGTTACCGTCGATTTCACGGATCACAAACGGGATCTCGTAGATCTCACTCAGCACGGCCTCTTGGATCACCTGATCTTTTTTGCCGCTGATGATCACCTCACCCTTTTTCATCGCGATGATATTGTCTGAATAGCAAGAGGCAAAGTTGATATCGTGGATCACGATAACAATCGCCTTATTGTGTTCATGGGCAAGGCGTTTTAACGAGGCCATCATATCGACTGAGTGTTTGATGTCGAGATTGTTGAGTGGTTCATCAAGGAAGACATAATCGGTATCTTGCGCCACCACCATCGCGATAAATGCCATCTGTCGTTGTCCACCTGAGAGCTGGTCAATAAACCGGTCTTGGATCGAGGTGATCTCGAGCTGTGCCAGGGCATTATCAATGATTTGATTGTCGTTGTCTGTTAGACGACCGTGCGAGTAGGGGAAGCGACCAAAAGCGACCAACTCACGCACGGTAAAGCGCATGTTGATGTTGTTTGATTGACGCAATACTGCAAGGTGCTTGGCGAGCTCTTGCGTGTCCCATTGATTAAGGGGCTTGTCTCCGATGACGACCATGCCTGCGTCGCTTTGGGTTAAACGGCTTGCCATAGAAAGCAGGGTACTTTTCCCCGCGCCATTAGGACCAATAATGCTGGTGATCTCCCCTAAAGGAAACAAGGCATCGGCATTTTTGACGACATACTTCTCATCATATTTTTTGCTTAAACCAGTAATTTTTATCATGTCGTCAGATCCTAATTAAACTTTTGCTTGCTCAGCAGAACAAGGAAGTACACGCCACCAACAAAGTTGATGATCACACTGATGGTGGTTTCAAAATCAAGCAGGTTTTCCACCACCCATTGTCCACCAACCAGCATGACGATCGAGAGTATGCTTGACGCGAGCAGCAGAAAACGGTGCTGAAAACCAGAAAATAGCTGTCGGGTCAGGGCCACGACAATCAAACCAAAGAACAACACTGGCCCAACGAGTACCGTGGATATTGAAACTAACAGCGTGATCACAAACATCACTTGCATAGTGACCTTGTGGGTATCGATACCCAGGCTTTTCGCGTTTTCTATACCGAGCCAGAACACATCGAGCTTTGGAGCCAAGTACATCAGGTACAAACTGATCATCGCTAGTGGGATCAAACTCCAGTAAACCAGCTCACTATTCACATTGTTAAAGCTGGCAAACATCGAGCCCTGAATCATGGTGAACTCGTTTGGGTCTACCAACATAGTGAAAAAACCGGTAACACTGCTAAACAGGCTACTTAAAACAATACCTATGAGCAGTAAGGTAAAAATATTGCGATTGGCGCGGCGAAAGTAAAAACCAAACAGTGTCATCGCCAGCAAGAGCATAATGCTGGTGGTAACCAGATAATTTAGGCCACTGTTGATGATCAACGGACTCATACTGCCGAACATCACCACCATAAGGACTTGGATCATGACATACAATGAATCAAAACCAAGAATACTAGGGGTCAGGATGCGATTGTTAGTGATGGTTTGAAACACTAAGGATGAAGAGGCGATGGCTACCGCGGCAATCACGATTGCTAATACCTTAGGGATTCGCCGCGATAGGAAAAACTGGTAATTATCCCAGGTTAGCCCTTTACCAACAAACACGGCAATGAGTAACACGGCGCTAAGAGCAAATAGGGTAATCTTGAGTGAGTTACGCATTGGACTTATCCTTCAAAATTAAGCCAATAAAAATAATCCCACCGAAGATACTGATGATCATCGAGATTGGTATCTCGTAGGGGAAGATCACCACTCGGCCAATCACATCGCACACAAGCACCAATAGTGCACCCCAATACGCGGTCCAAGGCAAGTTACGACGCATGTTGTCACCCATCGACAGAGAAACGATGTTGGGTACAATCAAGCCAAGAAACGGGATCACACCGACGATCATCACCACCGAAGATGATAAAACCGCCACCAACATCACGCCCACCATCACGACTTTGCGGTAGTTCAAGCCGATGTTTCTCGCAAAGCTCTCACCGATACTGGCTGCACTAAACTTGCTCGCGTAAAGGTAAGCCAGAATTGAAGCTGGGATCGCCAGATACAGGGTCTCGTAATTGCCTTTGAGTACAGAAGCAAAGTTCGCGACCGTCCAGGAGTTAAGGGTTTGCACTAGGTCATATTTGTAGGCGACAAAAGTGGTGAGGGCCGAGACTACATTACCGTACATAATGCCTATTAGTGGGACCAACATCGCACTCTTGAATTGCATCCTTTGGATAAAGCGCACGAACAACAAGGTGCCAAGCACAGCAAAAGCCATGATGATGCTCAGTTGAACCCAGTTTTCGAGGCGAGCAAAAAATACCAGGCTGACAATGTAACCGAGCATGGCACAATCGATCGTGCCGGTCGTTGAGGGGGCAGCGAAACGGTTTTGCATGATCTGCTGCATGATAAGCCCAGCCACGCTGAGCCCAGCCCCGGCGAGAGCGATAGCAAAAAGACGCGGCAGGCGACTGGCGAGCAAGATTTGTATCGCATGATCATCACCGGCCATAAGCGACTCTAGGCTAATATTGGCGACACCGATAAACAGAGAAGCGAGACCCAAGGCAATGAACAGAGCTGCTGCAATAAGGGGTTTATTTAAGGTCATAGTCTGAAAAGCAACAACAGATGGTAATCATTACCATCCGAGTTTAATTTTGAATAGTTCTACAGGACGTTTTTGACGTCGTTAATCATGATTTGAGTGGCTTTGTAGCCCCCCGCTGTTACGTACCAAGCCGCCGGATCTAGATACACCACCTTACTATTCTTGGCAGCAGGCGTGCTGTTAAACAACGGGTTATCGAAGAATTGCTCAGAGCGTTCATTGGTGGCACCAATAGCTTGCTGACGGTCTAGGATAAAGATTGCGTCGGGCTGAGCATCTGCAACATACTCAAAAGAGACAAGGTTACCGTGAGGGCGTGCGATAGAGTCGACCTTGTTACTCTCTTGGATCTCAAAGCCTAACTCGTCATAGATGAGTGAGAAGCGGCTGTTGGAACCGAACATAGACAGACGGTTGCCCGCATTCATCAGGCTCATCGCATTCATCGACTCTGAAGAGACCTGCTGTTCGATCTGGTCAAACTGGGTCTGGATAGTCTCTATCATCTCCTCAACCTGCTTACTTTGACCAAACAGGTCACCGAGCACTCGCCAGTGATGTTGTGTTGTTTGCCAATAATCGCTGTTATCGATTTGATACATATAGACAGGCGCGATGGAGGACAGGTCCTTGTACAACTCAGCTTGGCGACCTTCTGCGATGATAAGGTCGGGCTTCGCCATGTAGATAGACTCAAAGTTGGGCTCTTTCAGGCTGCCAGAGGCGTGAAACTGCTTATCGTTGTATTGCTCAAGGTAACTCGGTAGAAGTTGCTGAACCACGCCAACAGGCTGGACACCAATTTCATCAAGAAAATCCAGAGCGCCATGACTGAGCACGACTACTCGCTGGGGCTCTGTTTTGATTTCGATACTACCTAGTTGATGTTCAATGGTTTTAGCTAGTGAAAATGGGCTGAAGGTCACCAGCGCTGTAGTCAAAATCGCGCTAAGTGAAAAGGTTATTGACGTTGTCATGCGAAAATCTATCTCTATTGGGCTAGTGGTTAACGCTCTTTGGGTTGTCTTGTATAAAACAATCTAGAAACCAAAATATACTAATTGATAACATTCCAGATGAAAAGACAAACAAGAATCATTCTTGATTACTGCTCAGCGTATCAGGTAACATCTATGCGTCAACGGAATTTAATCGATAGTGAGTATTCATAAAATGAATCTAAGTAAGATTGACTTGAACCTACTGGTGATCCTCAAGCAACTGCTGCACGAAAAGCATGTCTCTAATGCCGCTTTGTCACTTGGAATGAGTCAGCCAAGCGTGAGCCGTTCTTTACAAAAGCTTCGCAGCCTGTTTGAAGATGAGTTGTTGGTGCGCACAACTGGTGGGTATGAATTGACCCCAAAAGCAGAGTTACTAAAAGGTGAGTTGGATGCCATCGTTCAAGGATTGGAAAAATTTATCAAGGGCGATCACTTTGAGCCTGCGAGTTCAGATAATACGCTAAAAATATTTGGGCTAGCGCCGGGCATAATGGAAATTATGCCGCCGGTTCTTAAAGAGATCCGTCAACAAGCACCCAATATGGTGATCGATATCGACACTATCCCCAAGCGCCATTTTGAGAGTCTTAACGAGGGGAATGTTCATTTCGTGATCACAAGCTTTGAGCCTAACTCAAGGGAGCAAGATCTCTATCGCATGGTCATCAAGCCTCAGTCATACCTGTTAGTCATGAGTGCCAGTCATCCCTTAGCCATCGATAATTTAACCGCAGAAAAGCTTCGCTATGCCCATTTCGGCCAGATCTCGCTTGAGGGAAGCAAGGCACTATCGATTGAGCCTAGGTTTCGTGAGATGGGGATATTAGGCAGGAATGAAAAGATATCCACCCCGGTCATGCTGACGGACTTTAACACCGCCGCCAATGTTGCAGAGGTGAGTGATATTATTTTTCACCTTCCAGAAGGGTATGCGCGAGATATTGTCAAGGGTAAAAACTTGATCACCCGTGAAGTTCCTGATGTGGTTAAGCAGCCAAACCGTTCTGTGTTCCTTTACTGGCACAAACGTTTTCATAACGACCCGATGTGTATCTGGGTGCGCAATATTTTTCGGGACAAGCACCATGTTGCTACCCAACCTGAATAGTGATCTTCTCGTCGCTAGGTTATTGCATTAGTGAGTGGTTTAGTGACTTGATTGCTTCAATCAGTTTTATATTTCGCCTTTTAGCTTATTCCTTTGGCGAATAGCCACTATGTAGCTTACGCATAGAACCTTTGGTGTAAGTGGCAACGTTAGGCTGTAGGATGCGAGTGATTATCATTTAAGACTAAGGCGAAGGAATCAAGATGTCTCGCTCAACAACGTTTAAACTCACCCCTTTAGCAATGTGTATTGCAGCAAGTTGCTCTTTAGCTGCATCAGTAGTAGCCCAAGAAACTGACAGCTCGGAAGCGGAAGTGATTCAGGTTTGGGGCACCACTATCTCAGACTCTAACTCACTACTTGCGGACGATATTGACCGCAAACAAGCGGGTCACCTCAGTGACTTGCTGCGCGATCAGCCTGGCGTTGATGTTGGCGGCTCTCATACGATGAACCAAGGGATTAACATCCGTGGTGTGAGTGAGCTTGACCTTAATATCACTATCGATGGTGCGAACCAAACCAACAACGTGTTCCACCATGTGGGGAACTTATTGATCAACGCTGATATTCTAAAAGCCGTAGACATTCAGGTCGGTAATAACTCGGTCCTCAATGGTGGTATCGGTGGTGGCGTTGCCTTTGAGACCAAGAGTGCCAATGATTTGCTTAGACCAGGCGAGCGTGCGGGCGGACGGGTCAACTCAGGGTTTGCGAGTAATAACTACTACCACTATTCGGGCACCGCTTACGCTCAGTTGACGGATACGGTTGATACACTTGTGTACTACAGCGTGCTGAACAAAGACAACCCAGAAGACGGTGCAGGTATCGAGCAGCTTGGCTTTAAAGGTCAAATGGATAATTACCTAGTTAAATTTGGTTGGGAGCCGAATGATGCCAACCGCTTTGACTTTGCTTACGACTACTACATTGATGCGGGTGACTACAGCACCAAATCCAATATGGGTATGGACTGGCCAGGTCACGAAGACTTCATTAGTCCTAAAGAATATACGCGTGAAACCATTACCCTTAACCACAGCCTGACTCTTGTACATACTGACGTTAAATCAACGCTTTACTACAATGAAATGAACTACAAGAGTGAAGCAACGGAAGATACGTCTTACAGTGAAGGCAACACGCAGAACTATGGTCTAAAAGTCCTTGCCCAGACCTCTTATGAAATCGGTCCGATTTGGAGTACCGCGCGATACGGTCTAGAAGCCAACAGTGCCGAAGGTAAAAACCTCGATACTGGTAAAGAGAACCCTGAAAGTGTTGAGACGTCAGACTCGTACTCTGTCTACGCTGAAAATGAGATGGAGCTGTTTGATGGTTTCTATCTAACACCTGGCGTGCGTTACAATAGCTACACCGTTGATATGGCGGCAACAGACAAAACCTATACTGGCACTGTATTTGGTCTAGCGGCAAAGTATGAACTGACTCAAGACTGGACTGTTCGAGCAAGTGCAACAGAGCTGTTTAAAGGCCCAGGTCTTACAGGCTCTTATCTAACCTCGGGCTCTGAAGCAAATCCGGACCTGAAGCCAGAAACGGGTGTCAACTATGAAGCAGCGATTGCCTATCAAACCACCAATTTTGGTCACCTAGACTCTTTTGGTGCGTCTCTAACCGTGTTTAAAACCGAAATTGATGACTACATCGATGATGTGATGACCGGCAAAAGCTCAATCTACGTGAACGAGGGCGATGTTGAAATCCAAGGTTTTGAAGCGATTGTCAATGCTCGCGTAGGCGCGCTTGGTGGCCGCCTGACTTATGCCAAGTCCGACTCTGAGTTTACTCGACTGATTGAAGACTCATCGCGACTCATAGGTCAATCTCTTGACGACGCCGTGGGTGACAGCATCTCACTCAATCTCGATTACGATATTGCTGACACAGGGGTGAGCCTTGGCTGGTTGAGTCAATATACTTTTGAGTTAGATACGAAAGATGACAAGGAAGACCCTCGTATTAAAGACAGCTACCATGTCCATAACATCAATATGATGTGGACACCAAATGGGACACCTGATCTCACCTTGACGGCAGCGCTGGATAACATTTTTGATACCCAGTACTACTCACATGCGTCTCATGATTTGGGTTCGCCAGACTACGAGCCTGGGCGTAACTTCAAGCTATCAGTTTCTTACTTGTTCTAGATATAGTTAGACATCGATAAGATGAAACAAGGGTGTATTTTTCGAAATTCACCCTTTTTTATCGCTTTGAATTGAGCCTGGGTTGTGTTGATTGTTAAAACGCGTTGATTTTTGCTGGTTCTCTGTGTTCAAAATATTGATACCCAAGTGACCTATTGGTTTGGTTACTGAGAATAATTTCAACTAAAAGGATGATAGCGGGATGAATAAATGCATCACCTGTTTTTTCTTGGTCTTTATGACTGTATTTAGTGGCTATTCATCCGCTAAAACCGATCAACTGACAAACTGTTTAACAGGGGCTATTGCCGAGCAAGACAAAAAAGTTCTAACTAATTGGGTATCGTTTGCGATTGCCGCGCACCCAGAATTAGCGCAACTAACCATAATTGGCGATGATGACAGGGTCGCTGTGAACAAACAGATGGCAGATTTGGTCAGTCGGTTGCTTACCAAAGACTGTCGTAGAGAGCTTGCTCGCGCGCAAAAGAGGGATTCACAAGCGGTGGGTCGAGCATTTGAGCTGTTTGGGCAATTGGCATTATCGGAGCTTGTTTACAGTCGAGAGGTAAAAATGTCCCTTAGAGGCTATTTACCTCATGTGGATGAACGTGCAATTAACCGAATTATCACTCCGAACCCGCAGTGATTTGCCCCCGTCTAAATAAACACACACCTTAAGTAGGGTTAAATCAATAAGGTAAGACTGATAACGATAGCGTGTGACTGATTAAGAACAATACATAAAGGTGAGTATTTACTCACCGATAATCTTAAAAAAGCTAAGTGTAAGGACAAAGATGCTTCAATCTTCATGGTTATTATGGGCGGTACTCTCAGCGGTGTTCGCTGCGTTGACCGCGGTGCTGACCAAGCTCGGGGTTAACACCATTAACTCCGATTTTGCGACCTTTATTCGCACCTGTGTGATTTTGGTTTTAGTTGGGGGGATAGCCTATTTCACTAAGCAAATACAACCCTTATCTGAAGTGTCAGGCAAAGGTCTGGTGTTTTTGGTTTTGTCTGGTTTAGCAACGGGTGCCTCATGGCTGTGCTATTTCCGCGCTATGAGTTTGGGTCAGGCGTCACAGGTCGCGCCAGTTGATAAGATAAGTGTGGTCTTGGTTGCTGTGTTTGGTGTTGTTTTGCTTGGTGAGCAATTAAGCGCTATCAACTGGTTGGGAGTTGCGTTGATTACTGGCGGGGTGGTTTTGGTGGCTTGGCAAGGGTAAACCAGAGGTTTAAGTGGCGGGTTTCGAGGAATGAGGAATTTAACGTAATGGGTGAGCGCCTCAATGTCTTCTGGCTGCATCAGGAGCATGTCCTGAGCCCTAAAAAAAACCCTACCTAAGAAGGTAGGGGTTTGTATCGGTAACTGACGTTATTAGATTAGAATGTTGCGTTCACAGAGAACTTGAAGCGACGCTCGTCGCCGTAGTGGACGTCAGTAAGAACGCCGGTACTGTCGCTGTAAGAGCCACCGCCTGTGCCAGAAACGTACTCTTTGTCAAACAGGTTTTCGATGTTGAAACGGAAGTCCCAAACCACGTCACCGCTCTTCACTTTGTGAGAAGCACCTGCGTCAAAACGTGCGTAGCCATCGAGTTTGATAGTATTAGTCCGGTCAGCCCAACGCTCACCTTGGTAGTTCATACCTAGGTTAAGTGCTGTAAAGTCAGTTAGTGCGTAACGAGTCCATGCTGAACCTTGCCACTCAGGAACGTTTGCTGGTGTATTACCATTGAGCGTATTGTGGTTGGTGTACTCAGCGTCCAAGTACATGGCAGAAGCCATTACAAATAGTTTTTCACCGATACGGCCTTGAGCAGCAGCTTCGGCACCTTTGTGGACTTGGCTACCTTCTTGGAAATATACAGTATCATCGCGGCTTCCTTCAGAAAGAACGATATCCTCTTTCTCAATATGGAAAATCGCACCAGATAGAAGTAATGAATCATCCATCAACTCCCACTTGGTACCGAGCTCATATTGCGTTGAGTAAGTTGGGTCGAACTCCCACACAATGACTTCATCAGCAGGTTGTGTGTATTGGTTACTGTTGTATGAGAAGCTTTCAGCATAGCTTGCGTAGATACTACCATTGTGTGCTGGATGATAAATCACACCAACTTTAGGCGAAAATGCTGATGCATCACCAGAGCCTTCTTCTCCTGGCGTCACGCTACCGTCTGCTTCAAGGCTATCTTGGTAAACCGCGTCAAAACGAAGACCTAGTACGACTTGCCACTGGTCATTAATTGACACCATATCCTGGGCATAGATGCCAAAGGTTTGACTCTCGCTACGGCTTGTTACTCCGGCTCTCTCGTAGTCCAAGTCAGGGAACGTTGGTACATGTTCATCACCTGGGCCTACGATGATGCTATCACCGCTATAGCTGTCTCTTTTCTGCTTATAGCTGGAAAATTGTCCATTGATGCCGAATAGAGTGCGGTGGTCGACACCAAACGCTCGGAAGTCACCGTTCACGTCAAAGTGGAAAGTGTGGTGCTGCCAGTGGTCGAGACGATCAAACGGCTTAAGCTCATAAGAACCATCGACGATAGTATCTCCAGTAACGCCTGGAGAAGAGTCTCGACGGTGACGATACATGCTTTGGTAGTTATAGCTTGCAGCTAACGTCCAGTCAGGATTGACAAAGTACGTTAGATCTGCACCGATATTTTCAACGTTATTGTTGATAAATGCCCAAGGCGCATCACGGATTTCATTAGGATCTCCGATGACATTGCCATTACCATCAATCCATGAGCCTGTATCAAGCTGTGCATCGTCATGGGTGCGCTCATAATGAACTGACAAAAGAAGATCATCGGTTAAATCCGCTTCAACCACAGCAAAGCCAAGGAAACGGTCTCGTTCTTGGTTAGTACCGTTACGGAACTCACGACTAGATTCAGTGTCTTGTTTTACAAGAACCGTACGGCCACGAACGCTGCCCGATTCATTTAATGCACCTGATGCATCGATTTGGTAACGGGTGCTGCCGTTATCGTCAAAGTCAGTACCAATATTCACCATAGGAACATGAGTTGGCTTTTTAGTCACCATGTTAATCAGACCGCCAGGCTCGGTCGTGCCGTATAGCAAGCTTGATGGACCTTTCAATACCTCAATTCGCTCCAGTGTTTCGATTGGCTGCATATAGTGCGAAAACTGAGGGTGGCCATTTCTTAGGTAACCTGTGCTTGAGCTAAGCTCAAAACCACGTGATGAGAACACTTCGCGGTTCCATTTTTTTGTGCCAGCACTGATACTCGCGTCATTCTCTAGAGCGTCACTTAATGTTGTAGCAAGCTGCTCGTCAAGGATGATCTCAGGGATAACTGTAACACTTTGCGGTGTCTCTAAAAGCGTTGCATCAGTACGCATTGCACCAACAGCATGGTCAACTTTGTAATCTTCAAAGCTACGACCAGTAATCGTCATAGACTCATCAGTTTGTAATTCGGTATTGTCTTGAGCAATTGCAGCACCAGAGGCGAGAGCCGCCAAAATAGCAGTGCTAACGGTGCTTGGTTTAAATGTCATGTTCGAAATTCCTTGTTGTATTTTGAATCTAAGCGATGGAACTGATTGCAAATGATAATGATTATCAGAATAAATTAAATTGATAATTTACATTCTGTTACAAACTTGACGGAACTCATGGAAATGAAATATTTGGTTACATTTGGTGTGAAAAATAAGATTGAAAAACAACAACAAAAGAAATTAAATGAGACAAATTATCATTTGCATTTTCTCGTTAACCACGTCAAAATACGCCTACAATCGACGTCAGCAGTAAGACATGAATAAAGTAATTACCAACAAAAACGTCCAGACCTGGTCGCGAAAAATCCATATTTACAGCTCTATTGCCCTCCTTGTATCAATGTTCTTTTTTGCCGTAACGGGCCTGACATTGAACCGCCCAGAACTCTATGTTGCTGAGCCGAATATTAAAGAGTGGGTGGCTGAATTACCGACAGATTTCACTCATACCCTAAGTGAAGATCAGCAACAGTTTGAAAGCTCGATTGTTGAGTGGTCAAAACAGCAAGGCAAGCTGAAAGGGATTGTTTCTCCCGTGCGAACTTACACGCGCTTTAACGGGGAAGAACTAGTAGAAGGTGAAGTTGAATTTGACTTTAAAGGCCCTGGCTACGATGCCAGCGTTTTCATTGACCTTGCTGAAAATGAAGTGGAGTTTCGTGTCGCCGATTATGGCACAGTTGCTTGGCTAAATGATCTGCACAAAGGGCGTAATACCGGTGCAGCATGGCACCTATTTATTGATATCGCTTCCGTCGTGATGCTGCTGTTTATCGTGACGGGTTTTATTTTACTTTTTCCTAAGAAGAAAACACTCAATGTGGCCAGCAAGTGGTTATTTTTTGGCACCCTAGCGACAGTGTTTTCTTATTACTTAAGTTATTAACGGACGGTTTGAATGTTAAAGAAAACCCTTTGCGCAGTAGCGTTATCAACGCTGGCGCTGTCTCCCTTTGCCTCAGCAGAGACTCTTCCTGAACAAGCGCGCGTTTCAGTGCAGTTTGAACTGCCAGAACTCAATGTGGCCATGTATGCTCGCCCGTATGTGGCAATTTGGGTTGAAGATGGCGAAGGTCAGGTAGTCAAAAACGTTGCACTGTGGACCGGCAATCAAACGGAATGGCTTAAAGATATTCGTAGCTGGTGGCGTAAGTTTGGCCGTTATAACAGCGAAAAAATTGATGGTATTTCGTCAGCGACACGTGGAGCGGGTAATTACCGCGTTGAGTGGGACGGCACCAATGATAAAGGTGAGCGAGTAGAGCAAGGTCAATACACGCTATTTACCGAGGTGGTTCGTGAGCATGGCGGCCGTGACATCGTTCGCCAGGCAATTGAACTGGGTCAAGAAGAGTTTGTTATCAGCACAACGCCTCAAGCTGAGGTTGGTGTCATCGAAATCACTTACCAAACAAATTAATATTTTAAGGAAAAATAATGAAAAAAATCACTACAGGTCTTTTGGCTGCAGCTTTAATCGTACCGTCTCTTGTTAGCGCACACCCACTTTGGATTTTGCCTTCTCATTTTACTGTGTCTAAGGATGACGGCGACTGGGTAACGTTTGATGTGACTGCTTCACACGGCACGTTTGTTTTTGATAAAGCTGCGTCTGCGCATGGTGCAACTATTGTTATGCCAGACGGTACATCAGCGCGTCCAGATCACGTGCTTCGCGGCAAGCGTCGCTCAGTGTTCGATTTCTTCTTTGAAGAAGAAGGCACCTACAAGGTAGTTAATAACTTTGATCCAATGTACATGACGACCTATAAAATCGGTGGTCGTGACACAGTGCGTCGTATTCGTGCAAGCAAAGCAGAGCGCGATGCGCAAATCCCTGAGGGTGCACGCGATGTTAGCACTAGCCTAGTCGAGCGTCGCTCAGAGAGCTATGTAACTGTAATGGCACCCAGCACTAAAGCGATTGAACCAAAAGGCAAAGGCTTTGAGTTCAACCCGATTACTCACCCTTCAGACATCATTGAAAATGAAGAGGTTACGTTCCAGTTCCTATTTGACGGTGAGCCTCTAGCGGGCGTTGAGTCAACCATTACTCGCGAAGGCACTCTTTACCGCGCAGCGCAGGAAGAGATCACAGTCGTATCAGGCGAGGACGGTAAAGTATCGTTTACTCTAGACCAAGCAGGTCGTTACGTGCTGCAAACGTCTACCCGTACACCGGTTGAAAACAACCCGCAGGCTGACGTGATTTCTACCATGCTGTCAGTCACGTTCGAAGCGCAGCTAGACTAAGGAACTTCGATGAAATACTTTCTGTTGGCATTTGCCCTATTTTCACTGCCAGCTAAAGCGCATTACGGCATGTTGGAGTGCTGGTTTGTAGACGATCGCTCTGGCGTGCTATGTGAAGCCAGTTGGAGTGATGGCAGTGATGCATCAAATTACGATCTTGAGCTGTTTGACTACGATGATAACCTGCTCGAGCGTCAGCGCACTGACGCACAGTCGCTAGCACGATTTGAACTGCCAGAAGACGACTTTTATGTGGTTTTCGACCCAGGTCATGAGGCACCAGCGGAAGTGGACATCGTCGAGATCAAGGATAAATAATGGCATACACACAAAAAGTATGGCCAGACAATGGCGCCCGTGAAGGGCGCTATATCTTTTTCTGCATTGCCATATTATTACTGCTCGGCATGGTAACCATTCCGCTTAATCAACGTGATAATGGAATCGTTGAGCTTGAAGCCCATCAGCTTCGTGTTGACCAAATGAGCGTCAACCAGCAGACTTTGCTCAGTCAGCTGAAAATCGCTCATGAAGAGATCGTGGATATCTATCAAGATAACCTAGAATTCGATGGTGCTGATCAGTGGCCTAACGTTGATGAACTCGAAGCGCTCTACCTCGCCCCTTTTGTTAAAGACCACAACTGGAATAGTCTTGCTCAACTTGATTGGCATAGCCTTGAAGACGGTCGCTACTTGGGTAAAGCCGCCAATGATGATTTAGGTTACCAGTCGGTGTTACTCGATAGTCAGGCACAAGACGCTGTTCATATCTGGCTGCATCGAGCATCGGTCGAGAGGCCTGAAATCGATCTTATCAAGACCCATTGGCAAGAAGCTGTGTTTGTTCAAACCAGCCGTCAAGCTCATCATCACTAGTTTAATTAACGTACGAATATGAAAAATATAATAAAACGTAGCAGCCTTCTTCTTGCGCTAGCGCTCACTCCATTGGTTGCTCAAGCTAAAATGGTCGTTGGTACCACGCTACATCCATACTACAGCTATGTGTCGGTCGTCGTCGGAGATAAGGCTGAAGTCCTGCCATTGGTCGATGCTGGCTTTAATGCCCACAACTACCAAGCTCAACCCCAAGATTTACAGCGTTTGGCCAAAATGGACGCTATCGTGATCAATGGCATCGGTCACGATGACTTTGCCCTTGAGGTGATTCGCGCGGCTAATCGCAGCGACCTTACGGTGATCAACGCCAATAACTCAGTGCCACTGCTACCGGCAATGGGAGCCAGTGTTGGCTCAGATGCGGTCAACCCACACACTTTTATCGGTATTACGACGACGATTCAAAAGGTCTACACCATTGCACAAGAGCTGGGTAAACTGGACCCAGACAATGCACGTGAGTACCGCCGTAATGCACGTAATTACGCAGCACAGCTTCGCCAAATGAAGCAGAAAACCATGGAGTCGATCACGGGTATCGACACGCGCGGTATGAAAGTAGCAACGACCCACAATGCGTATGACTACCTGTTACAAGAGTTTGGTATCGGCGTGGATACAGTCATTGAACCTGCTCACGGCGTCGAGCCAAGTGCTAGCCAGCTGCAAGACACCATTAACCGTATCCGTGAATCGGGTATTAATATCTTGTTCTACGAACTGGATATGCCAAATCGTTTTGTTGCGACGATTGAAGAAGAGACTGGTGTGCGTCTGTTCCGCTTCTCACATATGACTTATGGTGCGTTTGATAAAGACAAAGTGACCCTTGAAACGACCTCTAATCTTGAGACTCTAGTCGAGGCGATCCACTTCTCTGCGGAGCAAAGTTAATGGGACCGAGTATCGAAATCTCAAACATGTCACTGAGTTATGTCGGTGGACCGGTGTTGCAGTCTGTCAACCACCAGTTTGCAGCAGGCAAGTGTCATGTATTGATGGGCCCTAATGGTGGGGGAAAAACCTCGCTGTTGCGTTCCATCCTTGGTTTAACGCCTTTCAGTGGCGATATCAATGTGATCTGGCCACAAGAGCAGGGCAAGATTGGCTACGTGCCGCAAAAAGCCGCGTTTGAGCCGAGCCTACCGCTGACCGTGATGGACTTTGTGTTGCTCAATCAGACTCGTCATCCGCTGTTTTGGCGTCAGAATGCGGCGCATAAACAGCGTGCGATGCAGCAGCTTGAGCGTGTTGGTATGGCCGACCGCGCCCAGCGCCGTATGGGGCAGTTATCGGGAGGGGAGCAGCAGCGTGTGCTATTTGCTCAGGCTCTGCTTGATGACCCTCAATTGATTATGCTCGATGAGCCAACAACAGGTATGGACGAGCAAGGTGTGCGCTATATCGAGGCTTTGATCTCAGAGCTTGTCGCCGACAAACGCACCCTTATCGCGGTGCTACATGACCCTGATACAGTAGAAAAACTGCCATCACCAGAGGTGCATGTAATCAACCGCAAACTGCTGCGCTCTGGCCCTGCCAGTGAGCTGCTGCAGGCAGAAAACCTGTCTACGCTGTATCAGCAAAAACCGTTTCAAGCACAGGGGGCTGCATAATGGAATGGCTTCGTGAATTAGTACAAAGCGCCGCGCATGCTGGTTACCTATCAGACAGCTTTACCTACGCCTTTGTTATCAATGCATTGATTGCGTCTTTGCTGATCGGCCCAATGCTTGGTGGTCTTGGCACCCTGGTTATCGCTAAACGCTTGGCGTTTTTCTCCGAGGCCGTTGGCCACGCAGCAATGACGGGGATTGCGATCGGTATCTTGCTTGGTGAGCCAACTGATAATCCGATCATCAGCCTGTTCTGTTTCTCAATGATCTTTGCACTGCTACTGCACTATGTACGTAACCGAACTCAGGTGCCTTACGATACGCTCGTCGGTGTGTTTCTTGCGGTTGCGTTGGCCGGTGGTGCGGCGCTGCTGATGTATGTGGCGCGCCAGATTAACGTTCACCTATTGGAGAATGTACTGTTTGGCTCAATCTTGACGGTAAGAGACAGCGATATCTATCTACTGGCGATTGCCTCAATACTGATCTTGATCTTCTTCTTGCCGACCTTTAACCGTATGCTTTTGACCTGTATCAGTCCTGATTTGGCCAAGGTGCGAGGCTATAAAACGGCGCTGTATGATTACTTGTTCGTTATTATGATCACCCTGATCACCATCGCCGCGGTGAAGATCATTGGTGCGGTTTTGGTCGGTGCACTGCTATTGATCCCAGGTGCGACTGCGCGCTTGATCAGCTCCGATATGGGCACCTTTGTGCGCCGTTCTGCGGCCATCTCAACGGTTTCGTGTGTGCTGGGTACGGTTGTTCCGATGGAACTCGGTTGGTCAATCCCATCCGGCGCGGCAATTATTCTGCTGTGTGCAAGCTTCTTCCTTAGCGCGACCTTGTACCGCATTATTGTTAAAGCCTAATTTAAGCGAGAATAACAACAAATGAACAAATATCTTTTGATCTTATTGGCTTGGCTTCCGACGTTGGCCAATGCTGAGGAGGCGACAAACTCAGAGCAAAAGCCTGCTGAGGTTCTAACGACTCTGCCTGCGACTTTTATGATTGCCGATCAGCTCACGCAAGGGACTGGCCTTAAAGTGGAAAACATTGCTCCAGCGCGCTTTGGATTTGAGCGTCTGCCAGGTTGGTTTGAGCAGCAAGGTGCCGAGCACGTTGAACAACTAACCCGCGAAGCCCAGGTTGTGGTTTCACTTGGCTCTATTTGGCAAGCTGACCCAATTTTCCCTCATGCACGCGCCCACAATATTCACATCGTGAACGTAGATGCCGGCCAAGCACTGCTACCAAATGGTCAAGCCGTAACAGCGCTGCATACTGCTGATGGCGTTTCACCCTTTGTTTGGCTGAGCGCAGCGAACCTGATGCGCATGACCGAGATCGTCGGTGATGACTTTGTGCGTATCTGGCCAGAGCATGCAGAGAAAATTCATGATAACCAAGGTGAGTTGTTGCAATCGCTTAAGCAGTTGAGCTCAACTCAGCAGCGCCAGTTGTTTGAATCAGACATTGATAGCGTGATCTTGCTGGATGAAGCACTGGAAGACTTTGTCCTAGCTAATGACTTGTTTGTGCTTGAGCGTAAATTTAAAGCCAACCTCGACTGGAACGAGCAAGATATTGCAGAGATCGCTCACTGGGCAGAAGAGGAGCCGGAGCTGTGGGTTTTGACTACTCGTCCTGTCAATCAGCGTCTGCTTGACCTTTTGCCTGAGGGGATATCAGTACTGCGTATCGATCCACTCGATCGTTGGGGACGCGGTATTCGCGCCGATAACCCACTTCAGCGCTGGAATCTCGATCTTTAGATTGGCGTATAACAAGCAATGAATGAGCAAAAGGGGATCATTGGAAACAATGTTCCCCTTTTTTGATCATGCTCAGTTATCCATCCGTCTGTTTTGCAGATCACTCTCTGGTGATGGCTACTTTAGCTAACTGTTACTCTCTATTGGTAAGCTAGGCGCTGCGTCAAATGTGAACAGCTTCCAATTATCAACAATTGCAATTGGTTATCATTAGTATTTGAGCGTTGACTTAGGAAAGGAATGTCATGCAAATAGATAACACGATTGCTCGCACCTTATTTATCCCTCTGTATATGAAAGCCAAAGAGGCAAAGCGCAAGGATGGCTTTTTCGATGATGAGGTGGCATGCCAACTTATCGAACAGGTCGATTTTGATTTTTCTGTCTTTGATAATGCGCTGCGCAGTCAAATCGGCTGTGTGCTGAGAGCGAACTACTTTGACCAACTTGTGTGTCAGTTTTTACAGACACATCCGCAGGGAGTCATAGTGAATGTTGGCTGTGGGTTGGATGCTCGCTATGAGCGCATTTGTCGCCAAATTCAGTGGCCTGAAACGGCGCTATTGTACGATTTAGATCTCCCTGAAGTGATGGATTTAAGAGGGAAGTTATTTACTCACAATCGACAAAATCCACCGTTAGCGGGCTCACTGTTTGAGCAGCAGTGGTTAGAGGAAATCTATAACAAACATGGCAACGTGCCAGTGTTTTTTATTATTGAAGGTGTGTTGATGTATTTTGATATTGACCGAGTCAAAGATGCCGTTGTGCAGATGGTTAACAGGTTCTCACAATGCCAAATTGCCTTTGATAGTTCGACGAGCCTGATGTGTAAGCTTTCTAATCATCATGATGCGATAAAACACACCAGTGCGGAGTTCAAGCTTTGTTTGGATAACCCTTATGATGTTGAGACTTGGCATCCCAGTATCAAACTCAAGTCGATTAAGCGCTACAGTGATTTCAAACGCTGGCGTGGTGTTGGCTGGTTTAACTATTGGTCAATGCGTTTGGTACCTCCACTGAATAATGCGTCATGTTTATTGCATCTAGAAGCGAATGACTCTTCAAGTTTGGGTAAAAATAAACGATTTAATCGATAACCAAGAAGAGCTTGGAGTAGCGTCTTGATAACCTCGCGACTCATCAACCCATAAGAGGTGGAAGTCTGTATCGTATGCAGCAGGTTAATCGATGCTCAACTCACGGCTTTATATTGACCACTTGATCATGAGAGCATTTCTCCAACCTGCAGAGCGTGTTACGCTAGTCGCCATTCTCAACCGCTTTGTTCATACATCATATATGTCGATTATTCTTGGGATCGATCCCGGCTCACGTATTACCGGTTATGGCGTTATTCGCCAGCAAGGCCGCCATTTGCAGTATTTAGGTAGTGGTTGCATCCGTATGTCAGAGAAAGAGCTGCCGGGTCGATTAAGACAGATCTATGCTGGGGTGAGTGAGCTTATTACCCAGTTTCAACCAGACGTGTTTGCGATTGAGCAGGTGTTTATGTCGAAAAACGCTGACTCAGCGCTTAAGCTTGGCCAAGCACGGGGCAGTGCGATTGTTGCGGCGGTGAATGCCGATCTTCCGGTTTATGAGTATGCAGCGAGATTGATTAAGCAGGCCGTGGTTGGCACCGGCGGTGCGGATAAAGCCCAGGTGCAGCATATGGTTCAGCATATGCTTAAACTGCCGGCCAAGCCGCAGGCGGATGCTGCGGATGCGCTGGGTGTGGCGATTTGTCACGCTAATACCAATAAAACGCTTGTTGCTTTAGCTGGTAAAGCCACCTCAGCGCGTCGTGGACGCTATCGTTAATATCCTCAGCCCTGCTAGATAGCACGGAATCGTGACTTGTACTGGCTATCCATCCAGTTATTGATTATCATCACTCCACTAACCGAACAACTATAGGAAACCTCCAGTGATTGGACGTCTGCGCGGAATACTGATTGAAAAATTGCCACCAGAAGTATTGATTGAAGTGAATGGCATTGGCTATGAAGTCCAAATGCCAATGAGCTGCTTCTACGAGCTGCCGAACGTTGGCGAAGAAGCCATCATCTATACCCACTTTGTGGTGCGTGAAGATGCTCAGCTGCTGTATGGCTTCAATACGGTGAAAGAGCGCGCGCTATTCCGTGAGGTGATCAAAGCCAATGGTGTGGGGCCTAAACTGGGTCTTGGCATCTTGTCTGGCATGACGGCAATGCAGTTTGTTGCGTGTGTTGAGCGAGAAGATATCTCGACCTTGGTTAAGCTGCCAGGCGTAGGTAAAAAGACCGCTGAGCGCTTGGTGGTAGAGATGAAAGACCGCCTCAAAGGCTGGGGTGAGGGCGATCTGTTTACACCTCATACTGATGCTGCGCCGATGGATTCAGGCGCGCCAAGTCAAAACAACGAAGAAGAAGCCGTCAGCGCACTACTTGCACTTGGCTACAAGCCGACCCAAGCTTCTAAGGTGATCTCGCAAGTTGCTAAAGACGGTATGTCGAGCGAAGAGCTGATCCGCGAAGCATTGAAGTCAATGGTATAAGTGTCAAACTGGTCAAAAGTTGAAGTGTCATGATTGAAGCCGATCGTTTAATCGCCCCAGAGAACCCAGTATTTAAAGACGAAGACGTGATTGATCGCGCCATTCGTCCTAAAAAGCTCCAAGATTACCAGGGGCAAGATCATGTCCGTGATCAGATGGAGATCTTCATTAAAGCGGCGCAGCTGCGCAGCGAAGCGCTCGATCACTTGTTGATCTTTGGCCCTCCGGGCCTGGGTAAAACCACGCTCGCTAATATCGTTGCCAATGAAATGGAAGTGAATATTCGCACCACCTCAGGCCCTGTGCTTGAAAAAGCCGGCGATCTGGCCGCGCTCCTGACTAACCTTGAAGAAAACGATGTGCTGTTTATCGATGAGATCCACCGCTTAAGCCCAATGGTGGAAGAGGTGCTGTATCCCGCGATGGAGGACTACCAGCTCGATATCATGATTGGTGAAGGCCCTGCGGCGCGCTCAATCAAGATTGATTTGCCGCCGTTTACGCTGATTGGTGCCACCACTCGAGCTGGCTCATTAACCTCGCCACTGCGCGACCGCTTCGGCATCACCCAGCGCCTTGAATACTACAAGATCCCCGATTTGCAACATATCGTCCAACGCAGCGCCGATTGCCTCGGCTTATCAATGGACCCAGATGGTGCACTCGAAGTAGCAAGACGTGCCCGCGGCACACCACGTATCGCCAACCGCCTACTACGCCGCGTACGCGACTACGCCGAAGTAAAAGGCGATGGCCACATCAGCGCCGAGATCGCCGACAAAGCACTTAACATGCTCGACGTCGACGCCGAAGGCTTCGACTACATGGACCGCAAACTCCTACTCGCGATCATGGAGAAATTCGGTGGCGGCCCAGTAGGCTTAGATAACATGGCCGCTGCCATAGGTGAAGAGAAGGACACCATCGAAGATGTTCTGGAGCCTTATCTAATCCAGCAAGGCTACTTGCAGCGTACGCCACGTGGCCGCATCGCAACTGATCGCGCTTATTTACACTTCGGCCTTGAAAAATAGAGGCGAGAGTCGAGAATAGAGAGGCGAGGGGTTTACAGCGTGTGATAAACCTTTCGCACCCGAATACCGGAGTCAATAATCGGTAGGTGGGCGAGATGTTCTCCGCGCGCGTTAAACCCCTCGAACCCCGGAACGAAGTGAAACCCGCTCCTCGGAACGCAGTGATACTCGCGCGCCCTGTGCGCGCCGTCACAATGTTACATTTTGGTTTTCATTATCGACCAAGCCTGGCTAGATAAATATGTTGCAAGTGTGTTCCAATTCACGCCTGCGACAGTTCCTTTCACCACATCTGTGTAACAGCCTGTAAAAAAAACGATTGACTTGCGTCAATCTGATGCTTTTTTATGCAATTTAACCTTTCAAATCTTGATCTTCATCAAGGCGCAATTTCGCAAGAAACTTTTTGAAACGCTCCCGATTAATCAGTAATATTAGCTCCAGCTATATTAGTTATCGCTTAACAAAAATACAACATTGCGATACAAGGCGGCAACAATCTCGCAAAAGGATTGCAATATTATTAGTCGCTAGGCGATAGCTAATGGAATTTAGTGTTTAGAAAGTGCCATTCAGCCGGCACAAAGGAGTAATAATGTTCGACATCGACGTAGTGGATCTGTCGCGGTTGCAGTTTGCAATCACCGCGATGTATCACTTCCTCTTCGTACCGTTGACTCTCGGTCTAGCTTTCTTGCTAGCTATCATGGAGTCTTTGTACGTTATGACCGACAAGCAAATCTACAAGGACATGACCAAGTTCTGGGGTAAGCTTTTCGGTATCAACTTTGCCCTTGGTGTTGCCACGGGTTTGACCATGGAGTTCCAATTCGGTACTAACTGGTCGTACTATTCGCATTACGTAGGGGACATCTTTGGTGCGCCTCTCGCCATCGAGGCCCTAGTTGCCTTCTTCCTTGAATCTACCTTTGTCGGTCTATTCTTCTTTGGCTGGGATCGCCTGTCCAAGCGCCAACACTTGGCGGTAACTTGGCTAGTCGCGCTTGGCTCTAACTTCTCTGCACTGTGGATCTTAGTCGCGAATGGCTGGATGCAAAACCCAGTTGGCGCTGAGTTCAACTTTGAAACCATGCGTATGGAGATGGTGAGCTTTGCTGAGGTCGTGCTCAACCCAGTCGCTCAGGTGAAATTTGTTCACACGGTTGCGTCGGGCTACACCACAGGTGCGATGTTCGTTCTTGCGATCAGCTCATACTACCTACTGAAAGGACGTGACATTGCCTTTGCTCGTCGCTCGTTCGCGATTGCAGCTTCTTTTGGTATGGCGTCAATCATCTCGGTTATCGTCCTAGGTGATGAATCGGGTTATGAGCTAGGTGACGTGCAAAAAGTCAAACTGGCCGCGATTGAGTCAGAATGGCACACCGAGCCGGCACCTGCTCCATTTACTGTATTTGGTATTCCTAACCAAGAAACTATGGAAACCGACTACGCGATTAAGATCCCTTACCTAATGGGTATCATCGCGACGCGTTCACTAGATAAAGAAGTAACGGGTCTGCGCGATCTGCGCGAAGAGCATATCGATCGTATCCGTAACGGTATGTACGCTTATGAGCTCCTTGAGCAACTGCGCGCTGGTAACAAGTCTGAAGCCAACATGGCGGCGTTTGATGAAGTCAAAGGCGACCTTGGTTACGGCATGCTGCTTAAGCGCTACACCGATGCGGTTGTCGACGCAACAGAAGATCAAATTCAAGCTGCAGCGGATGACTCAATTCCGACTGTATGGCCGCTATTCTGGTCGTTCCGTATCATGGTGGGCTGTGGCCTGATCATGCTGTTTGTCTTTGGTGCGGCGTTTGTTCAAACCTGTCGTCAGAAGATTGAGCAGAAACAGTGGGTGCTTAAAGCTGCGCTTTGGAGTTTGCCACTGCCTTGGATTGCAGTAGAAGCAGGTTGGTTCGTCGCTGAATATGGTCGTCAGCCATGGGCGGTGGGTGAGATCCTACCGGTTAGCGTGGCTGCCTCAGCACTGACTGCAGGTCAAATCTGGACATCACTGTTTGCCATCATTGCGCTTTACACTGTTTTCTTGATTGCTGAGGTTTACCTGATGCTGAAGTTCGCACGTAAAGGCCCAAGCAGCCTGAAAACAGGCCGCTACCACTTTGAACAAAACGCCACGACTGTCGAAGACAAGCTTGGCCGTCAAGTTGAAGCGTAATACAAGGAGAGATGTATGTTTGATTACGAAGTGTTGCGATTCATCTGGTGGGTACTGATTGGTGTCCTACTGGTCGGCTTCGCGATTACCGATGGTTTCGATATGGGTGTGGGTGCCCTAGTCCCATTTGTCGGTAAAACCGACAACGAGCGCCGCGTGATGATCAACTCGATCGCGCCGCACTGGGATGGTAACCAAGTTTGGCTAATTACCGCTGGTGGTGCGCTGTTTGCAGCCTGGCCATTGGTTTACGCGACGTCATTCTCTGGTTTCTACTTTGCGATGATCATTACCTTGGCCGCACTTTGGCTGCGCCCAATTGGCCTTGATTACCGCTCTAAAATCGAAGATCCAAAATGGCGTGAAGCGTGGGATTGGGGCATTTTTGTCAGCGGCTTTGTGCCACCGGTAATCTTCGGTGTCGCATTTGGTAACCTGCTGCAAGGCGTTCCATTCCAGCTCAGTGATTTCTTGATGCCAACCTATCACGGCTCATTCTTTGGTTTGCTCAACCCATTTGCTCTGCTGTGTGGTTTTGTCAGCCTGTTTATGATTGTGATGCAAGGCGCGACTTGGCTACAGATGAAGACCACCTCTGATGTTCACACTCGCTCACGCAATGTCGCACAAATCACCGGTATTCTTACCGCAGTATGCTTTGTCCTAGCGGGTTTCTGGGTGCAGTCTATCGAAGGCTACGTGATCGTCGGTGGCATTGACACCAATGCAGCGTCTAACCCACTGAACAAAGAGGTTATCCGTGAAGCGGGTGCGTGGATGCGTAACTTTGAGCAATACCCACTGTTGTGGCTAGCGCCAGCACTGGGTGTGTTTATGCCTCTCCTAGCCGTGGTTGCTTCACGCTTTGAGAAGTGTGGCTTTGCCTTCCTAACCTCAAGCTTGGGTAACGCAGGTATCATCCTGACGGCGGGCTTTGCCATGTTCCCATTTGTGATGCCATCAGACTTGGTGCCTTCACACAGCTTGACGATGTGGGATGCCACCTCAAGTGAACTGACACTGAACCTGATGACCGCGGTTGCGGCTGTGATGGTGCCAATTATTCTGGCTTACACATCTTGGACTTACTACAAGATGTTCGGTCGCCTTGATGACAAGTTCATCGAGGAAAACAAAAACTCACTGTATTAAGGAGTCGAAGCTATGTGGTATTTTGCATGGATTCTAGGTGTACTGTTGGCGTGTGCGTTCGGCATCATCAACGCGCTATGGCTAGAGCACACTGAAATGATGGACAAAGACAGTGAGTGATCTGAATCACCAGATTCAGTCGTTACATAAGCCATTGGATAGGGCGCCGCTGCGCGTCTTATCCCTGCTGCTGGGCTTCTTCCATGTCGCAATGCTGATGTGGGAGCCTGAGCTGTATAGCCAGGCGATAGGGGGCTTCAATGCGCTGATCGCGCCTTTGATGATCCTTGCGCTGTGCAGCAGCATGATCTTTGGGATTGGTTTTAAGCCACGCTTTTGGCTGTGGCAAATACTATTCAGCCCCTATATTTCACTGTCAGTATTACTCTATTTGTCGGTTGCTTACGTGCTATAAGCCGTTCAAAAGAGTTAGTAAATGTTAATAAAAAAACGCCAGCCGAAAGGTTGGCGTTTTTTTATGCATTTTCAGTGCGATAACATGATATATTCAGGCAAAAATGTACTTAAATGCTAAACACTTACTAATACTTTGCGTTATAGTAAGTTTTTCGTGTGGAACCCAAATGGATAACATTTTGCATACTTCTGATAACCCTTTTCATTGGCCTGTCACTATTTACTACGAAGATACGGACGCAGGTGGTGTGGTGTATCACGCTAACTACGTCAAGTATTTCGAGCGGGCGAGAACAGAGTTATTGCGTTCAGTTAACATCTCGCAACATGTGTTGCTGGAACAAAAAATTGGTTTTGTAGTCCGACATATGGACATCGATTTTTTGCAGTCAGGACGCCTTGACGATCAACTGACAGTAAGCACATATATTCATGAATTGAAAAAGGTTTCGCTGACTTTCTGTCAAGAGATTGTCAATCCCGCTGGGAAAACTTTGTGCCGTGCCATCGTTAAGATAGCATGTGTGGATATTGATAAACTAAGGCCTAAGGCCATACCAAACGAGCTACTTTTGGAGTTAACCGCAAGTGACCGCTGATATTTCTTTTTTCGACCTCTTTTTACAAGCAAGCGTGCTGGTGCAATTAGTGATGCTGACCCTACTTGGTATGTCAGTGATCTCTTGGGCAATGATCATCAAACGCAGCAAAGCGATCAAACAAGCCTCCAAAGAAGCTGAAGACTTTGAAGACAAATTCTGGTCAGGCAACGATCTGGCCATCATCTACCAAGGCATGAAATCGCGCAAAGATGAGCTGGCTGGTAACGAGGAGATCTTCTACTCGGGCTTTACTGAGTTTGCACGTCTGCGTAAGACCAACCCTGATGCGCCAGATTTTGTGATGGAAGCAACCGGTCGTGCGATGCGCGTGGCGGTGGCTCGTGAAGTTGATGATCTGGAAACCAACCTGCCGTTTCTTGCGACCGTTGGCTCAATCAGCCCATACATTGGTCTGTTTGGTACGGTATGGGGCATCATGCACGCGTTTATCGCCCTAGGTGAGGTGAAACAAGCAACCCTAGCCATGGTTGCACCGGGCATCGCGGAAGCATTGATCGCGACGGCGATGGGTCTATTCGCAGCCATTCCAGCCGTAATGGCTTACAACAGCCTAAGTAACAAAGTGGGTAAACTTGAGCACTCGTACGCGACGTTCTCAGAAGAGTTCCACACGATCCTGCATCGCCAAGCAATGGCAGCCAAGGATCAACACTGAACAGAACTCTTGAGGATTAAACATGGCGGGTTATCAACCTAAAAAACGTAAGATGACAGCGGAGATCAACGTTGTGCCTTACATCGATGTGATGTTGGTACTGCTGATTATCTTTATGGTGACGTCACCCTTTATTACTCAAGGGGTGGACGTGGAGCTGCCGAAGACCTCGGCGGCCAAGCCTGCATCGGAACTAGCAGGTGAATCCGAGTCGAGCTTTATCATTGTTGAAATCGATCGTGACGGTAACTTGGGACTGAGCGTCAATGATGAAGAGGTGATGCGCGGCTTGGGGATTCAGGACATTATTGTGCGTGTTCGAGCTGAGCGCTCGCTCAAGCCAGACTCTCCAGTGGCGGTCGGCGGAGATGCCGCAACGCCTTATGCCGACGTGGTGTTGGTATTGGATGAGTTGAGCCGAGCAGGAATTGAGAAAGTTGGCTTGTTAACGGACATCAAGGAGTAGATGCAGTTTACCATGCGAGAAAAGAGAACCAAGAATCACGGATTGGGTAAGCCTCTGGCGATCTCTTTCAGTATCCACGCAGCGGTGATTGTAGGGTTACTGTTTGGCACCGATTTTTCCATGTCAACGCCTGAGCCACAGCGCCAAGTCGTGCAAGCCGTGGTGGTGGACCCGTCTGCGGTTCGCCAGCAAGCGCAGCAGATCCGCGCTGAGCGCGAAGCTGCGGCTAAGCGCGAGCAAGACCGTTTGGACAAGCTGCGCCGCGAAAGCGAGCAACTGGAGAAGAATCGCCGCGCCGAAGAAGAGCGCATTCGTCGTCTGAAAGAGCAGCAAGCACGTGAAGCCAAAGCCGCTCGCGAGGCTGAGATCCAGCGCAAGAAGGTTGAGCAAGAGCGCAAAGCCGAAGAAGCGCGAGTCAAGCAAGAGCAAGAGCGGGTGCGTAAAGAGCAAGAGCGCGTTAAGCAAGAGCAGGAGCGTGTTCGCAAAGAGCAAGAGCGAGCGGCAAAGCTTGAGGCGGAGCGCAAAGCCAAAGAAGAAGCGATTCGTGTTGCAGAAGCTGAGCGTGTGGCGCGTGAAAAAGCCGCCCGTGAGGCCGAAGAGCGTGCTCGCGTTGAGCGTGAAGCGGCAGAAAAAGCCGAAGCCGAGCGTATTGAGCAAGAGCGCGCTGCTAAAGAAGCGGCAGAAAAAGCGCGGCAAGAGCAAGAGCGCCTAGATAGACTCGAGCGTGAGCGCAAAGAGCAAGAAGCGGCGCTGAACGATATTTTTGCCGGCATGGAAGCCGAGTCACAAAGCAATCAAGCGGCGCAGTCGCGTCATAACCAGTCTGAGGTGCAGCGATACAGTGCTATCTACACCCAGCTGATTCAGCAGAACCTGCTACTTGAAGACCGCTTTGTGGGAAAGTCTTGTCGAGTGAATCTGCGTCTGATCCCAACTGGTTCAGGCGCTATCGTGGGTAACATCAGTATTGAGAGTGGCGATCGTCATTTGTGTAATGCGAGTAAACGCGCGATTGCTCAAGTGTCGTCATTCCCAATGCCGACGAATCAGCCAGCGGTGATAGAACAGTTAAAAAACATCAATTTAACCGTTCGACCAGAGTAAGATTCACATCGCTATGACTTTCGAGCATCGGCGAGATAGTATTGTTACAGCCGTAGAGTTTGACTCTACGACCCGTGGACAAAATACAACAGAAAGGAACAAGCTTGTGATAAAGCGTGTATTTTTAGGACTTATCCTAACCCTCACCGCAGCGGTCTCCACCGCCCATGCGGCTTTGGAGCTGGTGATCACCGACGGGATCAACTCAGCGCGTCCAATCGCGGTCGTCCCGTTTAAATGGGAAGGGGCAACGCCGCTCCCTGAAGATATCTCTGGCGTGATTGCCTCTGACTTGCAGCGCAGTGGTAAATTCAACCCATTGCGGGTTAGTTCCATGCCACAAACGCCGAACGATGAGCGAGAAGTCGATTTCGATCAGTGGCTCGCGACGGGTGTTGATGCGGTTGTGGTCGGTTCGATTAAGCAAAACCAAGCCGGTGATTACCGCGTTAATTATCAGTTGATCGACGTGGTTCGCGGTCAGTTGACCCAAGGTGAGTCACGTAGCCTCTCTTCAGATGGCAAGCTGGTTTCATCTCGTGATCACGTGATGTTCAACAAGGTGGCGACGGTACCAAAAAGTCGCATGCGCGATTACGCTCACCGTATTTCTGATTTGATCTATGAAGAGCTTACTGGCGAAAAGGGCGCTTTCCGCACTCGTATCGCGTATGTGGTAGGTCAAGAAGATGCCCAGTACCCGTATCAACTGCGTGTGGCAGACTACGATGGCTATAACGAGCGCCTAGTATTGCGCTCAAAGCAGCCATTGATGTCTCCTGCTTGGTCACCTGATGGCAGCAAACTTGCTTACGTGAGCTTCCAAAACGGCCAATCTGAAATCTTTATGATGGACATCTACACCGGTGAGCGCGAGAAATTAACCTCTTTTCCACGTCACAACGGTGCGCCACGCTTCTCGCCAGATGGCAACAAGCTCGCAGTGGTTTTGTCTAAGTCAGGCAGCTTGCATGTCTATACCTTAGACCTTAAGACCCGCCAGCTTGAGCAACTGACCACCGGACGCTCAAATAACACCGAGCCATACTGGACGCCAGACGGTAAAGGCCTAGTGTTCACCTCTGACCGCGGTGGTCGCCCACAGATTTATCAAATCGCGTCTAACGGCGGCACGCCGAAGCGAATTACTTGGCAGGGCTCACAAAACCTCAGTGGTCAAATCACCCCAGATGGTCGTTTTATGGTGATGGTGAACCAGAACAACGCGGGTCAATTTAACCTCGCCAAACAAGATCTAGAGACAGGAGCGGTACAAATCCTGACGGAGACGCTCCTCGACGAATCACCAAGCCTTGCGCCAAACGGCAGCATGGTGATATACAGCTCTATGCATAATCAGGCGAATGTGCTATCGATGGTGTCCATCGATGGACGTTTTAAAGCTCGTTTACCATTGACTAACGGTCGTGTGCGTGCGCCCGCTTGGTCCCCATTTTTAAAATAAATACAAAAGGAATATTTAGATGCAATTTAGTAAAGTGTTTAAAGGCTTGATGATTGCTTTGCCGGTTATCGCAATGACGGCATGTAGTTCAAGTGATGAAGCAGTAAACGCTGAAGGTTCTTCAACGGATTATGAAACAAACCAACCGGCTGCAGAAACGCCAAAAACAGATAACACTGTTGTTTCTCCAATCGATGACGGCAAGGATGCACTGACTGAGCAAGAGCTACAACAAAAAGCACTTGCTGAGATGTCAACTATCTACTTTGCATTCGACAACGCGTCTATCTCAGGCGACTACGAAGAAGTGCTAGCGTCACACGCGGCTTTCCTAGTATCTAACCCATCAAAAGATGTGACTATCGAAGGTCACGCGGATGAGCGCGGTACTCCTGAGTACAACATTGCACTGGGTGAGCGTCGTGCTGAAGCAGTAGCGAAATACCTACAAGCTCTAGGTGTTCAACCTGATCAGGTATCTATCGTGAGCTACGGTGAAGAGAAGCCAATCGCCTTCGGTCAATCTGAAGAAGCTTACGCTCAAAACCGTCGCGCAGTACTGGTATACTAACCAGCCGCTCGGTTAATAATATATAGAAGGAGAGTGATGCCATGTCGATTGAGTGCATCATTACAACGGGTCGAGTTTTTACTCTTTCAGGTTTAGCTCTTGCGCTGTCGGGTGCGGTAATTGCCGCGCCTGCTCCTGTCGCAGACATTACCGCGACCAATGCCACAGTAACGGCGACCGCTACCAATACGGCAGCGGTCAGCGGCGCTGAAACCGAAGTTCAACGCCTAGAGCGCGTTCTTGAAAGTCGCAACCGCACGCAAGCGCGTATGCAGATGCAGATGGACGAGATGGCTCAGGAGATCAGTGAACTTCGTGGTCAGTTAGAGCAAAACAGCTACGAGCTGCAGCAGATGCTTCAGCGTCAGCGTGAGCTGTTTATTGAACTCGATAAAGTCCGTACTCAAGCGCCAGCAGTCGCTGTCGTACCTGTCGAGTCTGATGAGGACGACGCACCTATCGGTGGCAAGGCGACATCGAATGCTGGTGAGCAGCAAGCCTACCAAGAAGCGGTAGACTTGGTGCTGAAAAAACGTGATTACTCTGCGGCGATTGTGGCGTTCCAGGAGTTCCAAGAGGAATACCCGGATTCGACTTACAGCGCCAACGCGCATTACTGGCTTGGTCAGCTTTATTTTGCTAAGAAGCAAGATAAAGATGCGGTGAAGAGTTTTGCGGCGGTGGTGTCGCACAAAGAGTCAAATAAGCGTGCTGACGCGATTTTGAAGCTTGGTGAGATCGCGCGTCGTAATGACAATATGGATGCGGCGAAAAAATACTATCAACAAGTTATCTCTGAATACCCAGACAGTGCCTCGGCTAAACTGGCGAGAGAGCGCATCAAATAGCGCGTAATGTGTTGATTTTGCATTAAGGCGGCCCTAGGGTCGCCTTTGTTTTTTCCGCTGAAGGAACCTGTTGCCTTGCAACCTTTGATCCGACATTTCACAGGGTGTACAATCGCTTAATCGTTGTAACACTGAGAGCCCGGGCCATGAGCCATATCCTAGATAAAATCGATACTGTTTATCCTTTCCCACCTAAACCGATGCCACTGTCGGATGAGGAAAAGGCGCAGTACGTCGCAAGCATCAAAGCATTATTAGAAGAAAAAGATGCGGTTCTGATTGCACACTACTACACAGACCCTGAAATCCAAGCCCTTGCGGAAGAGACTGGCGGCTTTGTCGGTGATTCTTTGGAAATGGCCAAATTTGGTAACCGTCATTCCGCTAGCACGCTGATCATTGCGGGCGTGCGCTTTATGGGCGAATCGGCGAAAATCTTGACGCCAGAAAAAACCATCCTAATGCCAACGCTAGAGGCAGAGTGTTCACTTGACCTTGGCTGTCCAGAAGACAAGTTCACCGAGTTTTGTGACGCACACCCTGACCATACGGTTGTGGTTTATGCCAACACATCAGCGGCAGTGAAAGCTCGCGCTGACTGGGTCGTGACGTCAAGTATTGCCCTAGAAATCGTTGAGCACCTTGATGAAGAAGGCAAGAAAATCATCTGGGGTCCGGATCGCCACCTAGGCTCTTACATCTCAAACCAAACTGGCGCGGAGATGCTACTGTGGAATGCGGAGTGTGTGGTTCACGACGAGTTCTCTGCCGATGCATTGCGCAAGATGAGAAACGTCTACCCAGACGCGGCTATCTTGGTTCACCCAGAGTCACCTGCGAGTGTTGTCGAGCTTGCCGATGCAGTGGGCTCAACCAGTCAGCTGATTAAAGCGGCTAAAGAGCTGCCACATAAGCAGATGATTGTCGCGACTGATAAAGGCATCTTCTTTAAGATGCAACAGCTAGTGCCAGAGAAAGAGCTGATTGAAGCGCCGACGGCTGGTGCAGGCGCGACATGTCGCAGCTGTGCTCACTGTCCTTGGATGGCGATGAACGGCCTTAAAGCGATTGAGCAAGCGCTGCGTGAAGGCGGTGCTGAGCACGAGATCTTTGTTGATGAGCAAGTGCGCGTGAAATCGCTAATCCCGCTCAATCGTATGCTGGATTTCGCTGAGCAGTTGAATATCAAGGTCAAAGGCAACGCGTAAGTCGTCGTTAAGGCGAAAACCGTCTTTGAAGCATAAAAAAGCAGAGCTCGATTGGCTCTGCTTTTTTTGATCTTGTGAGGCTTGTTTTATTCAGGCCTAGTCGTCTTGCGCTTGAGCTAGCGCTTGACCGCGCTGTGATAGGCCGCAAATCATCACCGGGATAGCGTTGAAGATCTCTTCAAATTGCTCCAAGCCTTCCATGCCTTGCTCTTTAAGCGTGGCGAGTGATGTCAGTGGGTCGTATAGCATGGAGAGAGAAAGCAGCACGCCGCCAAGTAGGGCATTGTCTTCACTGTCCTCTGGCATCAGAGTTTCCCAATCATCACGGCTGAGCTGCCAGCCTTGCAGCATGCCTTCACAAAACTCACGTGTCTCCTCGCTGACAATATCTTCTTCATCGAGCGTGCAAGCCTGTGGCCACTGCCACGTACCTTCAAGCAGTTGAGGGCCGGTCTCGTTCCAGATGTTGATCACCAGCTGGATATACTCCTCAAGCTGAGCGCCATCGCTAAACGGCGCTTGTTCCTCGCCGCCCCACAAGAAGGGTAGCCATTCGTTGACCTCAAGTAGGTAAGGGGCGCTCGCCATTGCGGTGATAAAACCACGCGTCTGCGCTTCGCTTAGTAACTTATCCTGCAGCTCGTGCGTTGCAATCAGTTCAGATAGGGTCACTTTAGTTTCCATTTATTGCTGAGTGTGTTTACAGGGCAGTGTAGCAAGCCAAGGCAGAAAAATCAGGCAAAATAGCTTGCCAGATCAGACGTGTGTAGTTAGCTTTGAATAAAGGCTAGGCAACAATCACCACCAATAGCCGCAGTGGAACGACTCAATTACAGCTATGGATAGCATGACTAGGGATAGCGCATACCGATGGAACAGACGTCCTCATTAAGGCGAAAAAGTAAATTCGCACTCAGTGTGTATCTCATCATTATCATTACCGTGATAGGTAGCGTGGTCTACAAGGTGGTGGAGCCGCCCGTGCGCGAGCAACTCCAGCATAGTCTGGACCTACGTACTATGCTGCTGGCCGCAGAAATTGAGCAGCAACTGAATAACTCCTTGGTTATTTTGAACAACATCAGCAGTGTCGGCGAGTCCGGCCTAAGTGCGTTTGGTCAACGTGAGCTGCTCTATTCAACCTTTGCCAATAATACCGGCATTGCCGTCAGCGGCGGCTTATGGCCCGAGCCAAAGAACACCGAGCAAGGTAAAGTTTATCAAAGCCTGTTCTTTAACCGTGCCGCCGATGGGCTGGTTGAGCAGATCTATTCGTGGAATAACCCCGCTGGCGGTGGATACGACCAAGAGGGATGGTATCGCAGTGCGATTAACCTGCCTTCGGGTGAGGTTGTTTGGTCGCCGGTATATATAGACCCGTTTACCCATGTTCAGATGATCACCGCATCGGCTGCCTACTATGTTGAGGGGCAGTTTGCCGGTGTCGCGACGGTAGACATCTCCCTCGTTGACCTAATCGAGAGTGTTCGCCAGCACGCAGAACAATACAATATCGGCCTGGTGCTCAACGATGGCTTTGGCGAGACGATTATTCATCACAACTACAAGGTGGTGGAGAACATCTATATCTGTCAGCACACCTTTGGGGATTTTAATTGGCAGGTCAATGTGGTCAACTCGCAGTACTTAGTCAAAGATCAGGTCTTTCATCTGGTCTCGCAGATTGAGGCGGGCGTTATTCCAATCCTCTTGCTGTGTATCCTATTGGGTTACTATCTACTGAGCCACTATTTGATTCGGCCCATTGTCTCAATCGCAACCTGTGTGCAGGGCAGCAAACAGAGCGATACCATTGATATCGACTATCGCAGCCAGGATGAGATCCGTTTACTGATTGATAGCTTTAATCAAAAAACCGTGTTTCTTGAGGATGAGCGACGCCAAGCTCAGGTGTCAACAGAGGCCAAGAGCGCGTTTCTAGCGACCCTGTCTCATGAGATCCGCACGCCAATGAATGGGGTGCTCGGTACCGCGCAGATCCTGCTCAAGAGCGATCTTAACCCCGAGCAACGAAAAATGATGCGCATGCTGTATGACTCGGGCGATCATATGATGACGCTGCTTAATGAGATCCTCGATTTCTCCAAGATAGAGCAGGGGCAGCTTGAGCTCGATAATAGCGCCTTCCCGCTGGACAACATCATTGGCAGTATCAATAGCGTTTATCACACCCTGTGCACCGAGAAAGGCCTCGACTTTAGGATCCGTACCGAGGTGCCTCACGACCGCTGGTATTACGCCGATAAGGCGCGTCTGCGCCAGGTGTTGTTTAACCTGCTTAACAATGCCGTTAAGTTCACCTCGCATGGCTTTATTGAGGTGTACATGAAAGAGCTACACGTCGGCGAGAATCATTTTTTAAGTATCCGCGTGCGTGACACTGGGATTGGGATCACCAAAGAGGCTCTCGAGAAGGTCTTCTCTCCATTCCAGCAAGCAGAATCCACCACGACCCGTCGCTATGGAGGCACCGGGCTTGGCCTCGCGATCGTTAAACAGCTTGTGGAACTCATGGGCGGCAGTATCACCCTCAATAGTGAGGTCGGGATTGGCTCAAGCTTTGAGGTTGTGGTCAAGGTAGAGCTCGCGACGCCTGCAGCCCCTCCAGTGTCGATTGAGCAAAGTAAGACGTTTAAGGGCCTTAAAGCCCTGATTGTTGAGGACAACCGCACTAACGCGATCATTATTGAAGGCATCTTAAAAGGTAAGCTTTTCGATATCTGCGTGGTTGAGAACGGTCAATTGGCGGTTGAAAAACTCACTCATCAGTCATTTGATTTGGTGATGATGGATAACCACATGCCGGTGATGGATGGCATAGAGGCCACAAGACGGATTCGCGGCTTAGATAACGCCATGAGTATTGTCCTGATCCTTGGCTGTACCGCAGATGTATTTGAGGAAACCAAGCAACGTATGTTGGCCGCGGGTGTTGACCACATTATTCCTAAACCAATGAAAGAAAAAGAGCTGGATGATGCGCTGTACTTTTATGCTGATAAGCTGCGCCAGTTCCAGCAACACGCACACTCATCTGCTGCGATTGGCTACAGCGATGAGCTTGAGGCTGTTGTCGTGGATCTGAGTATCTCCATCGACAATCAAGCCTATGATCAAGCTCAAAAGGCATTAGATAGCCTATTCCCGATGCTTCCCGTCGAGAATACCGAAGGCAAACGATTGCTTGAGTCACTTCAGCTATCTATCGAGCAAAAACAGCCACCATCGAAAGAGCTGATGGACAATTTGGTTGTGCATATTTTGAGTTGATAGTCATATATTCTACTATAGATTCAAAAGATGGTTTGTTTCACTGGTTTTTGTTTTATATTTAATATCCTAATCTAAATATTTTATGTTCTAATAGCGCCATCGTCTGGTCGTCATTGGCCGGGCTTTTTTATGCCTGTTGATCAGCCGAGCTTAGCCGGTGCTGATTGATAAGCACCTGATTTTAAGTCGTGTTATTGGAGCCTAAAGAGAATGAAAGCGCGAGCGCCGTTCTGTATTCGCAACGCAGCAGCAGATACTTTTGCTATGGTGGTTTTTTGTTTTGTCACTGGGATGGTCATTGAAATCCTGATATCAGGAATGACATTCCAACAGTCACTGGCCTCAAGAACACTCTCTATCCCAGTCAATATTGCGATTGCTTTCCCATATGGCCTGTTCCGTGATTTTTGCTTGCGCCAAGGCAAACGAATCTCTGAGACGGCGCTAATGCGTAATATCTCAGACTTGGTTGCTTACGTGCTGTTCCAATCACCGGTTTACGCACTTATCTTGCTGGCCGTTGGCGCATCAAGCGAGCAGATCATTACCGCAGTTTCTAGTAACGCAGTGGTATCGTGCGGTATGGGCGTCCTGTACGGCTACTTCCTAGACATGTGCCGTCGCTGGTTCCGTGTTCCTGGTTATCAGCGTCAATCAGTGTAAATTGCTCAATCAATCAGCGAGATAGCTAAATAATCGCCACTTGGTACGCAAAAGCCGATTTTTTTCCAATATCTGCTTGACCAAAGACCTCCGAATCATTAAATTAGCGCCTCGTTGGCACACGATGCCAACCCAATCAAAATACGGTGAGTTGTCCGAGTGGCTGAAGGAGCACGCCTGGAAAGTGTGTATACGGCAACGTATCGAGAGTTCGAATCTCTCACTCACCGCCACATTCTAGAAGAAAGACGTCCTTGGACGTCTTTTTTTATGCCTTTAACTTCTAAAAATCAATATGTTATCGTTCGATAACGTCCAAAGAAACCCTAGTTCGTTCGCCGTTTTGTGGTATGACAATGTGTATGATTTAATCACTATCAACTTCGGAATCATACCATTTGAATGTGTTTTTTTAGCCCTATAAAAGTCTCAAATTGCTCATAAATTAGAGCGTATGGCGATTATTGTGTCGATAAATCAGAGATTTATATTTTAGTGGTATGATTCGAAAAAACTAACTTTTTCTGAGCATTGCTTTGTCATACCTAGGGGGCAATATGTCACACTTGATACATCGTTTGAAAGATAAGGAAATTGAACAAGCACAGGGTCGAGATCGTAGCTATCGTTTACCGGATGGTGGTGGTCTCTATCTGTTGGTAAAACCTAACAACCTCAAATATTGGGAGTTTCGTTACACTAAGCCTGGGACTAAACAGAGAACCTTCTTGGGGTTGGGTAGCCTAGACATGCTAAAAGTTAATGGTGCTCGTGATAAGGCGTTTGAAATGCGTAAACTTCTCAAGGAAGGAATTGACCCCAGACTGGATCGGATAGAAAAGAAAAACCTAATTCAGCAAGAGCAAGCATGCACATTTGAGTCTGTTGCTGGTGAATGGGTTAAGACAAAGACGAGACAGAAACCAAAGACTGTTAAAGGAATCAGGTTAATCCATTCTCGACTACACATTTTGGTAACCCTATCTGTACTGTCCAAGAATCGATTCCATGCCTTGCACACTTTCGACACGATATCGTTGTAATCAGTGAAGCTCTGGTTGGCAAGATAATGCTGCCTGAGCCAGCTCCACACCTGTTCTATTGAGTTTAGCTCTGGTGAATAGGGTGGAAGTTTGATGATGCTGACATTATTGAACTCTTGTGCAATATCATCGGTATGCCATCCGGCATCATCCATGATGACCACCGCATGACGACCTTTCTCTGTAACCGTTGAGACCTGCTTGAGATGCTCAATCATGATCTCTTTGTTGACCCATGGAACAACCATAGCTTCTCCGATCCCTCTAGCGGGGCATACTGAGCCAAACAAATAAGCATATTCAAACTGCTGCTGTTTTATCGCTCTCGGTCTCGAACCTCGCTGTGCCCAAAGACGGGTTGTGGTATTTTGCTGACCAAACCTCGCTTCATCTTGAAACCAAACATCGACGTTATCGAGCCCCATATGGCCTGGGATCTTAAGGATCGTTTCAATTTTGAATTTTTTTAAAATCGTCTTGGACTTGTTGCGATTGACGAGGGTGTTTGGAGCGTGAAGTTATCCAAGAGAAGCCCATATGATTAAGCAGATAGTAGATAGAATCAGGGTGGTAGTGTTTACCAAACTCTTTCACGATGTAGGCATGTATATCAGCCCCTGTTAATCTGCCGCCAGATGAATCTTCAGCTCGAGACTTTATGAACTGGCTTAACTGTTCACGCTGTTGAGCATTGAGAAAAGCGGGACGACCCGTTCTTGGTTTTTCTTGCAGCCCTTCAAGCCCTTTTTCAAGAAATACTTGTACCCACTTATTTACACTGGTTCTACTGACTTTAAGAAACTTAGCGATTTGGGTACGAGAATGACCATCTTTGAAGTGGGCCAATGCGAGTAATCGCATCTTCATCTGGATAGATTTTTGTTGGCTAGCAAGCTTTTTAAAATCAATATTATCGAGGCTGTCCATAGCATCCATTTTCACGTGAAAGTAACAGCCTCAATTAGATCATATTTTTACTTAGATTGGTATAACGCATTCATTTTAAGATTGGCGATTAACCCCTTGTCTTGCCACAAACGCTTTTCTAAGTGGCTGAGAAGCTCACTTAGGATGATATTGTGTTGAAGGTTCCGTTCAGGCAACCGAATCGAACTGAAAAATAGTGGACTTAGAAGGTCTTTTAGTCGTAACTCAGATGTGCTGACAACAGCATGCTCAAGGTTGAACTCGATTTCATCGTCGATCATTGAATGAAATGCACTTGGCCAGTTTGCGAAAAAATGGGTGAATGAACGATGGTCGAACTTATTGTCATTAAGGTGCATCCACCAATGTACCAAGCCCCAGCGATAGCTTTGAGGGAGGTGTGGTAGCTCTTTAGATTCAAAACCAGCAAGCCAATTTGCTACAACGGATATAGCATCACAGCTACTCCCACGACTATCTGTAGCTATAGGTTTTTTGCAACTGCTACAAATTCCATTTATCCCCGATGTCCTATAGTCATATTCAGCACCACAGTCACAAGTGCTGACTAACAGCACATCGTGAATGTGGCAATGATCGTAACCCTCCAAATGCCAGAGGTAGGAAGCATAACCATCTTTTTGGAGGCACAAAGGGCAGCAGGGTATCGAGTTAGTGCGGAGCAAACTACGAGGAAACACTTCAGAACCTCGTATCACGGCAGATGTCGAAGGTGAATACTTCAAGTTCGTTCTGTTTATTGTCAACCCAAGTAGCTCAGTCGGTTCATTAAATGTCAGTTGAGCGAGTTTCAGGAATGACGCCGTTCGCGCGCTGGAACTATTTTTAGCTGAGTATGGGTTTATCCGAGTTATATCAGTAGGAAAGCTCCTATAGCCATTATGGTCGATGTCTTGCAGGTAGCGTTTTGTAGCCTCAAGGAAGCGATGGACATACTCATATCCATTGCTGTTAGCAACCCTGATACAGAAGCTCTCCAGACTCTCGTTAGTGTGGGGCTTTGGCCTTTGCAAAAACATAAAGTTCCTCCTCAAATTCCACTATAGGAGTTCAAAACGAGTCCGATTGTGTTTTCGTTTGGTTTGAGACGTTCGACACAAATTGGTATGTAGTTGAATATCAACTTAGTGCTCATTGCTGTAAACTCTGTTCCTATAAGTAAAAATAGTTACGGACGTAAGAATGGCAACGTTACTCACTTGGCTTGGCAGAACTGATCTTGACCAAATGAAGCAGGATAATCCCGCCTCAATTGCAACGATTGCACTTAAAGGCAAGATTCTAGACAGTATTATTATCCTTGCCAGTACATGGGAAGATGAATGGCATGAATACAAAGAATGGTTGGAGAAAAAGCTCGCCTGCGCGGGACGTTCCAAGACCTTAGTGACCATTCAACGAGTTCGATTGTCGTCACCAATAGACTATTCAGCTATAACAAAAGTGATGCAGAAACAACTGAGTAAAGTATCTGCTGGCTCAGAAAGCCTTTATCTGAACCTCACATCTGGAACGCCAGCAATGACGGTAGTTTCTGTCCTTCTCGGCAAGAGCGTTGGCAAATGCCAGTTTCTGCAAACATCTCCGAAAGGAGAGTTAATAGAAGTTGATATCCCTGTCGATTTCGCGACGGAGTACGTTAGAACATCCACTAGTGCTATACAGTCACTCACATCAGATGCCCCCAGATTGAGCTCGGCATTTGAAGCTATCACGGCGAAATCGGAAATCATGCGACTTCTAGTGAAAAAAGCTCACAGACTTGCGTTATCGGACTTACCTGCACTTGTCCTAGGTGAAAGTGGATCAGGCAAGGAGGTCATGGCAACAGCCATTCATAATGCAAGCGCTCGCGCTGAAAAGCCTTTTAGAGCCGTAAACTGTGGTGCGCTACCAGAGAACTTGGTGGACTCAATTTTGTTTGGTCACGTCAAAGGTGCATTTACAGGAGCAGATAAAGATCATTCAGGGCTATTCGAGCAGGCCAATGGCGGCACCTTGTTCCTTGACGAAGTGGGCGAGCTCCCGCTCAATGTCCAAGTTAAATTACTGAGAGCGCTGCAACAAAAAGAAATTACAAGAGTTGGTGACGTTAAGTCTAAGGTTGTTGATGTGCGTATTATTGCAGCCACGCACCAAGATCTATTTCAGATGACATCGCAAGGTGTCTTTCGTGAAGATTTGTTCTACCGACTTGCTGTTGGGGTAATTGAAATGCCACCGCTTAGAGCGAGATCGGAAGACATTCCAGAGCTCATATCAACTCTGATGAATGATATCAATCAACAGGCCGAAAAACATCCTCTGTTTGAAAGTAAGAAAATTTCCACCGATGCAATTAATTTTGCACAATCATACTCGTGGCCCGGAAATATCAGGGAGCTTTGGAATACACTGAATCGAGCAGTGTTATGGTCTGAATCGACCACCATTTCTGTCGAAGACCTTCAATCGTCAGTATTGAGTGCAGGCAGAAACCAATCTTCACAGAGCGATTTTTCTGTACCTGGGGATATACAGCAATACATTGATAATATTAAGAAAGGTGCGGTTGAATTAGCTTTAGAGTATAGTCGTAATAATAAATCCAAAGCGGCGGAAGCACTAGGTCTAAAGAGTCATCAAACGTTAAGCGGATGGATGACAAAATTAGGTATTGAAGAGTAAACGAGTAGGCTAGAACACGGTTGGCATAACCATTGCTCATTGAGGTCAGGAGAACAAAAAGAGTGAAAACGTCAATGAACTTTGAACATCTAAGAAAAGACTGGCCAGAACTGGCTGAACTGGGCGCATTTGCTGAAGCTTATGCGGTGACTGATCCACAAAGTTCGATGGTTAAGCTTCGTTGCTACGTCGAAAAAATCGTAGGCTATCTTTATAGAGAGCTACGTTTACCTGTATTGCCTAATGCGTCGGTACACGACAAGCTGACCAGTGCCTCGTTTACTGCCATCATTCACAACGATATTCTTGATAAGTTTCACGCTGTTCGTAAAGGCGGAAACAAAGCCGCTCATGACGGGTATGTTAATCAGCATGATGCGCTCTGGTTACTCAAAGAGTCCTACCTAATTGGTTGCTGGCTTTTCATCGCCTATGGCGATGGCTCACAAGAAGAATGCCCTCGCTACACTCAACCAGATAATGCTCCGTTAGAGGGTGAGTCTAAAGCAGAATTCAAACGTAAAAACAAACAGCTACAGCAAAAACTTGCCCAGAACAGTGAGCAGTTAACACAGGCGTTAAAAGAGCTTGAAGAGGCTAAAGAAGCCCAGTTACTGGCACAACAGGCTGCAAGTAAGCTCAAGTTGGAAGTTGACCAAACTAAAGCTGACAAGCTAAAGCGCAACACCCTCAAGTTGAAGAACAGCTTTGACTTTAACGAAGCGGAAACACGTAAACGTCTAATCGATTCAGAGTTGAGAAGTGAAGGTTGGGACGTCGCGCTGGAAGAGGTGAGCACCGAACAAGTATCCAAAGAGTACGAAGTAGAAGGCCAGCCGACTCAATCAGGCAAAGGTCGTTGTGACTACGTCTTGTGGGATGACAACGGAAAACCGCTGGCGGTTATTGAAGCGAAGAAAACCCGCGTGGATGCACGTGCAGGACAAGAGCAAGCCAAAATTTACGCTGATGCGTTAGAAAAACAAACAGACCAACGTCCCGTTATTTTTTACACCAATGGCTACGATATCTGGTTATGGGATGATGCTCAGGGTTACGTACCACGCAAACTGTTTGGTTACTACTCTAAAGACAGCTTGCAATACCTTATCCAGCAGCGTGCGTTGAAGAAAGATCTCAACAGCACGCCAATAGATACTGAAGTTGCAGGACGACTCTATCAAATGGAGTCGATCACTCGTGTCTGTGAACGATTTAACAACAAACACCGCAAAGCTCTGATTGTACAAGCAACTGGTACGGGCAAAACGCGCGTTTCTATTGCATTGACTAAGCGTTTACTTGATGCCGGTTGGGCAAAGCGAGTCCTGTTTTTATGCGACCGTAAAGAGCTTCGTAAGCAAGCGGCCAACGCATTTAATGAGTTCACTAAAGAGCCGCTGTTCGTAAAAGGTAAAAGTAAAAAAGACCTCGCCAGTAAAGCGCGTATCGTGATCGCGACTTACCCAGGTATGATGCAATCCTTCGAAGAGTTTGATGTCGGTCACTTCGACCTTATTATTGCTGACGAATCGCACCGCTCCATCTACAACAAGTATGGTGAGCTGTTTAAGTATTTTGATGCCCTACAAGTTGGCTTAACCGCAACGCCAGTTGAGATGATCTCCCGTTCTACCAGCCAGTTGTTTGGTTGTGACTACAAAATGCCAACGGCGAACTATCCGCTAGAACAGGCGATTGAAGAGGGAAACCTTGTACCTTTCAAAGTCGTTTCTCATACCACCAAGTTCTTGCGTGATGGCATAAAAGGCAATGAGCTCACTGATGAGCAGATAGCTGAGCTTGAAGATCAAGGCATCGACCCGAATGAGCTCGATTTCGATTCAAAGCTGATTGATAAAGCAATTTTCAATAAAGACACCAACCGCCAGATCATCCGTAATCTGATGGAACGTGGTCTTAAAGATGCAGATAATCAATTGCCAGGTAAATCCATCATCTTTGCTCGTAGCATCAAACACGCAGAACTTATCGCCGATCTGTTTGCCGAAATGTATCCCGATCTTGGTGGCAACTTCTGCCGAGTGATTCACTCGAAATACGAACGAGCGGATGAACTGATCGACAACTTCAAAAGCGCTGAAGGCAACAAAGAAGAAATCACCATTGCGGTGTCTGTCGACATGCTTGATACCGGTATTGATGTGCCGGAATGTATTAACCTTGTGTTTGCTAAACCGATTAAATCGAAAGTGAAATTTTGGCAAATGGTAGGTCGTGGTACTCGTTTGTGTGAAAACTTGTTTGGTCCAGGCGAACATAAAAAGCATTTCTTGATCTTCGATCACTGGAACAACTTTGAATACTTCAAAATGAACCCAGATGAAGACGATGGTGCAAAAGGTAAGTCTCTTGCGCAAAAGGTGTTTGAAGCACGGCTAAACTTGGTTGATGAAGCGCTCAAACGCGCTGAAATGGATATATTCGATGCGGTGGTTCCGCAGATTAAAGCCGATATCGATTCACTCAACGACAAAACTATCGAGGTGCGTGAAAACTGGCAAATTAAAGCGCAGTTAAGCGATGAGAAAACCTTGCACCAAATGGCTCCGGATACCAAAGAGCGACTCCGTTCCACAATCGCTCCGCTGATGCAATGGAAGCCAATTACTGGCGAGAGTGAAGCATTGCGTCTCGATCTTCAGTTCTTAGAACTTGAGCTTATTAAACTCAAGCAACCCTCTAAGGTCGATATTGTTGCGTTGCCGATTATGGACAAGGTTACCACACTTTCGATGCACCTTAACGAAGTGCGCAGCAAGGCCAGTACGATTAAGCAAGTACAGCAGCCGAACTTCTGGAACGATGCTGGCCACAATGAATTAGAAGCTTGTCGAAGTGAGTTGCGAACGGTGATTCATTTACGTGATAAAGGCGCGACACCGCCACCTAAGCCAACACCCGTATTGGACGTGAAAGAGGATGCCGCTGAATATCGCACGGAAGAGGTGAAAACCGATATTGTTACGGTTGACTATCAGATCTATAAACAAGAGGTCGAAAAAACCCTTTCGCCATTGTTTGAATCTAATGAAGTGTTACAGAAAATACGTGCTGGACAATCGGTAACTGAAGCGGATTTAGACACGCTCAATGCGCTTGTGCATACACAAAACCCAAGTGTCGACCTTTCGATTTTGAAAGAGTTCTTTCCGGAATCAACAGCAGGTCTTGACCAGATTTTGCGTACCATTGTTGGGATGGATGCTAAGGCGATTGAAGGTGAGTTCACAGCGTTCGTACAGCAAGTACACACGCAACTTAACTCAAGACAGCAACGTTTTATCGGCATGCTCAAAAATCACCTCTGTCGCTACGGTAGCGTTGATATTGAAGAGCTCTACGAAGCACCATTCAATCAAATTGATGATGCTGGCTTAGATGGCGTATTCCCAATCCCAGCGCAAGCGGATGTAGTAGAGCAGTTTGTTCGACGCTTTAGTGTCCATTTGGGTGAGAAACAAGCAAGTTTCGATAAAGTAGTGAATTAACTCTTTGGCAAAAGGGACCGGCTAAGTACACTACAACCAATTACAATTGTCGCTAGCTACCTGCTAGCGTCAATTGCCATAAAAGAATATAGAGAATAGATAATGATTACATCAGGCGCATTAAAGAGCCAAATTGACAAACTATGGGAAGAATTTTGGACAGGAGGGATCACCAACCCGCTAACCGTAGTTGAGCAAATCACATATTTGATGTACGCCCGCATGCTTGATATGAATGAGCGTAACGACGAAAAACGTAGTGCTCGTACAGGTAAGGCATTCTCACATAGATTCCCAGATGATAAGCAGCACATCCGCTGGGAAAACTTCCGCCACCTTGGGGCAGAGCAGCTTTACCCATTGGTAAAAGATGAACTGTTTCCCTTCTTTAAAGAGCTCACTAGTGACGACACGCTTTTTGCTGAGTTTATGAAAGATGCTCAGTTAATGATCCAAAAGCCATCGCTGTTAGTGAAAGCGGTTGAGCTAGTGAGTGAATTACCACTGGAAAACAAGGATGTAAAAGGTGACTTGTACGAGTATTTGCTGTCTAAATTGACTACCGCAGGTATCAACGGTCAGTTCCGTACGCCGCGCCATATTATTCGCGCCATGATTGAAATGCTCGATGTAGAAGAAACGCACCGAGTGTGTGATCCAGCTTGTGGCACGGGTGGCTTCTTGTCTTCGACCTACGAATACCTTTTAGAAAAGTACTCATCGCCTGAAGGTGTAGAGAAAGAGCAAGCGTTTGATACTGAAGGTAAGCCAGTACTCGACGTTCATGGTAACCCGGTGTTTAACTACTTATACGCAGGTGACTTACTGTCTAACCGTTGGCATATTGATGAAGATATGTTCCATGGCTTTGATTTTGACTCAACAATGCTTCGCGTTGCGGCAATGAACTTGGTGATGCACGGTGTTAAACAGCCAGACATTCACTACCAAGATACCCTAAGCCAAAGTTTTATTGAGCGTTTCCCTGATGAAGCGAAAAACGGTTTTGATATCATCCTCGCCAATCCGCCATTTAAGGGTAGCTTAGATGAAGAAGATGTCGATCCTGCGATTCTAAAAGTGGTCAAAACCAAAAAGACCGAACTGCTGTTTGTCGCACTGATCCTACGTATGCTAAAAGTGGGCGGCCGCACTGCAACCATTGTCCCTGATGGCGTGTTATTCGGTAGCTCTAAAGCGCACCAAACCCTGCGTAAACACCTAGTGGAAGATAACCAGTTGGAAGCGGTGATCTCACTGCCAAGCGGCGTGTTTAAGCCTTATGCGGGCGTTTCTACGGCGATACTGATTTTCACCAAAGGTGGCAGTACCGATAACGTCTGGTTCTACGATGTGCAAGCCGATGGTAAGTCGCTCGATGATAAGCGCACCCCAATCAAAGACAACGACTTGCCAGATTTGGTTGAGCAGTACAAAGCCTATCAAGCGGCAGTAGTTGAAGGCGGCTCTACTGAACAATGGGCAGACAAAACGCAAAAAGCCTTCTTGGTGGCCAAAGATGACATCAAGTCGAACAAATATGATCTGTCGGTCAACCGCTATAAAGAAGTGGTGTATGAGCAAGAAAGTTACGAAGAACCAAAGGTGATTTTAGGCAAACTCAAAGCCCTAGAAAATGAGATTCTGGCTGACCTCGATGAGTTGGAGTCGATGCTATGAGTTGGCCGATTGTAACACTGGGTAATCTAGTTGATGTAAAGGGAGGAAAGCGATTACCTAAGGGGGAATCTTATCACCAGTCAGAAACTAAGCATCCTTATATACGAGTTACTGATTTTATAAATGGCTCTGTGAGTATCGAAGGGTTGGAATATATTAGTGAGAAAACTCATAATAAAATCCAGAGGTATACGATTAGTAAAAACGATGTATATATTTCAATCGCAGGAAGTATAGGAATTGTTGGGAAAATACCGCCATCACTTGATGGAGCAAATTTAACAGAAAACGCTGCTAAATTAGTAATTAAAGATGATCAATTACTTGATCAAGATTTCCTTATTCGATTTTTGTCGACGCACGGGCAAGACCAAATTCAATCAAAGAAAAAAGCGACAAGTCAACCAAAGCTAGCACTTTTTCGAATAGAGGAAATAGAGGTCCCCCTTCCCCCACTAGAAGAACAAAAACGCATTGCTGCCATTTTAGATAAAGCAGATGCCATTCGCCAGAAACGCAAACAAGCCATTGACCTTGCCGACGAGTTCTTACGCAGCGTGTTTTTGGATATGTTTGGTGATCCGGTAACGAATCCGAAGGGGTGGGAGGTAGTGGAGTTAGCAGATGTTACCCATAAGGTTACTGATGGAACACACAAAACTCCTACCTATACTTCCGAAGGTGTACCGTTTTTGTCAGCAAAAAATATTAAACCTTGGGGGCTTGATTGGAGTGACACTAAATTTGTTTCAACGGATGAGCATAATGACTTGATTAGGCGTTGTAATCCCGAAAAAGGTGATGTACTTCTTAGCAAAAGTGGTTCATTGGGTACACCTGCAATAGTTGAAGTTGATAAAGAATTTTCTCTGTTCGAAAGTGCTGCTTTGTTTAAATTAAACAAAGAGCTTATTGAACCTGAATATCTATTCCACTACCTGCGTTCAAATCCCACGAAATATATGATGCTTAGGAGTACAAAAGGAGTCGCAATTAAGCACCTACATTTAACAGACTTAAGAAGGCTAAACATACTACTTCCCCCAAAAAGTCTTAGGCTGCAATTTATGGAAATCGCGTCACTAGTCAAAAATAAGGTAGAAAAGTTGAACGATGCAGGTTCGCTCTCGGACGACAACTTTAGTGCTCTTTCCCAAAAAGCCTTTTCAGGCCAGCTATAAATTTCAGAGGCATCTTCGGATGCCTCTTTTTTGATCAGAGGTTAGGTCCTTTCTATTTAAAACATCGGAAAATAACATCACTTATCTTTGGTGGATTTAAAGGAATTAAAAACAAAGCCACGAACCCACTTGCTCCTATCACAACAGTGGCTATTCAACGAACATCTTATCTGTAAAAACTATTACACATCGGTAAATTATCTTCCGGTCTAAAAGTGTGACTGCCTACTTATTCCTCATGAATTCAATTTGTTACCAATTGGAATGTTTGTTGCAATGCATTAGCTTGTATACAAAAGCAGCTAAGTAGTAAGTACTTAGCAAAATAAAGTTAAGGCTAGGCAACTAAGGTTAGGTTATTTATGGATACTACGTCCCCCGGCGCACTTGAACCTGCAAGCGCGATACTCGGCTCTACTTCGGTTAATGGTTGCCTACGAGCCATTTTGACGAAACGAGAACTATCCCAGCCAACAGGTAAGCCGCTCTTTACTTATCAGCTATCAGAGCCCGAATATCATCACTTAAGAACCAGTTTAAAAAACCAAAAATTGCCGACAAGGTTACACGGGGATAGCAGCTGGTGTGCAGCTTTTTGCCTTTTTAGTGCTGAATGGTATCGCCGTCAATATCAAGGTGGATGGAGCTGGCGTGGTGTATCAAACAGTTTAGGGTTTGAGTTAGATGCTAACCAACGCAGTAAGGTAATAAAAACTGGCTTTAAATATTGGCGGCGAACGGTTAGCCAATATAACGATGATAGGCATAGTTTTCTTGGTTCAGTCTTTCGAGAGGGCGGTTTGCCCTATGGGCTGCTAGCGAGTGAAGGCGGCCGCTTCCAAACAATTTTCAAACGTATTCTTAGGATTTTTGACGATGCTCACGAATTTGGTCTATCGCCTTTTCAGTTAGTATCGGAGAGCCTGAAACATTTACCTGAGGCATTTAGACAAGAAACCACGGTTGATCTTATCACTAATATGGCGGAGCTATTGCTGCGTTTAACCGACGAATACAACCTGCAACAACAAGAGCAACCAGCCAATCATTTAGATACCCATTTGCCGAATTGGCGAGATCTATTTCCAATCCCGCTTGATGTAGACACCGGAAGTGAATTTCTCACTGGCCTACTGACTTCAGCTTCCGTTCAGCGAAAAGACAAATCGCAACAAACAAAACGAATTATCTGTAGACAAAGGCTTGCCAACAATGATAATTTGGGCTTTGTGGCTCAAATTAAATTGATGAAGGCAACACCTATGCCTTTTAAACGCGAAGCATTGATTAACAGTCGAGTTGAGTTATTTATACAAGAAGGCAATAGAGTAATAGCAGAGCTAGGAATTGGTCATACTACCTTTGAAGGAGAAACGACGAAGGTTATTTTACGAACTCCTGCTTGTGAATTTCGTCGCCAAGCCATAGAGCAAGATCTGTACTTAGTCGTATTGCAAGCCGGCGTTGAGCTTCATCGTGAAGAAATCGCTAATTCTGATCTCGCTGTCAATGAGATGCCCATTGTGCTTAAGTCAGACGGTGAGCATGATTGGGTCGTTGGACAAGGCAGTGTAAATGTTAAAGCAGATCAACTGAAAGCGATCTTATCAAAAGGTTCGACGTACGAAGCTGAGTTTCCAGAATTGTGCAAATCAGTAACGACAGAACACTGCCAGTTTGTTCACTTTAGTGGGGAAATTAAGGTTGATTATTATACTGAAGATGATGAGTGTGATACTTATGTAATATCGACACGACAGTCTGCAGTGTTAGCCGAGCAAGTGAGTGTTCGAGGTGCCAAATTACAGTATTACTCTAGCACTGGACAGCCTATCTATCTGGGGTTGCCAACCATTACCAGCCAGGAAGCCAATACAGAATTATGGTTAGGTAATAAACCACTAGGAGAAACGCATCAAGCTGGCTTATTTGGTATCCAATCAGTAGGTTTAAAGGCGAGCGGTAATCGCACAATACTTCGTAAACGACTCGCTATTCTTCCGCAGTCATTCCACCTTGAGCTTAAGCCGTCTAAGCTGGCCAATAGCGGCCATATCGACCTTCATTGTGAACGAAATTTGTTTGTATCGATAGAAGGGGAACAGGTCACTTGTAAACAAACAAACATAGAAGGTGGCAAAAGAATCAAGGTGACAGCCAAAGGGGCACCGCCAGCAGATATTATACTTTCTATCAGCGCTAACTTGATGGCTGACCCGATAAAAGTACGGGTACCTTTTCCTGCCTCAGGAGTGTTAGCCTTTGATAAACATGGTAATGGCCTAGCTCATCGTATCACCATCGATGATCTATTAGGTTCGCGTATTCAGTTTTTCCCACGTGTAGATGTAGCGGCTAGTTACCATATTGAATTGAAAGGACCGATGAAGTCGCGTGATGCCTCATATTTTTGGGAGTACAAGGTTACAGATAAAGTATTAGAGGTAAGCCTATATGAATTTCGTCATCGAATTCGAGAATTACTGGCGGCATCTGGTGAGCTAGATGATGAAATCCGAATGGTTATTGGAGGGGCGGGTTGTAGAGAGCAACAAACGATTATTGGGCGATATGCCACAGAAGTTCAACAATTAGATGACACGGTGAGTTTTAATACAAAACTGGAACAAGATCTCATTGTTAAGCCTGAGTTGATTAATTTGGCTGACCCTGCAGAAAAACCGCATGCTCTTCAACAGAGATATTCCAGTGGTGTAGCGACAGGCGTTTTCGAGTTAAATACAAAGTTATCTCAGCCAGCGTTAATCGTTCCTTCAAACAATACTCAGCTGGCTTTTCGCGCGAAATTTATTCCGAGTTGTGAGCCTATTGAACATTCTAGTGATGTAAAAACCTTAAATAAAGCTGTTGCGTTATTTCATCCAGTAACTAACCCAAACGCGATCACCAATGTGCTCCCAATGTTAGCGAATGATTTTAACCACAGTAGCTGGAGATTTATTAATGACTTGTTTGCTAACTATTCTCACCTTCCAATGGCGACCTTTGAAGTGTGGAAAGCAATCGTGAAACACACGGCTTGCTTATCCGCACTCGCGTTTAAAGCCGATAATCCAGTTCAATTAATGGAACGTTTGAAGGTTGAATTCAATGTGATCTGGGAGCTTATACCGCTTAGCATTTGGCGGTCACATATTGCTAAGTATCGGCAGATGTTACTAGATATAGGACTGCCTGAAAAAGTGGTAGATAACAAAGTTAAGAGCAAGTTAGATACTCTTTCTGAATTTACTCCATTGTTTGAAAAGCAGTGCAGAGCACTAATTGACGATCAATTTACTCAACTGAAGGCTAATCTACCAGCTGTGTTTCAATACTTCCTTCCTGATTGGAGCCAAGATTTGGTGCGAGTTCACTTGTCTGACCGTGAATGGCCGACAGCATTTGGTTTTGAGTTAGAAACATGGTGCCAAAAGCATTGTGAATCGCTACTTCATTTTAAAGTTAGTCGTGGGTTCCACAAGAGCGTCCTTTATTTTCCTATCTTTGCAGCTGCAGTGGCGTGTGGAAAAGTTCAATTAGAAGAACTGTCATCATCGCTTTACCCCATAGATTATTTCCATTTGCGACAGATTGTTGAGTTTGACCGCCATTGGTTTAACCCCGTATTTCAAAGTGCATTATGCGTATTTGCTCAAGAGGATGCTTAGATGAAACATTACTTTTCCACACTAAAATCACAAGCTAATAGCCGAGCAAAAGAATCTACTTTAAGTATTCTGGGGATTAATAATCCGGCGCTTAGAAACCACTTAAGTGAACGAATGGAAACAGATGAAAAATTTGTTCACGGTCCTGTCTTTGAGCAAATGTTCTCTTGGGAAGCAGACGAAATAACGATAGAAAACCTTTCAACCCCTGAATATAAAAATCTAATCAGCCCAGAGCTACTAGACGCGCTAGATGTCGCACCACATAAAGAGGGGTGTAAAAGAGACAGTAGCTGCAAGTGTAAATATGTTCTGAATCGAGAGATAAAGCCGTACAAACATCAACTAGAAGCATGGAGAGGTTTGCTTGACCCTCGCCCCCAGTCTCAAATTATCACCAGTGGTACAGGTTCGGGTAAGACAGAGTGTTTCATGGTACCAGTTCTCGAAGATTTGTACCGAGAAACACAACAAACCAACAGTGCGCTAACCGGGGTGAGAGCGCTATTTTTGTATCCTTTGAATGCGTTAATAAACTCGCAGAAAGAACGACTGAATGCTTGGACGAAACACTTTAAGGGTGATATTCGTTTTTGTCTGTATAACGGCAATACACCTAATGACCTTAAAGCTCAAGATAGGCAAAGGCAAAGAAAGCAGCCTCAGGAAGTACTTTCTAGAAAGTTGATGCGAGACAACCCGGCTCCTATTTTGGTAACCAACGGAACCATGTTGGAGTATATGTTGGTGAGGCAAGCAGATGCTCCCATTGTCCAGCAATCACAGGGCAAGCTGCGTTGGATCGTATTAGATGAAGCGCATACGTATATTGGTTCCCAGGCCGCTGAACTTGCTTTGCAACTAAGGCGTGTTATGCAAGCTTTTGATGTTAAGCCTGAGGATATTCGCTTTATTGCGACTTCCGCTACGATTGCGGGCGCTGAAGCGGAAACGCAACTAAAAACATACCTCGCTAGGTTAGCTAATGTCGACGTAGCGCAGGTAGCCGTCATTGGGGGGAGACGTGTTGTTCCTAACTTACCGAAAGTAGCGCCGGCAAATTTAACCCTTAGTGAAATAGAAGCGATAGAGCCGGACGGTGAAGAGCCTAAAGAGAAGAAGCACAGTAGAAACGCTGAAGTATCCGAGCGTCGATATTCTGCTTTAGCGGGCTCCCCCATAGCAGTGAAAATACGAGAGTTGTTAGCGGGCGACAATATAGGCCCAGTTCATTACGCTGAATTGCTCGATAAATTAAAACCTTATGATTTAAACGAAGCAGAGTTAAGCCGGTGGCTAGATATTTGTACAGGGACAAAAATAACCCATAGTAGTGAGGCATTCTTAAAGCTTAGAGCTCATTACTTCCAACGAACATTGCATGGTTTGTGGTGCTGCATTGATCCCAATTGTACGAATAAAAAGCCGTCCAAACTGAACGGAGCATGGCCATTTGGAGTCGTCTATAGTGAGCATCGACAGAAATGCCATTGTGGTGCAGCAGTGCTTGAATTAGCGTTTTGCAATGATTGTAACGAACCTCATTTATTAGCAACCGATCACAATGGCCACTTGCAACAATGGACAGGAAAAATCAACGATGAGTTCTCGCTACTTGATGAAGCCGAAAAAGAGATAGATGAAGAGCGCTCCGATCAGTTTTCCAAAAATACAACGGCAAGTGATACTCAAGTCGTCATTGGATCAAAACAAAGTGATAGCTACATGTTAACGGGATTTGACACTGTTGGACACGAGCAGTTTCTGGACAAAAGTGCAATTCAGTTGACAAAATCGATGTGTGAATCGCAACAATGTTGTGAATGCGGATACTCAGGAAGGGGTCAGCACAGTAAAGCGTTACGAAGAGGGTTACTAGGTGCGCCATTCTATACGGCGAATGCGGTACCAACAGTATTGGAGTACTGCCCAGATATTGAGGTGGATAAAGAATCCAAGATAGGCCCTAATTCTGTTCCTGGTCGAGGACGACGGTTAATTACCTTCACCGATAGCCGACAAGGAACGGCAAAAATGTCTATTCGGATGCAGCAAGAAGCTGAGCGGTCTCGATTGCGAGGTTTAGTATTTAAGGAGCTTCGTAGGCATGTTGAAGAGAAGGTTGTTATAGATGAGGCGTTACTCGCCAGAGTAAAAGACTACTTGAGCATGCCAATCGACAAACTTCGAGTGATGTTGCCATCCATCGAACAAAGCATGCCAGAAGATGCCAAGGCACTAAAACAGTATATTGATGTTGTGAGTAGTTCGGTTGCTATACCTTTACCTCAAACGATCCCTTGGTCTGAACTGGCCGCTGTTATTAAGCAAGATAATGATTTGAAAGAGTCGATGTTAAAAGAGAACAAGCGGCTATCCCCAGAAATTTTTGATGACTCGACAGGGCCTCTAAGACTGACTCAAATGCTACTCACTAGGGAGTTTGCAAGACGTCCAAAAAATAGAAACAGTCTAGAGACTCAGGGATTGGTCAAAATAGTCTACCCAGGATTGGACAAAATTGATGTTGTACCTGAGCTTTGGGGGAATTATGGCCTAACAGTTAAAGATTGGCGTGATTATCTCAAAATTTGTTTGGATTTTTTTGTTCGCGAGAACTCTTATGTAACCATTGATCGCGAATGGGTTCGTTGGATCGGCATGCACTTTTCACCGAAAACTTTACTAGGGCCTGACGCGAGTGATGCTGATGAAAACAGAGCGAAGAGCTGGCCGTTGGTGAAAAAAGGCAGTAAACGTCAACAACGTATAATCACTCTGCTCACTGTTGCCACAGGAATTGATATAACGAGCACGTCAGGGGAAGACACGGTTAATGGTTGGTTGATTTCTGCTTGGAACGCATTAACCCGCTCCAAAATTTTACAAGATTCAACAGCAGACAAACAATATAGTTTGGACCTGACTAATGTCAGCTTTTCTTTGATGGACTCGGCTTACATATGCCCGATTACAAACAAGCTACTGGACACTACGTTTAAAGGGATCACTCCTTATATTCCGTTTAAAGGCCAGTTAGATGGCAACCTATGTGAACAAGTGAAACTACCCGCATTATGGGCTTTCGAAGGAAGTGACGACTTCTTACTTTCACTTGTTTTAACGCGCAAGGATATTGAAAACTCATCGGAAGTGAGAGCACTCAGAGAGCAGAACTTGTGGACGGACATTAATGACCGAACTGTAGAGGGTGGTTTTTACTATGCTTCAGCAGAACATTCTGCGCAGCAATCTGCTGAGCGACTTAAAATCTATGAGGATGAGTTTAAAGTTGGTAGGAAAAACGTTCTCAATTGCTCAACAACAATGGAAATGGGTGTTGATATTGGGGGGATTACTGCGGTAGTGATGAATAATGTGCCGCCACACCCTGCGAACTATCTTCAGCGAGCAGGCCGCGCAGGTCGATCTAAAGAGTCTAGAGCGATAAGTTACACGCTTTGTAAAAGTAATCCTCACGACACGTTGGTTTTTAATAACCCTAAATGGCCATTTACCACTGTTATACCGGCTCCTCATGTTGAATTTTCGTCTGAGAAATTGGTGCAGCGGCATGTCAACTCATTCTTGATGGGGCGCTTTCTAATTGAAGAAGTTGGATTAACGAGTAAAGAGAAATTCAGCTTAGATCTTGAGTGGTTTAACGCGAAGATTAATGGTGAGAAATCTATAGCAGAACGTTATATTAATTGGGTGAAAGCCTGTGACAAGAGGTTTCAATCAGCGCTATCTACTTTAGTTAAAGGAACTGCGTTGAGAAACGCTCCTTTGAAGCAAATTTGTATGCACTCAGCACAGAGAATAGAAGAAATAACCACGCGTTGGGTAAAAGAATATCAATATATAGAGAATGAACTGGTCGGTATTGATCCCGATGGGCCTTATGCTTATAAGCTAAATAATGAGAAGTCCCGTCTATGTCGAGAGTACTTACTTCGGGACCTAGCGACAAGAGCGTTCCTACCTGGCTATGGATTCCCTACTGATGTCGTAAACTTGGATACTGATAATATCGTCGATTTTAGAAGGCAGCTCCAATTTAAAAACCTAAAGAAACTTGAGCGAGAGGATAATGTTTCTATCAATCGAGGGTTACCAAGTCGAAACCTAGCTGTTGCAATTCGAGAGTATGCTCCCGGTGCAGAAATAGTACTTGATGGTCGAGTACATCGAGCGGCAGGTATTTCTTTAAACTGGCAGAAAATCCACGTTGATGGTGCGAAAGACTCTCAGAAGTTTGATTTAGCGTGGCGTTGCAAACGTTGTGGCCAAACAGGCTACGAATCAGATCTAGAAATACAATCTGATTCACATAACCTTGTGTGTACTAATATCGCTTGTGGGCAAAGTATTCCTGACAATACTGATTGTCGAAAAAAGGTGATTCAACCTACAGGTTTTGTCACTGATTACTATCGAGAGCCAACCAATAATATTTCGAATAATAATTATGTTCCCGTTCAACCTTCTTGGGTTATTGCATCGGGTACAGCGACACCATTACCAATGCCTACACTTGGTTATATGGTGGCGGATACCAATGGCAAGGTCTTCCATCATAGTTCTGGATTGTCGGGCAAAGGGTATGCATTATGTATGGCTTGTGGCCGCGCGGAGTCAATGACAGCCAAAGGTGAGTTGCCAAAAGCACTTAACCTGGAAAAGGCGCATAAACCACCGCGCCCTAGTAAATTCGATAAAGATGAATTAGGTCGACACGCTGATTGTGACGGGTCAGCCAAGATCATGTCTTCTATTCATTTAGGTATTAACTCTCGAACAGATGTGTTTGAACTGGTGATAAAGAACCCCAAAACGGGTGAATACATACCTGATAACGAGCAGGGATGGAAAATTGCGACCACGTTAGTTGTGGCATTACGAAAGTGCTTAATCGAACAACTTGGAGTGTCTACGAATGAAATCAATTATAGCGTTAGGCCAACAATTATCGGTGATAATCAACATGCATTAGTGTTACAGCTTTTTGACAGTGTGGGTGGTGGTGCCGGGTTTGCAACATCAGCACCGTTTCATATATCTGAGATATTGAAAGGATTAGTTAGAAAACTTGATTGTAGGAAGCAATGTGATGCGTTTTGTCCTGAATGCCTTTTAGAGTCCGACTCGAAACACGATACCGATAAACTGGATCGCATGTTAGCGATAGAATGGTTAGGAGATGATTTTAAGCACCATGTATCACTCTCGACTATGCACCAAAACCTTATCAAGGATGGAAAATACTGCCCACAAACTATTGAAGCGCAACTATCCGATTTACTCAATGAAAAGGTATCGGAATGCTTGTTTGTTCTTTCTTCTGAAGTTGAAGGCTGGGATACATCCCTTCTCCTGATGAAATCGAAATTGCATGAACTATTAGCAAGGAATATAGCTGTTTCAATTGTCGTCCCTAAAGTTGAATTTACAGAAGAAATTCTGAGTTTCTTAAGGGAAATTCAAAAAATCGGCGTTCAGCTTAGGTATGGAAAAGAGTGTGGAGCTATTGTTTTTCAGGGTTTAACAAGCAGTGGTTGGTCAACTTTAGCCAACCTCGATGTTAAAGCAACTACTCCAGGGGAGCATTGGCTTACAGCGGAAGATATTTCCATTGTTTCTTATTCTGAACCAGAAATAGCAACAGTCCCCTTTGAATTAGACTCAATGGAGCCTACCCACTTGTTAGGAGCGCTCCATGTTGATATTGCGACTGAATTAAATGGTTCACTTTCAAACTTCGGTAGAGGCTTTGTTAACTTATTGAAAAGTAAAGATGAGCGATTGGAAAAGCTCCTTAAAGAAGGTGAGTTGAAGCGAATTTCGTATTCAGATAGGTATCTCCAAAGTCCAGTTTCTTTATTGTTGTTAGCAGAGGTTCTCAAAGTGCTAGGAGAAGCTTCGGATTGCCAAATAGAAGTAAATAGCTGCTTTGATGAACAAAGTAGAAATCCATTTGCAGTTAATCATGATTGGAACGATCGCTACGATTACGAAGCAATATTTGATGCGTGGTTGACTCATATGGCCGGAAAAAAAGTAAATACCAACATAATTGACAACAAACGCGAAGTGCCGCACCGAAGAGCAATACAATTACATTTCTCTTCTGGTGACATCGTCGAGATTACTCTAGACCAAGGATTTGGATATTGGCGATTAGACCTTGCCGGTGGAATGCATCGGTTTGATTTCATGAGAGATGCGCATGACCAGATAAAGCGGCTAATTGAGGTATATAAATTGGCCAAGGTGTCCAATAGCGCCAATTGGTCGACTTGGATCGCAGTTAACGTTTTGTAGGCATTTCAGATTGTTAAAAGGTTAAATATGAAGATAACGTCATTGACGATTGGTGGATTTAAAGGCATTAAAAAAAGGGCCACGATTCCACTTGCACCTATCACACTATTCTTTGGCGCGAACAGTACAGGCAAAAGCACAGTGTTACATGCATTACTGTATCTATATGAAGTAGTCGCTAAACGTAATTTTGATGCGCAATATAGTTCAATCGCTGGGGAGTCACTCTACTTTGGCGGTTTTCAGAACTTGGTTCATGGAAAAGATCTAGATGGTGTCATAACTATAGGGGCAACTCTGGATTTTAGAGATGGTACAACGGATATTTGGGATGATTATTTATCCGACTCTGAACGTTGGCTGTTAGAGTCTAGTTTGGGCTTCACAACAGATTCTGATACAGACGTTTTATCTTTCGAGTTAGATATTAAGTGGGACCATACCAAAAACCGTACGTTCATCAGCCGATATGTATGTAAAAGCCACGGCATTGAGTATTTCAAGACAACCGCTCAAGCAGGTCGACCGGATTGCCAAATTTCTCACTATCAACCATTGCCGCATTGGGAGGTAGATGAATCATTTAAAGTCGAGAATCTCTTTGATTCTGGCCAGTGGGAAGATGTCTCCATAAATAGCCAAGATGCGTTGCCGAATATATACAAAAGACTTGATCTGTCTGATCCACCGTTCGACTGGTTTAACGTATATGAAGACCATCCGTTAGCTGCTCAGTTGTTTGCTGAGGCAGCCTTATCTCAGGCTGCGTTTGCGCCACTAAAGATATTAGTGAATAAACTTGAAGACTTGCTTCATATTGGGCCGTTGCGTGTTGTGCCAACACGCGCTACCGTCTTGAACAAAAGCACGAACACTCAGCGTTGGTATGATGGCACAGCTGGTTGGGAAACCTTCGCCTTTTCGAGTGAAAGGGTAAAAACCAAAACTAATGAAAAGTTCATAAGTAGCCAGTTCTTCGGCACCAATTATTGCTTTGAGGCTCCAGCTTACGGCGAAGCAAGTTTGAGTGAAAAATCGGTCATTCTAAAAGACTCCCATACTGATATCCCTTTATTGCCGTCAAGCATTGGTGTTGGCGTATCACAAGTTTTCCCATTTGTTGTAGCGGCGTCACTTGAGCAAGATCTTATCGTGTCGTGCGAGCAACCCGAACTGCATATACACCCTAAATGGCAGTTAGCCTTAGGGGATATGATGCTAGAGGCAACTAAGAAAAATCCTGACCGTATGTTTTTAGTTGAGACCCACAGCGAACATTTGCTATTGAGGCTGTTAAAACGTCGCCGCCAAACTGCAGATGAAGAGATCGAATACGAACCATTTGGTTGTAATAAGAGTGATGTACAGATAGTTTTCTGTGAGCAATCCGAAGGTAAAACTCGTTTAACTCCAATTAGAACAACTGATGAAGGCGAGTTTGATGCACCTTGGCCAAATGGCTTCTTTGAAGAAAGAAGAGAGGAGCTATTCTGATGTTGCATTTGGAATTTGCGGTCGCGCCAAGTCAAATTAGCTCTTTGATGGATCTAGTGATACTGGAAGCAAGAATGGGCTACGAGAAAGGAGCAGTGTTATCACGTTTTCCTAGAGCCTGGTTCAGAGAGGTATCTCAGAAGCTCAATGCAGAGCTTGATGGAACCAAACTAGATAGAGCAACTGAAAAGCTCAGAGCTTTACAATCCAGCAAGCTAGTTTCATTTGGAAGGACGTTTGACGGAGAAGGTTGGGTAGAGGCTGCTAGAAATAGCCACGATGCTAAGCTATTCCATCGGTTAGTTGAAGCCTCCTTCGACGATCGGCCTGTATTTGTTCCGTCACTTATAGATTTAGAGGATGCAGACTTTGAGTATGTGTCTCTTTACACACGTGAAGCCGAGTCTTTAGCAAGTGCAGCTTCCGGTCTTCTTTTTGGCGCAGAAAAGGTAACAATTTACGATCCATATATATGCGCTACTAAGCCCGGTAGTCGCAAGACACTTTTGGAATTGATGAAGTTATGTGAGAAAGGCGAAGTTGAGTTTCACGTTTTTTCGGAAGAAGATGGAAAACCTGCTTGGGAGCGAACAGAGCAAGCTCTTGTTGAGTTTAGGGATACCATGCCTGAAAACGCGAAGTTGTATTGGTATTGCGCCGATGATCAAGGCTCGGGATTTTTACATTCTCGAGGCTTGTTTACAGCTAAGGGAGGATTGATATACGACAGAGGGTTCTCAGAGCCAGGCGCTGTAGATCAGATTCAAGAGCTGACTGAGATTACGCCGATGCCAACTGATTTGTTTCAAGCGAAGGCCAAGTCATACAACACTTCGCTTCAGTATGAAAATTTTGAACTTGTAAGGGGGGTTTGGTCTTCCCATCCTTGATGGCCATTGGAGCCTGCAACTTGATGCGTCACATGTGGCAGGCTCTCTAAAACATTATTTAGGGTAGATTAGGATTTCTTTATGCAACTTCAACTCAGTGCAACCAATGCGCTAACCAATTGGCTTAAAGCTGATTTACCACGTTTGCCAGTAGAAGCGGGTAAACAAGCTGGGGTAAATAAACTGAGTTTGGATGTAGCTATAATGAACTGGCAGGTGCACCTGACACCTGATTGATAACCGCTACAAATCCGCAGAGAAAACCTTAATCGTCGGTGAAGCCAATAGCCGCTTCACCTATTTTATTCCGCTTAATCGAGTGATTTTTACGCCCGACTAACTCGCAGAAAGGCTAAAAATAGATTGGCAATTTGCCCTTGTTGAAGCACTGGAAGAGAGCCGCTTAATTGGCCGCTATGACATTGTTGCGCTGCTATCTAAGCTCAATGAAATTGAGTTCAACCCGAAGTGGTTCAAGAACACCGATCTGAGTATTAACGGCCATATAGCCGATGCCGCCCAATGGGTCACTCAAACCCTAGACGATAGAAATCTCGACCGCTTAAGCCAGCCGCTGGCGTTTGAGATTTCTAGTTATATCAATGCTCAAACCAAAAGCGTCAAGGTGAAGAGACTGTCCTGAATTCTGTGTAACTGTCTACACTTAAGCCGTACTGTGGTAAGACCCCACTTCCCTAGACACTTAATAGTTATATAATTCAACAAACTCTGAGGTGTTGTTATGAGCGGAAAACGCTACACAGAAGAATTCAAAATCCAAGCCGTTGAACAAGTC